>SVSB01000012.1 GCA_015064505.1 Oscillospiraceae bacterium
TGTCTCGCTTTCTTAATTGAATTTTCCACAACATCCTCGGCAAGCTGTTTATTTAGGCTTGCTTTTTTGTTGTGCGCTTTTTTGCGTTGGCTGTTTTTAAGTTTTCAGAACATCCCCTTTTTTTGAAATTTACTTAAGATCTGCCTTGGACCAGCCGTCGGTATTGTTCATACCCGCGTTCTTGTTGCTGTCCTCGGTATTGGTCTTGCCGTTGGAGGAATCGCGGTTTACGAGCTTAACGCGGTAAGCGATCTCTCCGTCCTTGATGTCGATAAGGCTCTTGGGGAATGCAAGCTCGTAAACGATGCCGTTATCCATATCGGAAAGGATATCGTTTGCCAGACCGTCTACGGCAACGTGGTACTTGATGCCAAGCTCCTCTGCGGAAACCTCAACGTTCTTGCCCTCGATGCTCTCGCGGCGCTCGACCTTGATATCGTCGTTTGTAAGAGTCATCATATACTGACCGGTCTTGCCGTCGTGGAAATAGACAACAAGCTTATCGTTATCGGTAACGAAGTAATCAAGTCTTTCGCCGAGAAGATAGATATAATCGTCGTCGTGAGCGAGACGAACGGATACCTGAGCCTGAGAATCGGCGCCCAGGAAAATAGCGTCCGTGCTTCCGTCCCAATCGGAGGTGGTTGCCGTAAGAGTGGGGGTAAGCCTGTTTGCGTTCACGCGATGGTTAAGATACATGGTAGTAACCTTGGCTTTGAAATCCTCGGTACAGATAGTAAAGGCGGCACTGTGGGAGGTAAGCTTCTCGGAAGCGCCCCAATGCTCCGTATCGTCCCAAATGGTTACGGCATCGTAAAACTCCGTTGCGGTGCTGTTTGCAAGGCGGTAATTGAATTTACCGGACCAGTGATATGTAAGCACTACCTCGCCCGAATCAAACTGGCAGAGGTAAGGTCCAGCAAGATTGAACAGATTGGTCTTTCTGTTATCGGGACCCGTGGTGTCCATTCCCACGTCCTTCAGATAACCGTCGTTATTATAGGAAATGGAGAACTTGTACGCATTATTGCTGGGATTGTGAGTTTCTACCGCAAGGGCGATGGTGCCGTTATTCAGCTGAATTGCAACGGGCATCTGGTCGTTATAGCGCTTTACGCCGTCCATGGTGCAAACGTAGCAACGCATAACGTACTGAGGCATCCAGGGAGCCTCCGTTACGTTGGGGGTCCAGGTCTTGCCGCCGTCCTTGGAGCGTATCATACCAACGCCGCTGGAGCGCAGATCAAAGCCGTGCTCAAGAATGGAGGGAGCGGTGCAGGAGAAGTATACGTATATCTCCCCCGTATCCACCTGAAGTGCGCAGGGCTCCCAGTTCGTGCCCTTATAAATGATCTGGGGCTCAGTCCAGGTCTTGCCCATATCGGAGGAGAAGCAAGCCACGAGACCGTTCTCGCCGATGGCGGTCTGATAGGCCTTCTCTGCGCGGTAGGACGCCACGATCATAATTCTGCCGTCGTCAAGCACGAAGCTGTCGGGGGTCATATACTTAAGATTATCTTGCTTTCCGTTAACGGAAATAACCTTCTGATTCATAACCACGACGGGCTTGGACCAATTCTTGCAATCGGTACTGCGCATACAGTATACCGATCCGCCGAGTCTGGTATTATGGAAGGTCATAATATAGTTGGAGTCATCCACCTTTTTGATACGGGTGTAGTACGCCTTAACGCCGCCCATATCACCGGGCTCGAGAGTATAGGATTCGCGGTAATTGGAAACGAGGGTACTGTTCTTCTCCTCGCCTGCCGCAGAATCCAAGGGGTATACGGTTGTATTAAGCTGGGAGATCTTATGTATCTCCAAGGGTTTTACCTCGGGTAGCTCTATCACGGTGGTGACCTCCTCTGTTACGGGCTCGGTGGTAACTCCATCGGTTGTAGGATCAGTATCTACCGGGGGAACAGTCTCGCAGGCGGACAAGAGCATCACCGCCGCAAGAAGCAATAAAACCTTTTTCATTTTTCCTCCAAGTTTGAATTATATCGTTTTACAGTTTTATTCTATCAAAAGTCGATACAAATCACAAGTTTAATTTGCAGGGAAAAAATCCTTAATTTTTAGTCCAGCTCAAAAGCACCGGTATACAAACGGTAATAAGTTCCCTTTGCTGCAATAAGATCCTCGTGGTTTCCACGTTCGATTATCCTGCCGTGATCAAGCACCATAATCACGTCGGAGTTCATAATGGTGGAAAGGCGGTGGGCAATAACGAATACCGTTCTTCCCTTCATCAGGCTGTCCATACCGCGGGAAACTATAGCCTCAGTACGGGTATCGATGGAGGACGTTGCCTCGTCAAGTATCATAACGGGCGGATCCGCAACTGCCGCACGGGCAATGGCAATAAGCTGGCGCTGACCCTGAGAAAGGTTTGCGCCGTTTCCCGTAAGCATGGTATCATATCCCTTGGGAAGCCTTGTTATGAAGTCATCCGCTCCCGCAAGCTTCGCTGCAGCCTTGCACTCTTCGTCCGTTGCGTCAAGTCTGCCGTAACGAATGTTATCAAGCACCGTGCCCGTGAACAGATTGGTATCCTGAAGCACGATACCGAGAGAGCGACGAAGGTCCGCTTTTTTGATCTTGTTGATATTTATGCCGTCGTAACGAACCTTGCCGTCGGCAATATCGTAGAAGCGGTTGATAAGATTGGTAATGGTGGTTTTACCTGCACCTGTCGCGCCAACGAAGGCAACCTTCTGACCGGGCTCCGCGTAAACGCTAACGTCCGTAAGAACCTGCTTTTCCCCATCGTAGGAGAAGTCCACCTCCGCAAGTCGAACGTCGCCCGCAAGGCGGGTATAAGTAATGGTACCGTCGCCGTGAGGATGCTTCCACGCCCAGATACCCGTGCGCTCACTGCACTCCTCAAGCTCGCCGTTAAGGTTTTCCTTGGCGTTAACGAGAGTAACGTATCCATCGTCTACCTCAGGGGTCTCATCCATCAGGGAGAAGATACGCTCCGCGCCAGCAAGCGCCATAACAACGGAGTTTATCTGCTGAGAAAGCTGGTTTACGTTACCCGTAAACTGCTTCGTCATATTAAGGAACGGCACAACGACGCTGATGCCCAACGCCTGACCGGAAAGGCTGATATTGGGCGCGCCCGTCACAAGCAAAAGGCCGCCGATAAGCGCGGTAAGCACGTACAGCACGTTACCGATGTTCATAATAATGGGTCCAAGGGTGTTTGCATAGGCGTTTGCGCGGTATCCGTCCTGATAAAGGCCCTCGTTCAGCTTTTCAAAATCCGCCTCAGCGGCTTCCTCGTGGCAGAACACCTTAACAACGCGTTGACCCGTCATCATTTCCTGAACGAAGCCCTCAGCCTTACCCATTGCCTTCTGCTGACGCACGAAGTACTTTGCGGATCCGCCGCCCACGGTGCCCGATACCTTCATCATTATAAGCACACCGCCAACAACAAGGAGGGTAAGCCACAAGGAATAATAGAGCATTATGGAGAATACCACAAGCACCACCGCCCCCGCCTTGATAAGGGTGGGAATGGACTGGGAAACAAGCTGACGGAGAGTGTCTATATCGTTGGTGTAATGGCTCATTATATCGCCGTGGCGATGGGTATCAAAGTACTTAACGGGCAGATCCTGCATTTTTTCAAACATCGCACAGCGCATCTTTGAAAGGAAGCCCTGAGTGATATAAGCCATCATCTGCGTGTACGCAATGGTGGAAGCAACGCTGAGCACGTACAGTGTGATAAGCAGGACGATAACGGGGATAAGCTCCGCTCTCGCAGACGCCCAATCGCCGCTTACGATCCATTTTTCAATTATCTCAATGACCTTCTTGGTGAACAGCGAAGGAATAGCGGAAACACCTGCAGAAAACAGTATGCAAAGACCCGTAACGGGTACGAGCACGGGATAGAAGCCGAAGAGCATTTTTATAACTCTTCCCAGCTTTTTGAAATCTATCTTACGGGGCGGCATTTTTTCATTCTTCTTCATTATCCTTACCTCCCCTCGTCTGCTGCTCGTATACCTCGCGGTAAATATCGCTCTTTTCAAGGAGCTCCGTATGGGTGCCCACAGCCGTTACGGCACCGTTATCCATTACTATTATCTTATCCGCGTTCTCAACGGAGGAGATACGCTGTGCGATAATGATCTTAGTGGTTGTGGGTATGTATTCCGCAAATCCGCGGCGAATAAGCGCGTCCGTTTTCGTATCAACGGCGCTGGTGGAATCATCCAGAATAAGGATCTTCGGCTTTTTCAGGAGGGCACGGGCAATGCAGAGGCGCTGCTTCTGACCGCCGCTGACGTTGGTTCCTCCCTGCTCTATCATAGTATCGTATCCATCGGGGAAGGAAGAAACGAAATCGTGAGCCTGAGCAAGCTTGCAGGCGGCGATCATCTCTTCGTCGCTTGCGTCCTTGTTGCCCCAACGGAGATTATCCTTGATAGTACCGGAGAACAGCAGATTCTTCTGCAGAACTACGGCAACGCCGTCGCGCAACGCCTGCAGATCGTACTCCTTGACGTCAACGCCGCCGACTCTTACGGTTCCCTCCGTCGTATCGTAAAGACGGGAGATAAGCTGAATAAGAGTGGATTTTCCGGAGCCTGTACCGCCGATGATTCCAACGGTCTCGCCGGAATTTATCTTTACGTTTACGTCGGAGAGCGCGAACTTTTCCGCCTCCGCCGAATACTTGAAGCTTACGTTATCAAACTCCACGGAGCCGTCGGCAATATCAAGAACGGGATCTGCGGGAGCTGTTATAGCGGGCTCCTCGCACAGCACCTCGTCGATACGGCGGGCGCTTTCCGCGGATATGGTGATCATAACGTAGATCATGGAAAGCATCATAAGGGACATCAGCACCTGCATACCGTAGGTAAGCATTGCGGAAAGCTGACCGACGTCGATGGTGCTTCCGGAGCTGGAAACGATCAGATGTGCGCCCACGAACATAACGAAAACCATATTGAAGTAGACGCAGAACTGCATAAGGGGATCGTTGAAGGCAACGATGCGCTCCGCCTTGGTGAAATCGCGGCGGATGTTATCGGAGGCTTCCGCAAACTTCTTCTTTTCGTGCTCCTCGCGGACGAAGCCCTTTACCACGCGCATAGCCATAACGTTTTCCTCAATGGACTCGTTCAGCTTATCGTACTTGCGGAAAACGGCACGGAACGCGGGCATTGCCTTTTTTGCAATAAGCAGCAGACCGCAAACGAGGATCGGAATAACGATAACGAAGAGCATAGCAAGAGGACCGCCCATAATGAACGCCATAATTACGGAGAATATAAGCATCATAGGACTGCGGATAGCGCCTCTGATTATCATCATGAAGCTCATCTGCACGTTACCTACGTCGGTGGTCATACGGGTAACGAGAGATGCGCTTGAAAATTTATCTATATTTTCAAATGAGAAAGTCTGTATTTTACCAAAGATGGAACGGCGCAAATTCTTTGCAAATCCCGCAGAGGCTCTTGCGGCGGTAAAGGACGCCGCCCAGCCGAAGCCAAGAGAAATAACTGCCATCAAAAGCAGTATAAGACCGCGGCGAACTATATCCTCAAGACCGCAGCCTCCCTTGATATCGTTGATAAGATTGGAGATGATAAAGGGCATAAGGCACTCTATTATCGCTTCTCCCATAATTAAGAGCGGGGTAAGTATGGCGGGGCGCTTATATTCCCCGATACACCTCGCAAGGCGTTTAAGCATTTTCTCACTTCCTTAAAACATAATACACAGTAATTATACTACTTTAGCTTTTTTAAATCAACATAAAAGTACACAAAAAAGCTCCCCACGGGGAGCTTTTTTGTTATTACATTTTATTTATCTGTTCTTTTACCCACTTGATCTGGGCTTCAACGCTCTCAACGGAGGTGCCTCCCTCGCTTATGCGCTTGCCAACGCAGGTCTCAAGGGCAATCTCGCCGTAAAGATCCTCGCCGAAAAGCTCGCTGTGGGCGCGATATTCTTCAAGAGAAAGCTCCTCAAGTACGCATTTTTTCTCAATGCATTCGGCAACGAGCTTGCCCGAGATCTTATAGGCGGCGCGGAAGGGCATTCCCTTCTTTACCAGATAATCCGCAAGATCCGTTGCGTTGATAAAGCCCGTCTGCGCCGCCTTTTTCATATTATCGGTGCGCACGGTCATGGTCTTTATCATTCCCGCAAAGACCTCAAGGCACATTTTTACCGTATCGCAGGCGTCGAATACGCCCTCCTTGTCCTCCTGCATATCCTTGTTATAAGCAAGGGGAAGACCCTTAAGGGTGGTGAGAAGACCCATAAGATCACCGTACACTCTGCCCGTTTTGCCTCTTACAAGCTCCGCCATATCAGGGTTCTTCTTCTGGGGCATAATGGACGAGCCGGTAGAAAAGGTATCGGAAAGCTCAATGAACTTGAATTCCCAGCTTGACCAGAGAATTACCTCCTCGGAGAAGCGGGAAAGGTGCATCATAAGTATGGAAAGATCGCTCATAAGCTCCGCGCAGAAATCTCTGTCGGAAACGCCGTCAAGAGAGTTAAGGCAGATGCCGTCAAAGCCCAGCTTTTCAGCCTCAAAGCGACGGTCGGTATCGTAGGTGGTGCCCGCAAGAGCGCAACAGCCGATGGGAGAAAGATTCATTCTTCTTCTGCAGTCGGCAAGGCGATCCGCATCGCGGAGAAGCATCATAGCGTAAGCCATAAGATGATGACCGAAGGTTATGGGCTGTGCTCTCTGCAAATGGGTGTATCCGGGCATAATAGTTGCCTTGTGGCTCTCGCTTACCTCGCAAAGCACGGAAATAAGTGCCTTTGCGAGAGCGCGGATGGAATCTATCTCGTCACGCAGATACATACGGATGTCAAGAGCAACCTGATCGTTGCGGCTTCTTGCGGTATGGAGCTTCTTGCCCACGTCGCCGATGCGCTGGGTAAGCACCTGCTCCACGAACATGTGGATATCCTCGCATTCGGGATCAAAGGTAAGAGCTCCGCTTTCAAGATCCCCAAGGATACCCTCAAGACCGCAGATAAGCTCCTCTGCCTCCGCCTCGGTAATTATATTCTTTGCGGCAAGCATTGCGGCGTGCGCCATGCTTCCCGTAATATCCTGTCTGTACATTCTGCAATCAAAGCTGATAGAGGAATTGAAATCATCCGCCAGCTTGTCTACAACTCCGTCCGTTCTTCCGGACCACATCTTTGCCATAACGTCCTCCAATGGTATAATAAACGAGATAATTATACAATCTGCGGGAAGGATTGTCAATACAATAGGTGCAATGAAATCCGCCTTGATCATCTTCTGCCCATGGCAGATATAACTGTAATAAATAGCGATGACGTACGTTCTAATTATTATTTTTCTTTGCAGTATTTATTGAAGAAATGAGTATCTTCTTTATTTCAATACAATTCTCAAGTATCGTTTTATCATCATAATATCCGCTTTCAATAAGAAGCTCAATCCAATATTCACTTTCCGAGCACTCTTTTAATGCTATTTGCAATTTTGCAATAAAATCATTTTTGCCGTGTCCATAAAAAGCTTCTCTTATATTAGCACCTATACTTGTACCACTCCGAATAAGCTGATTTGTAAGCACACTCTCTCTTTTGTCACTTTTTACTTTATTACACACTTTTATGATATCTAATGCAAACTGTTTTGATTTCTCAATTAATGGACTATTCATAAACGTTCTCTCAAAAAACTTCTTCCCTTTTCACTATTACTTATCACTTTCAAAAATCGACAAGCTTTTAAGGAATAGTGAAGAGTGAATAGGTAATAAGTAAAATCGACAAGACTCTAACGAATCTTGTCGATTTTTGGTGCTCCTGCGGAGAGTCGAACTCCGGACACCTTGATTAAAAGTCAAGTGCTCTACCTACTGAGCTACAGGGGCGTTCGCCGCTTAAAAACGGCGCTTATATATGTTAGCACAAAGGTTTGCTTTTGTCAACAGTTTTATGCTAAAAATCCCTTGAAATGCCCGTTTATTCCTCTGTTTCATCATCTTCCGTATCAACGGGAGCGTTTTCTGAAATGAGTTTTGAGATATACGCACCGTGCGCCATAGAATCATCCTCAACGAAGGTGAGGGTGGGAGTTATGCGCAGATTAAGCTTCTGGGCAAGTATGCGCCTCAGGTATCCCGTTGCGCTGGCAAGTCCCTTTGCCGCCTCTGCCTTATCGCCGCCGTATACGGAATAAAAAATCCTTGCCTCGCGGAGATCGGGAGCAACCTGTGCCTCCGTGATGCTTATCATACAATCGGTAACGCGGGGATCCTTTACGTCGCGCAAAGCAACGGAAAGCTCCTCTCTTACCGCATCGTTTATTCTTGCTCTTCTGTAAGATGCCATATTGAGTACCCGTTCTTTCTTTTTATCTTTTATATTTTACTCTAAAACCGCGAAAATATCAATAGTTTTTAAAATAATTAGGCATTATCGACTCCTGATACGTTTTTTTACACTTCCGCGACATAAAAAACCAAAAATAGAAGCGGCACGACTGCACGCTTTGAGCAAATTCGCATCCTTTTGCGGGTACAATTGGAAATGCATAGGAAATCAACAAAAACGGAGGTTCAACACGCTTTGAAAATGTTTGAAAACAAAATAAAAAGAGAAAAAGTGTTAGAAAGAGATGGAACGAGGCAATACGGCGGATACGCAGTTGCCGCTCCCGCAGGCGCGGCGATCTACGGCATCGATATAGACAGAATACAGCCAAACCCCTCCCAACCCCGCAGACTTTTCACCGAGGATTCCATAAATTCCCTATCCGAGAGCATAAAGCAATACGGCATAATTCAACCCGTGGTGGTAAGGTGCTGCCTCGGAGGGAATGAAAACGGCGGCTGCGTATACGAGCTTGTGGAGGGAGAAAGACGATTGCGTGCCGCAAAACGCCTCGGTCTCAGAGAAATGCCCTGCATAATAATAAATACGGACAGCCGCAGAAGCGCGGAGATAGCTCTTACGGAAAATCTGCAACGGGAGCAGCTTAATATGTTCGACGAAGCTAACGCCATTGGCTCCTTTATGGAGATCTACGGCTTAAGCGCATCCGATATGGCAAAGAAGCTTTCCTGCACCAAGGAGAATATTCAGCAAAAGCTTGCCCTTTTGCGCCTCTCTCCCGAAGAAAGAGCCGCCGTTATTACCAACAGGCTCACGGAAAGGCATATCCGTTCCCTGCTGACCGTGGAAAGTGAGGAAGTACGCCGAGGACTGCTGAAGCGAGTCATAAACGAGGGGCTGACAGCGGAAGGCACGGAGCAGCTCGTTGCAAACATCAAACACGAGATAGCGGAAAGACCTGCGGAAAGACTTGGAAAGCAAGTGGTACTTATGAGAGACGTGAAGGCGTTTTTCAATACTCTTGAACGTTCCGTGGACGTAATGCGCCACGCAGGGGTGGACGTTAAGGTGGAAAAAACCGATAAGGAATTTGAAACCGAGGTGCTTATCCGCATTCCCAACGCTCCGAAAAAAAGCTCGTAACGCACCGCGCCGAAGCGCTCCCATAAGTAAGCCTCCCCGAGGAGGAGCCTCTCATTAGCCTTCTCCTGTGGGAGAAGGTGGCAGCCGAAGGCTGACGGATGAGGTGTCATTAGCGCAAAGAAACGGCTCGTCCATCGCTTGCGGACGACCAATCATAGCCTCCGTTAGAGGCTGCTAATCGACCCCCGAAGGGGTGATGATTTCGCCTCCCGCGTACACCTCATCACCCGCTTTGCGGGAGCTTCCCCTCAAGGGGAAGCCTCTCGTTTGCCTCCCTTGTGTAAAGGTTTCGTGGGAGAAGGCTTACTTTGGCCTCCCTGCGGAGGGAGGTGGATTTGGCGAAGCCAAAGACGGAAGGAGTTGCGCAAAGAAGCGGTTGCGATGGTAATTGTAATTATACGCGCACTCCCCCACCCGTCTGCGCCGGGAGCCCCCTCGCGGAGGGAGCCTTTGTTTGCGCTTCCCGTTTGCCTCCCTTGTGTAAAGGGAGGTGCCGAGGAACGAGGCGGAGGGATTGTGATCGACGAAAAACAATCCCCCACCGCTTCGCGGAGCCCCCTTTGCACAAAGGGGCCTTAAGATAGTTCACCTTACAAGTACACCTCATCCACCGCTATCGCGGTCCCCCTTCCCCCACAGGGGAAGGCTCTCGTTTGCCTCCCTGCGGAGGGAGGTGGCACGCGTAGCGTGACGAAGGGAGTTGCGTAAAGAAGCGACGGAGATTGTAATTGATACTGCGCACTCACACCTCATCCGTCGCTTGCGCGGTCCCCTTGTCTCCCTGCGGGTCGGTCCTTTCGCGGCTCTTGATGTCCCCCGGACATCAATTCACCACCGCGAAACCTCAAGGAGAAGGCTCGGGCGCACCAATCATCGCCTCCGTTGGAGGCGGCTCCCTGCGGTCGCGTCTATCTCGCTTGCACGAGATTCGTTTCAAGGCACGCCCCTACCACCCCTTTTTATCCTTTTTATTTATCTCTTTTGAAAGTTCTAAGGGGGTGCGGGGGATTTCTTTCAAGAAATCCCCCGCATCTTCCTTCGTATTCTATCTTCTCCCCCGCGTATTCATTCGTTCAAAAACAGCAAAACACCCCTGCAAAGTCAAAGCTTTGCAGGGGTGTTTTTTAGATCTTGTCAGTCAACGAGCCAGCTTACGAGTACGGAGCTACCGTCGGTATCTCCGGAAACAATGGTGAGGGTGTTTACCTCAGCAGCTACTTCAATGATCTCCGCTACGGGAGCAATATACTTTTCTTTCATTTCATTACTCTCCTTTACAGATCACTCTTCGGAATTGATATAGCCGTTGATATCAACGAGGATGTTGTAAGCCGCAAGGGTTGCGTCATCGGTGCATTCCTCTTCACTCTCGATGCCGTCTGCAAGTGCATAAACCACGAGGTAGAGATTCTGCTCATAAGCATCACCGTATACCACCATATGCTCTCCGTCTGCGGCATCCGCAACAACCACGTAAGGCATAAACGTGAACATAGTCTCGCCGTGCGCAGCAGTAAGCTGGGTAATAGGTGCAGAGAAGTAAACGTTGGTATCGTCAGCCTCGGGGCCTGCGTACTTATAGTTGTTGATATCCGCGCCCTTTACGTATACGATGGACTTTGCGATCTTGGTCTCGGGATCGTAGTTTTCGGTATTCTCCACAGCATCAAGAGAAGTGGGATAGAAATCCTTACCCTTGATGTAGGTAAGCGCGTTTGCGTTGTCTGCCGCCTTAACGAGCACGCCCATCTCAACGATGTTGTAGAAATCTGCATTCTCTTCAAAGTAGAAGGAACCAATGGAGAAGGACGCTCTCAGACCGTAATTATCGGGACCAACGTACTTTGCACCGTATTCCTCAAGGTTGAAGGCTATATCGTCAATATCGGTATTGATATTAACGTCGGTTACTTAGCTGCCGCAAAGGCGTCTGCAGCCTTCTTGTAGGTCAAGTAGTTGTTCGTTATGTTGTAGGTAGCGGTTCCGGTGCAGTTGTCAATAACGTTGAAAGCACCGATAACAGCATCATCAGAGATATTGTAGGTCAGGCTTGCAAGGGTTCCGGAACCTTTCTCATGACCACCTGTGTACACATTGTTAACAACACCGCCGGAAATATTGATCTCTGCAGCGGCTGCTGTAGCGACTGTTGTGTTTGTGGGTGTGGGATACAAGTGAGAAATTGTTCCGCCCTCAATATTGATATGTGCAGTTCCGCCGTAATGGAACGGCTTATCTCCGTGCAATACTCTGGAGAAACCGGAAACCCAGAAGTTGCCGCTCTTTATAGTGATATAGGTATCCGCATCGGAGTGATTTGCGTATTGGGGTCTGTAGACAACGTTGTAAGTATTACCGTTACCCTCTCTGCCGGTAGGATAGTAGTTCGCACCTAAAACATATACAGCCTGCTCGCCTCTGCTAATACCCTCGCCCATTACAAGCTTATTGAAGTCGGCGGAAAAGTTCATAGTGTTAACAAAATCGAATTTTACATTCTGGAAAGTGGTATCGCCGGAAAGAATGTAGTTATCAAGGCCTGCAGAGATAGTATACTCGACTGAATTAACGGTAACCTTATTATGAGAAGAAGCTACGTTGCTTATGCTGTTATTGTTGCCGTCAACGACAACTTCGCAATGGTCGGGCTCGCGGAACGCAAAAAGGCTGGTAGTATCTTCATTAGAGATAGTATAATCGCCCTTAAGCACTATCTTTCCGCCAACGAGATTAAACATTGCCAAAGCAACCATATAAGAGTTTACGGCATTGTCCTCAGTACCAAGTCCGTTCAAGTTTCCGTTGGACTGGTCAACGTAGACCACCTGACCCTCGGTAGAAGCAAGAGGAAGAACGGTAACTCGCGATCCGTTTCTGGGCCTTACGGCACAGCTTTGACCGTCGCAAGCAAGCATTCTTTGGTCTGCGTTTCCGGCTGCATTGTCAATAGTAATATTGGGAGCGCCGGTATAAGCCTTGGTTACTCCCTTGTCGGAAGCCGTGGCAAGTCCCACGTCACCACCGTACAAAACGAAAGTGTCCGCGCTATTGCGCACCACGATATCCGTCTTGATCTTTCCGCCGGTCCAAACAAAGATACTGGTGCGCTGGGGAGCATTATCAATAGACTGATGTCCGGTATGTACGTTATTTACGGTTCCGCCGGTCATGTATATATAAGACTGACCGCCGCAATGATTTGAACCGTTATACCAGTTAGTGCCGATTACCTCTCCGATAGTACCGCCGTTAATGTAAACGCGGTAATTACCGTTATAAGCGGTAGTAACAGATGTAGCATCATGTCTTGCACCGCCGACAACCGCACGCCATACGCCGCTGTTTACTGTAACGCAGGTATCGCGCTTCATTTGATTCAAACGATTGGGAGCAGTGGATGAAGTGCCTACCACATCACTGCCGTGATTGATATTCAAAGCACCGCCGTTTACGGAAACGTTAGTACTTGCAGGGGTAGTCAATTCCGTAATAGAAGAAGCATCAACTTGAGGTGCAATAGAAGTATCTGCATTTTCAATGGGGCTGGACGAACAGCACTTTACTCCTTCACCGATGGTGATAGGATTATAGTTTGCAAATATGTATTCGGAAGGCTCTGCCACGTCACCTGCAACAGCAGCCGCGGTCTTGCCTGCCTCAACAAGGGCAATATTCTCGATAGTCACGGGTCCGCCGAACTTAACGGTCCACTGAGAATAACGTTCCACGTCAGCGACATATCTTGCTATAAACCAATAATTATCATAATCACCGTCGGCGGTGATCACGATCTCGCCGTAATGAATACCAAGATCCTTAATGGCATCCTGCTCCACGTTATAGGGAGCGATGAACATGATCGTACCACCCTCGGGGCAAAGCGCATCATACGCCGCATTAAAGGTCGCAAAGGGCTTGGAGTTATCGCCAAGCGCAGCCGTTAAGTCATTTCCTGCAGGATCCAGATACGCGATGCGATCACCGGTCGCTGCTGTCACGGTCTGAGGGATAGCCATGGGGAACACGGCAAGCACCATCAGCGTGGCGAGAAGAACAGATAAAAGTTTTCTCATGATTTCCTCCATCATTCTCTGCATAAATAAAAGGGTATAGAGACAATTATGCATTATTAAGGTTATTTTATAACAACAGTCAAAAGTTGTCAAGAATTTTTCCAACTTTTGTGCATTTTAGAAGTGTTTTTTGTGGTTTTTCTTCAGTTTGTAAGAAACGGAAGTGCAGTTGACCCAAGCCAGCCTCCCTGCGGAGAGGACATTTGTTTGCTTCGCATAAGCCTCCCTCTTGAGGGTTTCGGGGGAGAAGGCTTACGTTGGCCTCCCTGCGGAGGGAGGTGGATTTGGCGAAGCCAAAGACGGAAGGAGTTGCGCAAGGAAGCGACGGAGCCGATAATTGTTTCTGTGCACTCACACCTCATCCACCGCTAACGCGGTCCCCCCTTCCCCTCAAGGGGAAGGCTCTCGTTTGCCTCCCTTGTGTAAAGGTTTCGCGGTGGTGAATGACAGTCCGGTGGACATCAATTCACCACCGCGAAACCCTCAAGGGGAAGGCTAATGGTCGCCCCTACGGTTGCGTGACGTCCATAGGACGGTCACGTGGCGATATAGATCCCTTGAGGGATCTGCGATATGCGCTTACGCGCGTAGTCGCGCGCCGCAAGGCCGCGCTGTTATATATACGCTTCGCGTGCGATATGTTTGCTTCGCAAACGAGTCGAATTAAAGTTCTTTGGGGGTGTGGGGGATTTCTTTCAGGAAATCCCCTGATCAAGCAAAAAAGGAGAGGACAGGCGACACCTGTACTCTCCTTTTTACAATATTAAAAGCTTACTCGTTTACCGCATCCGTTGCGGGCTGTGCATCCTCTGCACACTCTGCATTTGGCTCCTGAGCCACGGGTTTAATGCTGTTATAGAAATTGATTAGAGTAGCGTTTACATAGGGGATAAGCCAAATGCAAAGGATACCGAAGGTGAAGCCGGCAAGGATGTACCAACCTATAAAGGAAAGTGCGAGAACGAAGAGATCCATCTTGTGACCTTCCATCATTTTTTTGGAACGGTTGATGGCTTCTTTTGCGCCGATTCCGGGATTCTCCGCAACTATGTACATAGTTTGAGAGTAGGAAAAAGACTTAATGATACCGGGGATAATGAAGAGAAGGCTCCAAAGGAATGTATAAATACCGACGAGGAAGGACGCCTTGAAAGCGGACCAAAAATCGTCAAATCCGGAAAAAGCATCGCTTGCCTGTGGTTTTTTGCCTATCGCAAGACCCTGATAAACTCTGATAGTACTGATGGCGAACGCAGGGGTAATGATAATAACGGGAATGAAAGGACCAACCACCGGAATTACCGCACAAACTGTACTTGCAACACCGGAGATAACGGCGATGATAAGCATAATAAGGAACAAAATACCAATGTTACCCTTGATCTGCTCCTTTGCCATTGCCTTTAACTGCTGTCTTGTCATAATTGCCTCCTGTTGATAAATTAAATACGGCTACATTTGCCGTTTGTCTTATTATATACAAAAGCGCAAAAAATGTCAATCCGATATACGGAATTATCATAACCGCCCCTTTGCATATTTTTTGCAATTTGCACTTGACAAAACAGCAGGACTGTTGTATAATCATAGGGCTGATATGACATCGACGGTCAGCATGGGTATGGAGAAGTACTCAAGCAGGTCGAAGAGGCGCCCCTGCTAAGGGCGTAGGTCGGGTAACCGGCGCGAGAGTTCGAATCTCTCCTTCTCCGCCAACGGAAAGCACACCTTCGGGTGTGCTTTTTTCGTTGGCGGTTTGGAAAAGATTCGAACGCGAGCGCCCGCGAGAGGGACGAACGCGAGCGCGTCCGGGGGACGAAACAGCGAGCGTGAGGAGTGGCAGCGACTTGGCTTGTGCCGAGTGCTTGCACGTGGGCAGAAGCCTTAGTCGCAACAGTGCAAGCGATGCTTGCATCGCGCGATAATCTCTCCTTCTCCGCCAAAAATCGACAAGTTTCGACAGAGACTTGTCGATTTTACTTTTTCACTATTAACTCTTCACTTTTCACGCTTCTCTTTCGAAACTTGTCGATTAGGTAATAAGTAATAGTGAATAGTGAAGAAGTGCTGATGAAGCTTTTCTCCCTTTAGTCGAAAAGCATTATATTTTACTAGGGTTCGAATTCATACGCAAAACAGCAAAAATATCTTTTTTATCGCCCATCCACAACGAAAAGCACACCTTCGGGTGTGCTTTTTTCGTTGCGGTTTGGAAAAGATTCGAACCTCGGCGGCAAACTCGGCTATTGCGATTTTTAGATTTATATGGTACTATATTGTTAAAATCCAAAAACGGAGCCAATATGTCAAACCACCGCAAGGTATATCTTGAGATAACCAACCGCTGTAATTTAAGCTGCGCCTTCTGTCCCGGAACGGAAAGAGCGCCGCGGGCGCTGACGGAGGAGGAATTTTCCTTCCTTGCAAGGCGCGTTACCCCTTGGGCGGAATATATTTTTTATCATCTTATGGGAGAGCCGACGGCGCACCCGCTTTTGCCGCGTTTTATCGGGATCGCAACGGAGCTGGGTCTGCGCTCCATCATTACCACCAACGGCACCCTGCTTGCAAAGCGGGGAGAGGCACTGATCGAAGCAAAGCCGCATAAAGTAAGCATTTCCCTTCACGCCTTTGAGGCAAATCCCCCCGGCATATCCTTTGAAGAATATATTGACTCCTGTCTTGGTTTTGCAAAAAAGGCGGCAGAAGGCGGCATCATTACCGTTTTGCGGCTATGGAATCTTGACGGCAAGGCAAGGGGCGCATTGCATGAAAAGAACGACATTATTATAAGGAAGCTTGAAGACGCCTTCCCACGTCCTTGGTCGGAGGTGCGCGGCAGTGAAAGGCTGCGGGAGCGTGTTTTTCTGGAATGGGGAGAAAAGTTCGATTGGCCGCAAATTGACGGCGCCGTATTGCAGGAAAAAGGCTTTTGCTACGGTCTGCGGGATCAGATCGGCGTTCTTGCGGACGGCACGGTAGTTCCCTGCTGTCTTGACCGCAACGGGGATATTGCCCTTGGAAACCTCTTTGAAGATACCCTTGAAAGCATACTTGCCTCCCCCAAAGCGCAAAAGCTTTATAACGGTTTTACGGAGCGCAGATGCACGGAGGAATTATGCCGCCGCTGTATGCGGGCAAGTTATTATTGATTTTAAATAGGCTTCCCCGGCGAAACGTAGGGGCGACCAGCGGTCGTCCGCCGTTTCATTGTTTAATTCCGCGGACGTGCACTGCACGCCCCTACAGGTATTATCACAAAATCAATACAAAAGGAGAGAATATGGAGCCGAATTACAAAAACCCGAAAAAATACAAGACAGCGAAATACCCCATACGCCAGCCAATTTATCTTACCTATCTCATTACCCTGCTTTCCAAAATAATGCTCATCGGCAAGAAATACAAGGTGGAAAAGATAAATATGGAGGGACTAAAGCCCCCGTATATGATACTCAGCAACCATCAGTATTTCGTCGATTTTGAGCTTACCGCTCTGGGCACCCATCCGCACCGCGTTAATAACGTCGTAAATATCGACGGCTACTACCGCCGTCCGTGGCTGTTAGAGTGGATCGGCGCTATCTGCACTCGCAAGTTTACCACCGATATGCATCTTGTGCGCTCCATCGGCAAGGTGCTGAGGCGCGGAGATATACTTTGTATGTATCCCGAGGCGCGTTATTCCCCCTGCGGTACTCTTGCTTACATTCCCGATTCCGTTGGCAAGCTCGTTAAGATGAACAAGGTTCCGCTTGTTATCGTCGTTCATCACGGCAACCACCTGCACACCCCCTTCTGGAACTTCCGCAAGAAGCGGAAGGTTCCCCTTTACACAACGATGACGCAGGTGCTTACCGCCGAGCAGATCGAAAAAATGTCTGCAGACGAGATAAACGAAGTCATCAAGACGTCGATGGACTATGATGAATACCGCTATCAGAAGGAAAACGGCATCCTCATCACCGAGCCTTACCGTGCGGAAGGTATGCACAAGATACTCTACCAGTGTCCGCATTGCCTTACCGAGTCCAAAATGGACTCCAAAGGCACGGAGATATTCTGCACCGAATGCGGCAAGCGTTGGAATCTTAACGAGGACGGAACCCTTTCTGCCCTTGAAGGTGAGACCGAGTTTTCCCACGTTCCCGACTGGTTTGAGTGGGAACGGGCAAACGTTATAAAGCAGGTGGAGGATGGAACGTACTCGTTTGAGGACGAGGTATACGTTTACTCCCTGCCCCGCTGCTGGCGCTTTGAAAAGCTCGGCTACGGCAGGCTCACGCACGATCCCGAAAACGGCTTTGTGCTTGAGGGTAATTACCGAAGCGCCGACTACCGCATTGAAAGAAAGCCCCTGCAGACGAACAGCCTGCATATCGAATACGATTACTGCTATATAGACCCCTACGATTGCGTTGATATCTCTACGGAAAACGACTCCTTCTACTGCTACCCCAAAAAGCAGAACGTAGTTACAAAAATGGCATTCGCCACCGAAGCGATCTATCAGATGCATTTGAACAAAACGAGGAACAACTGATTATGAGAACGGATATACCTCAACTGATATTTGAAACACGCGAAGATTTCAGGTCGTGGTTGACAATAAACGCAGAAACATCGGAAGGCGTTTGGATTGTTTTCGGCAAAAGCAGATCTGTTAAAACATTAAAAGCAACTGAAGCTTTGGAGGAAGCACTTTGCTTTGGCTGGATAGACGGGCAGATGCAGAGCCTTGATGACACAAAATACATAAAATACTTTGCTAAGCGCAGACCTAAAAGCGTATGGTCTGTCAAAAACAAAAACATTGTAGAATCCCTGCGCGAAAGAGGAATGATGACCGACTTAGGGGAAAGAGCTATTGCCGTGTCCGAAGATAACGGTATGTGGGACGCATGTACCGCCGAAAGTGAGAGGGCAATGGTAGAAAGCTTCAAAGAAAAGTTATTGACGCATCCCGAAGAACACAGCGTTTTTTTAGCGTTGACTCCCTCTACCCAACTCGCTGAAGCACGATGGTACTATCAATACAAAACCGAAGCAAAGCGAGAGCAAGCTTTTAATGAAATTATAAAAAGATTAGAAAAGAAATAAGGAGAATAAACTAATGGCAACCAATGAATTAAACGAGATTTTACAAAAATTCGCAAGCTGTGGTTGGGATCTTATTGACGTTCCTTCAAAGGCGTGGCTTGCAAACGCTAACGGAGAGGCTGATGAAAAACTAAAAAACGAGCTTATTGAAGCAATCAAAGAAGCCGACAAACAATGCGGTAGTTGCGGATGCGAGTTCGACGCGCTTTATAAGCGCGCTTTGGAGCTTCTGAAATAAAAAGACAGCAAAGAGTCTCACAATTCCAAGGAGTTGTGAGACTCTTTCACTATACTGCAAGTTGTAACACTTAAGCCTTCTCCGGCGGGAGAAGGGGGACCGCAAAGCGGTGGATGAGGCGTTATTTTATGGATTTCAAATTCGAAAAGCTCAATTCAAGATGCTTCAAAATATCACTGCAAACAGAGTTAAAGTTGTTTCGTATACTGTCATTTGAATATCTCAAAACCGTTATTCCCCAAGTTGCGAGCGCTGCTGTGCGTTTCGTATCTGCTTCTTTGTTTTCAGGCGCTGTGTGTTGAAGCCCATCTACCTCGATTACAATTTTTTTCTTCGCAATATAAAAATCAACAATATAGTTCTCAATAGTATACTGTCTTTTTACATTATAGGGTAATCGCTTCAAGAAGTCATACCAAAGATGCTTTTCTTCCGGTGTCATTTCTTTACGCAGTTTTCTTGCGTTAGGCAAAAGATTTTTATTGTATGGCAACATATTCTACACCTCATCCACCGCTATCGCGGTCCCCCTTCCCCCTCTGGGGAAGGCTCTTTTTCATTCCACCCCAAGCTCGGCGGAGAACTCCGCGAGGGTGGTGAGGTATTTTTCTTTATCCTGCGGGAAGGCAAGACCGTGACCTGCGCCCTCGATGGTGACAAAGCGTTTTTTTGCCGTGCAGGCGTCAAAAAGCTCCTTTGACATTTCCCACGGCACAAAATCGTCCGTATCGCCGTGGTAAAAGATTATGGGCACAGTGCTCTCCCTTACCGCCTCTATGGGGGAATACTCCTCAAGATCAAAATGCCCGAACCATCTTGCCGCAAGCTTTACAAATGGGTACATAATATCGGGGGGCAGATGCATATCCCTTATTACCTTTTTTATAATTGCCTTGGGGCTTGTGTAGCCGCAATCGGCAATGGTGTGTACAACGTTTTTCGGCAGCTTATGGCCCGACGCCATCATAACGGTTGCCGCGCCCATGGAAACGCCCGAAAGGATGATTTGGCAATCCTCCCCAAGGCGCTTTACCGCGTAATCTATCCACGCAAGGCAATCCTTGTGTTCGTTTATTCCAAAGGTGATAACGCTTCCCTCGCTTTTTCCCGCACAACGCTGGTCAACGACGATAACGTTTCTGCCAAGGGAAAAGCAACGGGCAACACCGCCGCAAAGGTCGCGCTCCGCGTTTCCGCGGTAGCCGTGGAACATAATTTCCGTGGGGGCATTATCGCGGCATTTATAGTAGCTTCCGTGGAGCTTCAGCCCGTCAAAGGAGGTGATCCATACGTCCTCGCAGGGGGTGGCGCGCATCTCCTTCATCCATTTTATCATCCTATCGCGGAAGGGCTCATACACCTTGCCGGGCGGAATGGGGTACTCGTCCTCCTTAAGGGGCTTGCGCGGGGGCATATAAAAGCACTTAAAAAAGCAGATAAGCGTAATAACGAACGCGATCAGCGCAATGGCGATCAACGCGCCGAAAATAATAAACAAGGCTTTCATTTCTTCTCCAATCTCAATGGAATAACATAATTATACTCCTACGGTTTTTTCAAAGCAAGAGAAAACTCTCAAATTGTCAGCTTTGGTAAAAAATGATGCGTATTTTTCAAAATCCGTTGAAACGGCATTTCCGTTTGTGTTATCATCAAAGAAAAAGTCCAAGGAGAACGGTATGGCGAAAAACATAAATCTGAAAAAGCTCATCTCCCAAATGACCCTTGAAGAAAAGGTCGGTCAGCTCATTCAGCTGAACGGAGAAAACTTCACCAAAAGCGCTTCTGAGATCACGGGGCCCGTGCAAAGCTGGGGTATTTCCGAGGAATGGCTCAATAAAATGGGCAGCACCCTCAACTTCCCCGATGCCAACACGATGGTAAAGATACAGAAAAAGCATCTTGAAAACGATCCCCACAAGATACCCATGCTTTTTATGATGGACGTTATCCACGGCTATCGTACGATCTTTCCGATTCCCTTGGGCCTTGCCGCATCCTTTGATCCCGCGCTTGTATACGAATGCAGCAGAATGGCGGCAAGGGAAGCCTCTGCGGGCGGCGTTAACGTCACCTTCACGCCCATGGTGGACTACGCCCGCGACGCGCGCTGGGGCAGAGTTATGGAAACGGCGGGAGAGGATCCCTATCTTGCCTGCGTGATGGGTGCAACTCAGGTGCGCGCCTTTCAGGGAGACGATCTTTCCGATAAAGAGCATATTGCCGCCTGCGTTAAGCATTACGCCGCGTACGGCGGAGCAGAGGCGGGCAGAGATTACAACACCGTTGAGGTATCCGAAAGACTTCTGCGTGAAGATTATCTCCCCGCTTACAAGGCTTGTATCGACGCGGGAGTAAGAATGATAATGCCCTCCTTCAATTCCCTTAACGGCGTTCCCTCCATTGCAAACAAATGGCTTATGCGCAAGGTACTTAAAAAGGAATGGAAGTTTGACGGCGTAGTTATCAGCGACTACAACGCCATAGGCGAGCTTAAGACCCACGGAATCGCTCCCAATATGAGAGAGGCGGCAAAAATAGCCTTTGAAAACGGCTGTGACATTGAGATGATGTCCAACGGCTATTACGAAAACCTCTGCAGCCTCGTGCGCGAGGGGGTAATAGACGAAAAGGACGTGGACAAGGCGGTATACCGCGTGCTGAAGCTGAAAAAGGAGCTTGGTCTATTTGACGATCCCTACCGCGGCGCAAGCTACGAAAAGGAAATGGCACTTGCTCTGTGCCCCGAGCACCGTGCCATTGCCCGCCGCGCCGCTTGCGAATCCGCAGTACTTCTTAAAAACGACGGCGTGCTTCCCTTCTCAAAGGACGTAAAGAAGATCGCCCTGATCGGCCCCTTTGCGGACTCAAACGAAATAAAGGGCTTTTGGAGCTGCCACGGCAAGGACGCGGACTGCGTTACCGTGCTTGAGGGTGTCAGAGCCGCAATGCCCGATGCGGAGATCTCCGTTGCAAATGGCTGTTCACCTCTGTGGAATGAAAAGAGCACCGAGGGCTTTGCGGAGGCCGTTTCCATGGCAAAGGAAGCCGATGCGGTAGTGCTGTGCCTGGGCGAGCCGCAGACCTATAGCGGTGAAGGCAACAGCCGCGCGGATATCCGTCTGCCCGGAATGCAGGAGGAGCTTGCAAAGGCGATAATTGCCGCAAATCCCAACTGCGCAGCCGTGCTCTTCAACGGCAGACCCCTTGCGCTGACGGGTATAAATAACTGCCCTGCGATCCTTGAGATGTGGTTCCCCGGCAGTGAGGGCGGCAATGCCGCCGCAGACCTGCTGTTCGGCAACGCCGTTCCCTGCGGAAAGCTCACCATGAGCTTCCCGAAGGAGGTAGGTCAGTGCCCCATATACTATAACCATCCCTCCACGGGCAGACCCAAATGGACCGCAGAGGACGTGCATCAGCGCTACGCATCCAATTACATAGGCTGCGGAAATCTGCCGCTTTACTGCTTTGGTCACGGTCTTTCCTACACCAAGTTCGAATACGAGGCAATGGAGCTTTCAGGCACGAGAATATCGGCGGAAGAAAGCCTTACCGTAAGCATCAAGGTAAAAAACGCGGGCAAATACGCCGCAAAGGAAACGGTGCAGCTGTATATCAGAGATATTTTTGCAAGCACCGTGCGCCCCGTGCAGCAGCTTGTGGCGTTCGAGAAGATATTCCTTGCTCCGGGCGAAGCAAAGACCGTAACCTTTACGGTGACGGAGGAGATGCTCCGCTTCTACGATGCGGATTGCAAGCACGTGTCCGAGGCGGGCGAGTTCGTTATCTTCACGGGCTACGCAGACCACAGATATAAGGAAGCAAGATTCCGGCTTGACTAATTTTTTCCTACCCCCTTCGCTGTTTAAAGGAGGGTGCAAAGAAACTGCGTTTCTTTGCACCCTCCTTTTTGGGTCAGTTCTTAACGCACAGACGGGTAATTGAATTTACCGCGTCGTCCACTGCGTTGTATTTCGTAACGGCGTGACCCGTTACCATAATGTATTCCTTGCCGTCAACGGTACGGGAAACGGATGCAAGGCACTGACGTGCCTCGTCTGTAAATCCCGTTTTGCCTGCAAAGAACTCAAGCTTTGAGGTATTATAGGGAGAAAGGCGCACGAGGGCGGTGCTGTAAAGGGTAATACCCTCAGGGTGCTGAGGCGTGGAATGGGTGGTATAGCTGAGGGTGGAAAGCACCTTGCGGCACACCTCGTTCTGCATTGCCGCGTTTACGATAACGGACATATCGTAGGCGGTGGTATAATGATTGGGATCGTGAAGTCCCGTGCTGTTTGTAAAATGAGTGTTTTTAAGACCCAGCTCCTTTGCGGTCTTGTTCATAAGCTCCGCAAAGCCCTCCTCGCTGCCCGCAATATAGTTGGAAAGGGCAACGGTGGAATCGGCTCCCGATGGAAGAATGGTACCGTACATATAATCTATAAGAAGCACGTCCTCACTGTCCACGAAGCCCGCGCGGGTGGCGTTTGCCAGATAGAGGGGATTTATTATCTCGTTGGTCATACGGTAGGTCTTGGAATAAAGCTCCGATTCGGGGATATAAAGCGCCGCAACGTAAAGAGTCATCACCTTCGTCATCGAAGCGGGATACATCTTAACGCCCGAGTTGCGGGATGCAACCACTCGATTTTCCGCCATATCCACGATTATGGCGTAATCGGATACGATGCTTGTGCCGAGCAGTCCCGAGGAAATATCGTACTCCGGATGGAGATTATAGGGAAATCCCTCTTCCTTGGGTGCCTCGGTTACCGGCTCGGTTACGGGTTCCGTTGCCGGTTCCGTTACGGGATCGGTAACGGGGTTATCGGTAGTCGGAGTCTGGGCGGAGGTGTCAACGGGATCCGTTACGGGCTCTGCCCCCACGGGAAGAGTTACCTCCTCGGTCACCTGAGGGGGCTTTGTATGTTCGCCGTCGGGAATTGCGGCGCCGGCATTGCGCGCCATAGAGCTTATCCCGATGACCGCAAGAGCCGCAACGAGAACGCAGAAAACGTTAAGAGGCGCAAGAAGCAACCATGCCCCTTGCGTGCTCTTACCCGTGCCGCCGCTTCCGTGGCGCTTAAGGCCGTGTATTTCTCTCATTCCCCGCTCCGCACTTCCGCTTATGTCGGCGTGGGAGCTATGTAAATTATCGTTTTTGTTCATATTACCTGCTTATTAACCGCAGCTTCTGCGGTAAGTATCGGGGGTCATACCCGTATATCTTTTGAACGTAGCGGAAAAATGCTGTACGCTTGAAAAATGCAGGATGTCGGCGATCTCACACAGCTCACAACGTGCGTCACGAAGAAGCACCTTTGCCGTGTCGATCTTTTTCTGAAGAATGTATTGCTTCGGAGTTATATTGAATTCGTCCGAGAACAGATGGATTATGTAAGACTTGGAGAGGAAAAACTTTTTTTCCACCTCCGCAAGGGTAATATCAAAGTTGGGGGTTTCGTCTATCATAGACTTGATCTGATATGCAAGAGTGGAAGAAACGCGGCGGCGGGCACGCAGGGTGCCAACCTTTACGATTATTTCCGTAAGCATAACCGCAACCTCGCCGAACACGTCGTCGCGATTGCTTTCGTCGATTCCGTTAAGAGCGTCTCCGATGCGCTTAAAAAGATCGTAAAGATCAATGTGCTCGATTATAACGGGGTCAGTGAAATAGTACGCCGCAAGCACCGCAGAGGTAAGCCTTCCTCTGGCGTTTATCCATATTTTTGAATAAGGCTCATCGGGATCTGCCCAGTAGCGATGGCTGTGTCCGCGGTCAAGATAATAGAAATCTCCCGCCTTTACGGTATAAACCTCGCCCTCGCACTCGATATAGCCCTTTCCGCTTATAACGTATTCGAATACGGATACGTTGTTAAGGCTGAAGCGGGTTCGGTTTCTTTCTATTCTGTAGTTTTCATTGGGAGACGTAATGCCCGCAAGATCAATATCAAAGGATCTTGAGGGATCAAACTTTCCCGATGACACGTAAAACAGCTTTTCGTAACCGCGGCTTATCATTTCGATCGCACCCCATACAGTTCTGAATTATAATAATTTGACAACGAAACACATTTTAAAGCAAATAAAATGTAAAGTCAATTCCTTTTTCGCAACTGTTTTCTCAAAAAATCAACATTTATGTCCAATGGGTTGAAATCGTAACCTTTTTTTCTCAATATTTCACCTTTTACTGCAAGAAGCTCCGGGTGAACCTCAAGCTCAGCCGCAATGCAAGCCACGTCTCCGCAGACCTTTGCGGCATCAAGCAGAGCGCTGTCTCCTATAAGAAGCTCTGCCGCAAAGGCGTTTGCCTCGTATTCCAGCCTTCCCCCACCGGAAAAGATGGAGCTATCTGAAAGAGCCGCAGTCTCCGCAAGGCTTTTATGCAAAAAATGATGCCCAAGCTCGTGGGCACACACGAGCCGCGCCTCCTCCTTGCCAAGAAAAGCGCCGAGAGCGATAAACGGAACTCCCGCAAGCACGGTGTACATACCGTTGAGAGAGCCGAGATCGTAACGGCACACGCGCACACCCTCCCTCTCCGCAATCTCATAGGGGTCGCGCACACCGTATACTTTTGCCGCCTTTTCCGCGGCTTCCGCAATGCCCAACAGCTCAGACACTGCCCGCACTCTCCATCAGCTTAATGGGCTCGATACCCATTTTGCGGAGCAGGGTGTACATTTTTCTGATCGGAAGCCCGATAACGTTAAAGTGGCAGCCCTCAATACCGTCTATCCATAAAGAGCAGATGCCCTGCACCGCGTAAGCGCCCGCCTTATCCATGGGCTCTGCAGTTGCAACGTAGGCATCTATTTCCTCGGGACTCATCTCACCGAAGTGAACCACGGTGCGGTCGTTATCGCTGAAAACTCCCTCCGCAGTCACGAAGGAGATTCCGCTCAATACCTCGTGGGTAGTTCCCTCAAGGGCGGAAAGCATACGGGCGGCGTCGGCGGCATCCTTTGGCTTTCCGAGTATTTCACCGCCGGCATAGACCACGGTATCGGATCCCAGAACAAGGGCGTTTTTCCGCTTCTCCTCGGGAAGCATCATAAAAGCCGCACACGCCTTTCTTGCGGAAAGCTCCCGAACGAGCATTGCGGGATCCTTTTCCTCGCTGCTCTCGTCAACGCTTGGCAGAAGCAGAGTGTAAGAAAAACCAAGCATATCAAGAAGCTCACGCCTGCGGGGAGAGGCGGAAGCAAGATAAAGCTCGTATTTCATCTTCCTGCCTTTGCCTTCCAGTACATATCGGTCACCGCGTACATGACCTTATCTCTGTCCTCCTCGCTCAACTGACCGCCCGCAAAAAGTCCGTTCAGCTTAGCCATAAGCTGGCGAACCTCCTTTGCGGCATGATCGGCACCGTCCCCCTCGGTTATCTCCGCGGGAACGTAGTCGGTATCGGTAATAAGCTCCTCCATATTGACGTTAAAGACGGAAGCAAGGCGCATATAAAGCTCCGTTTGCTTTGGGCAGCACTTGCCCATTTCGTAATTTATAAGGGTGCGGGACGTAACGCCGATAATGTCGGCAAGCTCCTGCTGGGTATAACCCTTTCTCTTGCGGAGCATTCTCAGCTTTTCTGCAAAAGTCATAAGCCTCTCCTTTTAGTATGTATAATACCTTTTAATTTTACCATTTCAATGCCTGCATGTCAACCGAATTTCCGTTTTTTTGTGAAATGTTTTTCACCGCAAAGATATTTTCGGTCACAACTTGCCTTTTTGCTTCTCATATGTTAAAATGGGATATCAAACATCAAGGAGCAGCTATGAATTATTCCTTTGCGGGGCTTACGGTGGATATGGAGCCCAAATTTGAAATGCTCGGATCCCGTGCAGAAAAATATCGCTCGGGTGAGGTCGAGGCAGACATAACCATAAGAATACCCGATAAGGTTTTTTCCGACTTTTGCGAGGAGAATCCCCACCTCACACCTGCAGAATGTGAATATCTCATTGCAGGCTCTGCCTTTTATCACCATCTGGTGGACTTTGGCGGCATAATGCTTCATTCCAGCGCCGTTGCGTATAAGGGAGAGGCGTATCTCTTTTCCGCCAACAGCGGCACGGGAAAATCTACCCATACCTCCTTGTGGCTTAAGGAATTCGGCGAGGATGCGGTTATAATCAACGACGATAAGCCTGCGTTGCGCATAATAGACGGCAAGATAATGTGCTGCGGCACGCCCTTTTCAGGGAAGCACGATATAAGCGAGAACCGCCTTTATCCCGTCAAGGGCATCGCATTTATCACCCGCGGGGAAAAGAACTCCATTATGCCAATACCTCCCTCCGTTTCTCTCCCCCTGTTTATGGAGCAGACCGTGCGCAGCTTCGGTATGGCTCGGGCAGATCGATTCCTCGCTCTGCTTTCGGAAATACTTACAAGAGTGCCCGTGCACAGCCTCACCTGCAATATGGATCCCGAGGCGGCACACGTAGCACTTAAGGGAATGCAATAAATAAACGAAAAAAAGATCTCCCCACCGCGCGAGGTACAGAGCACGGTGGGGAGATCTTCGTCGGTATACTGCATTGCAGTATCGTCATCCCTTCTTGGTTCCTTCGTTTATATTATAAACCTCAAATAAAAGGAAGCAATGAAGAAACTGTAAACGTTTTGTGAATTCGCCTTTATTTGGATTCAGGCGGCAAGGGCGGCTGAGTGACGGGCGCGGTGGTTACCGGTGCCGTGGTATCCACAGGGGTGGTGGTTACTGCATCGGTGGTGACTGCCGAGGTTGCGGGGGCGGTGGTTACGGCGTCCGTGGTATTTGGCGTGGTAACGGGGAGCTCGTCCGTTTCACGGCTGACGGGGTCCTCGGTACCGTTTGCCACGTCGTCCGTAAGGCTCAAGGACGGCTTGCCGGAATCAGTGGTATCGTCGCCTCTTCCCATATTGCCGCAGCCGTACAGAACGAACGCAAAGGTGCACAGCACCGCGGCAACGATCAAAGCTTTTGTTTTCATTTTCGTCCTCCTTTTGTTTACACCATTGTAATCCAAAAATAAAAACTTCCTGTTTCCGAATTGGAAACGGTTTGTAACAAAACTGTATCCAATTCCGAAATATTATTCCCTCCGTCCGTTATATATAAACGTATAAAAACAAAAAAATCCGCAAAACCTTTAGCGTGTTATCCTTGACGGAGAACACGCTAAAACTAAGTTTGCCCTTTGGGCAAGTGAAGTTATCTTCGATAGTGAAGTTCACTTTGCGAGTGAAGTTTCGCCTGACGGCGAAGTGTCGGCAAACTTAACTTCACTTGTGCGTAGCATAAACTTCACTGCGTAGCAACGTCACTTTTGCGACAGCAAAAACTTCACAAAGCAGAAAAAGAGAGAGTCTTACGGAATTTTGCTTCCGAAGCACTCTCTCTTCTGTTTATCGCAAGTTTCGCATTTGTTTTACAAATGCATCGGGATGCGCCCATACCCCTATCTTATTTCTCCGATAAGAACATCACGCATTCGGTTTTGCGGATTTTTTTGCCGATTATTTTACTTTGTTTATGGCGGTGACAACGAAGTCGCCGATTTTTGCGATAGTCTCCTTGATGAACTCTGCGTTCAGCTCCGTTTTGGTACGGATAACGACCTTCTTTTCCGCAAGGTCCGCCTCCGCCATTACGTTCTCAAGCTTGTTGAGTACCGCAACTATTCGGCCCGAGCAATGCTCGCACTTCATACCCTCTACGCTTACGTCGTAAACGTGGGGGTAATTTGCCGCGTTGGTGTCCTTAACGCCGTCCGTGTCAACGACCTTTGAAAGCTTGGAAAATCCCGCCTTCAGCTTATCTGCAAATCCTGCCATTTTAAAAAACTCCTGTTCTTAGTATATGATCAAACGGGAACGATGGGCAGATCAAAACCCTCGTTCTCGGTCGTATCCTCTGAAGTAGAATCTCCTGCCGCTGTATCTGCCTCCGTAGTTACGGACGTGTCGGTAGTTACGGGTGCATCGGTAATAACGGGCGCATCCGTCGTACTTGGGTCAGTGGTTTCTTCACCGCCGTCGCCTCCGCAAGCGGAAAGCATCAGGGCAAATATCAGACATAACAAAACAGTCAAGGAAAGCTTCTTCATTTTACTTCCTCCTAAAGCGTTGCGGATGCGTGGCGCACCGCGTGACAGTTTATATTTACCGCAAGTGGCAAGCCCGCGATATGGGTGGGATAATACTCGCATTTTACCGCAAGAGCGGTAACGTCACCGCCAAAGCCTGCGGCACCTATGCCGATGGCGTTCACAGCGCAAAGAAGCTTCTTCTCCAACGCCGCATAACGGGCATCGGGGTGGCTATCTCCTATCGGTCTGGTCAGCGCTCTTTTTGCAAGTATTGCGGAATACTCAAAATCTCCTCCGATACCGACCCCCACGAAAATGGGAGGGCAAGGATTGGAGCCTGCTTTCTTCACCGTTTCCGTTACGAAGGAGATAACGTCATCCTCCGTTGCAGAGGGGTTCAGCATCTTTACGGCGCTCATATTCTCACTGCCAAAGCCCTTGGGGGCGCAGGTAATGGTGAGCTTATCGCCGGGAACCGTGCGTATGTGAAGTATTGCGGGAGTATTATCGTTGGTATTCTTGCGGTCGTAGAGAGGATCGCTTACAACGGAAAGGCGCATATATCCCTCCGTATATCCCTTTCTTACGCCCGCGTTCACCGCGTTCTCAAGGGTATCTCCGCTTACGTGCACCTCACAGCCCACGTCAGCAAAGACCACCGCCATTCCCGTATCCTGACACACGGGCACCCCTACCTCGGCGGCAAGGTCTATATTTTCCGCAAGGCGGCAAAGAGCTGCCCTGCATCTTTCTCCCCCTTCCCTTTCGGCGGCGCACAGCAGTGCCTCCTTCACCTCGGGTTCGGGGTAATAATTTGCTTTCTTAAACAGCTCGGCAACGATCCTCGTTACCTCGCTCGCTTCAATGATCCTCATAATTTTCAGTCAATAAGATCGTTATAAAAAACTATCTCGTGGGGCAGACAGAGCCCGAGTCTTTCTCTTGCAACGCGGATTATGTAATCCATATCCACGGGGGCGTCAAGATCCTCGCGGAGTCCTTCAATAACGGCAAGATTATCCTCGTTATCCTCCTTGAGGCGGTCTATCTCCTCAAGAAGCTGATTTTTCTTCAGCTGCAGGCTCATAACAGTAAAAATGCCCACAACGGCAAAAAACACGGCAAGCACCTTTATAATCAGTGCCGTTCCTCTTTGTTTTTTCACCACAACCTCCAACCAAAACGCCCGCTACTCCCTTAGTCCGCAAAGACGGGAGAGCATTTTTCTTTCCTGCTTTTTCGTATACAAGCGAAGCAAAAGCCTCTTCACAGTGCCGCATATCGCCCCAAGCACCTTTTTTATCAAAGGAAGGAACAGCTTCCTTACGGGAAGCATCAGAAAATACAGCAGATATTCAAAAAGTATCCCCACGCCAAGCTTTACAAGCGCAAAGATATTGATCGTTACGGCACCAACGGTGTAATGACACAGAAGAAAGCCGACGGCCGCCAAAAAGATACCCATTCCGCGCACCTTGCCGCCGTAATTGAAGAACACGCAAAGCAACGCAAACGCCGCAACGGCAAAAAACAGTATATCCCCCAAAAACACAAGCACGGCAAGATACCGTTTCCCCCGCGTTTTTTCCGTGGGATGCGGCTTATTGCGAAGCAACGGAAGAGAAAGCTCCCATCTTTGGGGCGATCTCACTCCGCCGTATACCACGCCTGCGGTCATCCGTCCGAGTCTTATGAGATCGTAAAACAGCGAAAGCAGGCAACCGCAGATAAACGATGCGAGAAACAGCGTTAGCTGCCCGCTTATCTCTACCCGCATCAGCGCTTACGAAAGGCAAAAAAGCCGTTTTTTTCGCCCTTTTGCTTTTTCTCCGTATACCAGGCGCCGTTCACCTTGCCCGCCACGCAGACCTTACCCTCGGAGAGCGAAAGATCCTTTACGGAAAGTCCCTCCCCCTCTATATCAAGAAGTCCGCATACCGTATCAAGGCACACACAGCTTTCATCAAAGGCGGTCACGTCCGTGACCCCCGTGACCGTAAGTGCGGTGCGCCCCTCAAGCACGATGCTGTGGCGCCCCGTCCTTCCGTCCTCTCTCTGAAGAGAGCTCCCATTACCGTTCATATTGATCCCGCCTTACAGATATTTGTAAAGCATATGCAGTGAGAGCCAAAAAAATTACTGTTCGATTACTTCGTACATGGTGCCCGCATCGGCCTTTTTGGTGCTGTCCTTAATATCGGTGACCTTCACCTTAAGGGTCCTGCCGCCAAAGGCGATCTCGATAATATCACCAACCTTTACGTCGTAGGAGGGCTTTACTATTCTGCCGTTAACGGAGATATGCTCCGCACCGCAGGCGTCGTTTGCAACCGTGCGGCGCTTTATAAGACGGGCAACCTTTAAAAATTTATCAATTCTCATTTTAAATTCAAATGGGGCCGGGCAATATTAAATTGCACGGCCCCGTTGACTATTCTCTTGGATTACTTAACAGCGTCCTTGAGGCCCTTGCCTGCGGTGAATGCGGGAGTCTTGGAAGCAGCGATCTCCATAGCCTCGCCGGTCTTGGGGTTTCTGCCGGTTCTTGCGGCACGGGTCTTAACCTCGAAGGTACCGAAGTTAACGATCTGGATCTTCTCGCCATTTGCGAGAGCCTCGGTTATTGCGTCGGCAAACGCGTTAACAGCCTTCTCAGCTTCCTTCTTGGTAAAATCGCCCTTCTTTGCAACGGCTTCAATAAGTTCAGTCTTGTTCATTTTCTTTATCCTTTCAAATTCTTTCGTCGTTCACGACTAATTTAACGTTTCAATTATATCAGCTATCTGCGGATTTATCAAGAGCATTTGCAATATTTTTACTCAAAACCGCACAAAATTGCCTTGTTTTGCGCTATAAACCCCTTTGTTTTTCAGTTTTTTGGGAACAAACGGAGCTTTTCACACACGGAGAGTATTCTGTTTCCCTTGGGGAGCATTCGCACGTCATCGCGGGTGATGGCACGGAAGCGGAAAATCAGAACGGCATATATGATGACTGCCGCGAACACTGCCGCAACGGTTATAAGCGCATTCTCCGTTCTTCCCGACGCCGCGCCGTCAAAGAGAAGCTTTTCCGCGAGGCGGGAAACACCGAACGCAACACCGCCGCATACGGCAGCGGAAAGCAACGGACGCATAAAAGAATTCTTCACGGAGGGAACGAAGCCCACGTGCTTTGCAAGGAAGTAGAGATTAAGTCCCATTGCCACCGCATAGCAAAGCACGGTGCTTATGGGCGTTCCGTATATTCCCACAGAGGGAATGGCACAAAGCACGTAGCTTGCTATCAGCTTTGCCGCCGCGCCCGCAAGCATGGATAATATGGGCAGACTTTCCTTCCCCGCCGCCTGAAGAGCGCAGTTGGACGTTGCAAGCACGCCCATAAAGAACACCGCAAAGGCAAGCACGGAAAGAAGTGGAGCCATCTTAAGAGAGCTTTCGCTGTTAAAGAGCGTGGGCAGGATATAGCGGGCAATTGCGGACATACCGAAGGCGCAAGGAAGCGCGATCATTGCCGTAAGACGGAAGGAGGAATCAAGAATTGTATCCATACGCTTCTTTTCGCGACGGGCAATGCACTCCGCAACCAGAGGAACTATCACGTAGGCAACGGGATAGATAAGCACGGGGGGCAGATTGAAAAGGGATACGCATTGGGTGGAATAAGCGCCGTAAAGCTTTACCGCCTCCTCCCCGGGAATACCCGATACCTCCAGGCGGGAGCGCATAACGAAGGTATCGATAAGGGATGCAAGACTCATTACGGAGGAGCTGACGGTTATGGGGATAGCCACTGCCGCAAGCTTCTTTACTATTGCTCCGCTGCTATCGCAATCGTCAACGCCATCACCGAATTCATCGTAGTACTCAACGTCGTAGACCTGCGGCTTGAAGCACAGCTTGGTGAGCCACAGATATGCAAGACCCGCAAGCACGCCGACGGTGATTCCGAAAATGCCGTAGGCAGCCACCTGCTCTATGGGCTTGTTTTGGGCTATTGCGTAATTTGCAAGCAGCATACCGATGCCGAGCTTGCCGAGGGATTCAAGTATCTGGGAAATTCCCGTGGGCACCAGCATACGGTATCCCTGAAAATAACCGCGGAAGGCGCTTGACAGGCAGACCAGAAACAGCGTGGGCGCAAGAGCGATGATGCACTGCTGTGCCTTCACGTCCACCGCACCGGCAAACTGACGGGAAAATGCGACCATGATAAGGGTGCCGAGTCCGCCGATTATAAAGAATAACAATAAGGTGAGCTTATATATCTTTTTGACCTGCTTGAAGCGGCCGCGTGCTCTGCTTTCCGCCACAAGGCGGGAAACGGCAACGGGAAGCCCCGCCGTGCTTATCATATAGAAAAGCACGTAGACGGAATAGGCGGCGTTGAAATACGCCATTCCCGTCTCACCAAGGAGGTCGTTCATCGGTATCTTGAAGAAGAGACCGATTATTTTGGTTATTATGTTGGAAAGGCCGTAGACAAGAACGCCCGACACGACGAGCCCCTTGCCCCTTGCCTTGATCTCGTTCTGACCTACTCCTTTTTCAGACATAGCCACGTTCCTCAAAATACAAATTCGCAGAAAAGAGAGCCGATATCGAGATAGTCTCTGCTTATCTCATCTATACCCTCAAAGCGCGCGGCGATACTGCGGGCGTAGGCGTATTTATCGCTTGTTTCGGGTATATCGCTCAGCGCCTTCAGCAGCATGGGCTTGATTATATTCACGCCGTAGGCAAGCATGGAGTCAACGCATATCATCTTATCGTGTATATTGGGATATATATTTTTCTCCTCGTTGGCTCTCACTACCTCCCACATCTCCAGTTCGTTTTCGGCGCTTGAGCCGCGCTGGAGGCAGTTGCGCACTATTCTGCGGAACATACGGAGCTCGTTGCCGTCAAAGGTCTGATCTCCGCAAACAAGCATACCCATGGGGCGGATAAAAAGCTCTGCGCAGTTCATATGGGCAAAAAGAGCCTCCACTTCGGGGTATACGGCCTGTATGCCCTCAAGAAGCACGATGGGAGAATCAGAAAGATCCACCTTTCGCGTTCCCACGCGCTTGCCCTCGGCAAAGCTGAACTTGGGAACGTTGCCCGTTTTTCCCTCCTCTATCTCTGCGGCAAAGACGGCAAGCGCCTCAAGATCTATGGACTTAACGCTTTCGTGCTCTGCCTCCCTGCCCTCCGCAAGAGCGCGGCGCAGATTCTCTTCCTTGTCAAGATAAAAATCGTCAATGGAAGCAAAAACAAGTCTTTTTCCCATCTTAGAGAAGGCACGTGCTATCTTTTCCGATGCCGTGGTCTTGCCGCTGCCGGAGGGACCGGAAAGAAGAATGATCTTCAGATCTCCGTTAGCGGTGATCTTCGTTATTGCCTCGTTCAGTCTGTCCTCAAAGCACCTGTCCTCGTGAGACACGAAATCCTTTTTTTGCTGTGCGCTTGTGAATTTTGCGATACCTTGCTTCATAAAGCCTCCGTATTACTCGTTATCGGGAGCCTCGGTGGCGCATTCCTCGCCGCTCTCGGCAAACGCCTGCTCCGCCTCCCACAGGCGCTTCTCTATATCGGCGCCGTTTGCATCTCCCCTCAGATATTCGTATGGATATTTGGGGTTGATTATGCGTTTTATTTTTTCAGCCTTTACAGCATCCGGCTTCCAGCTTACGAGACGGGTAACGGCTCCCGCACCCGCACCGTAAACGGAATGGAATTCTTCCATCATTACAACGTTATATATTCCCTCGCGCCCTTCCCGTGCAAATCCCACGTTCTCCAGATTGCCGATGGTGTTCTTCTGGCGGTAGAGATAATAGGGCTTATAGCCCGTATTACGCAGCTTGAGCTGAGAATAATCCACGCATTTTACCGCGTCGCTGCTTGAGCGCTTGAAGATCTCCGCATCCCTTGAAAGGAACTCGGAGGATTTCTTTACGCAGAAGGAGTGAACGGTTATATTACCGGGGTCAAGCTCGCACACTCTGTCAAGAGTGCGGGCAAAGCGGGTGAAATTATCCCCGGGAAGTCCCGCAATAAGATCCACGTTTATATCCCTGATTCCCGATTCCCTTGCAATTCCGTAAGCACGGAAGAAATCCATGGAGGTATGCTTTCTGCCGATATTCTCAAGCACCGCATCTGAAAGGCTCTGGGGATTTACGCTTATCCTCGTAACGCCGTATTCCTTGCAGACCGCAAGCTTTTCCTCCGTAATGGTATCGGGTCTTCCCGCCTCTACCGTAAACTCCAAAAGACTGCTTACGTCCGTAAGACGGGAGATAACTCCAAGAAGCTTGCGAAGCTGGTCGGGGGAAAGTATGGTGGGCGTACCGCCGCCAACGTAAACGGTGGCAAGTCTCTGCCCCGTACGGGCTATGTGGCCGAACACCGCCGTGATCTCAACTATAAGACGGTCAAGATAATCGTCTATCATGGAAAGCAAACGGGGCGTAGTGTAAGAAACGAAGGAGCAGTACGCGCATCTGGTAGGGCAGAAGGGTATGGCTATGTACACGCTGCACATATCGGGGGAAAGCTGTTTTCTCAGCTTAAGCTCCGAGGCGGCAACCGACGCACAAAGGGCAGCCTTCTTCTGACTCAGAAAATACTCCGTCTTCAGATACTGACGGGTCTTCTGTATTCCGCCGCCTGCCGCAAGAAATTCCGCCGCGACCTTTGCGGGGCGCACCCCCGTCAGCACTCCCCAGGGGGGCTGAACGCCGAAAAGCTCCTTGCCCGCGGCAAAGACCGCACGTCCCACCGCCAGCTTCTTGCCGCGATGCACGGTAACTCCCTCCTCGGGCACGAAGGAGCCCTCGCCCGTTACCTCCTTGCCGTCATCCCGCTTCATACGGGCACGGGCAACGTAAACTCCGTTCTCCTCCGTGCAGGATACCTCAAGCTCGGAGGGATCGGGATCCTCCTCCGATTGCTTGGGGAATTTTGCACCGGGGAAAAACAGCATTGCAAGGGTCTGGGCGTAATATTCGTTTATTCCTTCTCCCACTATGATCTTCATGTTCTATCCTCTCGGGTCACGTATTATACGAAGCCGCGGGTCACGCTGTCAACGCCCTTGATGGAGCGCAGACGGGACACGATGGAATTGAAATGACTTACGTTTTTGCACGCAACCGTTAAATTTACCGTTATGGTATGCTCCGTGCGCTGATTGGTATTTATCTGCATCAGCGCAACCTTCATATCCGCAAGAACTGCGGTGATATCCGCAAGCAGAGTAAGGTTGTTCTCTGCTTTAAGCTGAATAAGTGACTCGTAAACTCCGTCGTCCGCGCTTGAGGGGGATTGGTTCTCCCAATGAGCCTCCACCCATCTGTCGCGGTTTTCCTCCACCTTTCTGCCGTTTATTGCGTTGGGGCAGTCAGCCTTATGGATGGAAACGCCGTAGCCGCGGGTAACGAAGCCGATTACGGAATCTCCCGGCAGAGGATTACAGCACTTTGCAAACTTAACGAGGCAGTCGTACTCACCGTCAACGACGATGCCGCCGTTGCTCTTTATGTTCTTCGGCTTGGTGGTCTTTACCTGCTCTGCCGCAATGGGGATCTCCTCCTGGGCGGGAGCCACCACTCTGTCGTATTCGTCGTGCAGACGGGCGGCTATCTTCGATACCGCAAGTCCGCCGTAGCCGATGGTATTGTAAAGATCGTCCGCCTCCTGAATACCCATTTTGCGGGCAACGTTGGATACGATCTCCTTAAGCTGTGCCTCGGTAAAGCCGCCCTTTGCACGGCGGAGCTCCTTTTCGATCTCCGTTTTACCGACGACGATGTTATCGGCTCTTCCCTCTTTTTTGAACCACTGTCTGATCTTGTTGCGGGCTTCGCCCGTCTTAACGATCTTAAGCCAATCGCGGCTGGGTCCCTTGGAGGATGAGGAGGTGAGTATCTCTATGATCTCGCCGTTCTGTGGGATGCGGTCTATGGGCACTATCATGCCGTTTATCTTTGCGCCCACCATACGGTTTCCAACCTGGGAATGGATGGCGTATGCAAAGTCTATAACGGTGGAGCCGAGGGGCAGAGCGATAACGTCTCCCTTCGGAGTAAACACGAAGGTCTCGTCGTTGAATACGTCCGTTTTAAGGGCGTGCATAAACTCGTCGGGGTCCGCGTTGTCGCTTTCGGTCTCAACGAGCTTTGCAACCCATTCAAGGCGCTTTGCAAGCTCCTCGTCCTTGGATTTTTCGCCTGATTTATACTTCCAGTGAGCGGCTATACCGTATTCCGCAACACGGTGCATCTCGTAGGTCCTTATCTGCACCTCAAAGGGTATACCGCCTCTGCCGATAACGGTGGTGTGGAGGGAGCGGTACATATTGGGCTTTGGCGTGGATATATAGTCCTTGAATCTGCCGGGCACGGAACTGAACAGCTCGTGTATCATACCAAGAGCAGTATAGCACTCCAGCTCGTTCTCAACGATGATGCGCAGTGCGTAAAAATCGTATATTTCGTCAAAGGTCTTATTCTGAGAATACATCTTGTTATAGAGGCTGTATATGGACTTGATGCGTCCCTCAAGGGTAAACTTAAGTCCGTTTTCCCTTAATTTGGCATCCACCTTGCTTCTTGCATTCTCAATAAAGTTAATGCTCTGACCGTACTTTGCCTCTATCTCCTTCTCCACCTCGTGATAACCGATGGGGTCAAGGTACTGAAGGCTGATATTTTCCAGCTCCTGCTTGATCTTCTGCATACCGAGGCGGTGAGCAAGAGGAGCGTACACGTACATGGTCTCAAGTGCTATGGTGCGGCGCTTTCCGTCCTTTTTGGCGGAAAGGGTACGCATATTGTGAAGTCTGTCGCACAGCTTGATGAAAATAACGCGGATGTCCTTGGACATGGCAAGGAGCATCTTGCGGATATTCTCAATGTGCGCCTCCTCCTTGTTTTCAATGTTCAGATCAACTATCTTCGTAACGCCGTCAACGATGGTGGCAACGTCGTCGCCGAACTTTGCGCGGATAGAATCAAGGCTGGTTTTGGAGGAGCAGTCCTCCACCGTGTCGTGAAGCAGGGCGGCACAGATGGAATCGCTGTCCAGCTCCAGACTTGCAATTATCTCCGCAACCGCAATGGGGTGGGTAATGTAGGGGTCTCCGCTGTTGCGGAACTGCCCCTCGTGAAGATCGCGGGAATACTCGTAGGCACTGCGGATCTTTTCTATATTGTACTTTTTTCCGGAAAGCGCAAGCATACTAAGCAGGCGATCTATATTATCGTGCCCGCCTGCCGCAGATATCTCCGGAAATTTCTTTCTTAATTCTTCCATTACTGCTCCCGCCTTCTCATACCGCGCAGCTTGCGCAAGATACCCGATCGCTCAAGATCCGTCTTGGGCGGTGCGGGATAAACGTTAAAGCTATAGTATTCTCCGTCTCTTTCCTCAAGGCTCATAAGATTAAGCTCCAGCAATATAAGCAGGGAGAACTTAAGCTTTACGTAGTTTACGGAGGTGTTTCCACCGTCCGTAAGAAGCCCCAACATTGCGCGGAGACTCATCTCCGTGTTGCCCATTCTTGCCTCACGGCGCAAAAGGGTATAAACGGCGCTGATATCGCTTCTGTCAGGCACCTCGTTTGCCTCCGCATAGGGCGCCGTGCCGTTTTTCAGGGCTTCAAAACGCTCCATTTCCGCATTTCTGCGGCTTGCGTGAGCCTCCGAGGGGCGCACGTCCTTGCAAACCAACTGAACGCTGCGAACGCCGCAGAACTCGTTCACGTCCACGGTGCAAAGTATATCGGCACGTTCCCCGCCGAATACGGGGATGGATGCGGGGGAACGGGAGAAGAACATTGCAGTTACCTCTCTTGAGCCGCATTTTATTATCAGCTTGCTGTGCTTACCTGCGCTTACGGGAATAACGTCGCACACAGGCACGTCGCGAAGCACGAAGCAGGGCACGGGATTGCCAATGCCGCAGGGCTCAAGCAGGCGAAGATCGTCTGCCAGCGAAAGAGTTACCTCATCGGGCTCCAGCTCCATATCGTAATCAAGAGCGCACTGCACGGGCATTCCGTCGGAAAGCACGCTTCTTGCATACTCGTTTATCCTTTCTCTGAACAGATCGATATTGCCTCTCTTAAGGCTGAGACCCGCCGCAAGCTCGTGACCGCCGTATTTTTCAAGCAGATCACTGCAATGCACCAGCGCATCCACAAGATTAAGCCCCTTAACGCTTCTGCCCGAGCCCTTGCCCATATCAATATCCATGGGCGGCTCCGCTCTGTCGCGTCCCTCGTAAGAAACGAGGATGGAGGGCAGCCCGTATTTTTCCGTTATTCTGGAGGCAACGATACCGATAACGCCGTGATGCCATCCGTCGTCGTCCAGAACTATTACGGGATCATTATCAAAATCGTGCTCTCTTTCGATCTTTTCGTAAGCCGCAGAGGCGATCTTATTCTCCTCTGCCTGGCGGAAGCGGTTGGTCTCGCAAAGCTCATCCGCAAGCTCGTCTGCGCGGGCGCGGGAATCCGTAAGGAACAGCTCTGCCGCAACCGATGCGTTGGTTATTCTTCCCGCCGCGTTGATACGGGGGGCAAGAGTATATCCGATAAATGTGGAGCTGATGCGGGGTGCGCGGGAGCTCTTTCCGTCCGGGCGGCGCATGGAAGCCGCAACGAGGGCGGAAATTGCCATTCTGCCCCCCTTTTGCATCAAAGCAAGACCGTACTTGACGATAAGGCGGTTCTCATCCACGAGAGGCATAACGTCCGCAACGGTGCCGAGAGCAACCAGATCCGCATATTCGTTGCACACGCGGGAAAGGGCTGCCTGCTTATTATTCTGGCGGCTCATTTCCGCTGCACAGATAAGCTTGAAGACTACGCCGACACCCGCAAGACTCTTGAATGGATAATCGCAATCGGGCCTTCTGGGGTTTACCACGGCATCCGCCGGAGGGAAGGTGGCACGGCACTCGTGATGGTCGGTGACTATCACCTGCATACCAAGCTCCTTGGCTGCACTTATCTCAGCATCGGCGGTTATACCCGTATCAACGGTGATAATAAGTCCAACGCCGTCCTCCGCCATCTTCTCTATGGCGGCGCGTGACATACCGTAGCCCTCACCAAGGCGGTCGGGAATGTAGTATGACACTCTTGCACCGCGACTGTTGAGATACAGATGAAGGATGCTGACGGAGGTTACTCCGTCAACGTCGTAGTCGCCGTATATCATTATGCCTTTATTATCGGCAATAGCCTGTTCCATAACGGAAACGGCCTTGTCCATATCGTTAAGGAGAAAAGGATCGTGAAGCACGCCGTCCTCAACGCGCAGAAACGCCGCAGCAGCCTCTGCGGTCTTATAGCCGCGGGTGCTGAGCAATCTGCCGAAGGTATCCGTCACTCCAAGGGCGGCGGCAGTAAGAGAGCCCTCGCCCTTATCGGCAAGAAGGCCCTCCCGCAGCGCCCAAAGCTTTTCTCCCGTTTTGTTTTTTATGTAACTCATTTTTCCTCCGTAATGGGGTCACGGTCTTGAGGCAGCCTCCAGAATTATTCTTTCCGCAACCTTGATTCCGTCCACCGCCGCGCTGGTTATTCCGCCCGCGTAGCCCGCTCCCTCTCCGCAGGGATAGAGATTGCAAACGCCGGGCGCAGTAAGGGTATCGGCAGAGCGCAGAATGCGCATAGGGGCGCTTGTTCTCGTCTCCGCACCGGTAAGCAACGCGTGATCCGCGTCAAAGCCCCGTATCACTCCGCCAAACGCCCTCAGTCCTCCCCTCAGGGAGCTGATTATATAATCGGGGAAAAGCTTCCCCATATCCGAAACGGTGCAATTTCCGCCCATATACGTGGGCTTTACGATGGTGGGCGCAGTACCGCAGGTTCCCCTCATAAAATCGCCCACGGTGCACATAGGCGCGGCAAAGCCTCCGCCGCCAAGAGAAAACGCCCGTCTCTCCAGCATACGCTGGAACTCAACCGCCGCATCGGGCGTTCCGCCCACGTCGGCAGGATCTATGGAAACTGCTATGGCAGCGTTGGAATTTCTTCCGTCTCTCGCATAAGGACTCATACCGTTGGTAACGACTCCGTCCTCCTCGGTGGAGCCGCAGACCACCTCTCCTCCCGGGCACATACAGAACGAGTAAACTCCTCTGCCGTTCACGCGATGGGAGAGAGAATACTCCGCACGGCCGAGCGCGGGATGCCCTGCAAGAGAGCCGAACATTGCGCTGTCTATATCATCAGCAAGATGCTCTATACGCACGCCGACGGAAAAGGACTTTGCCTCGCGCTGTATTCCGTAATGGGGGAGCATTGAGTAAACGTCTCTTGCGCTGTGCCCCGTTGCAAGCACGCAAGCGGAGCAGGGCAGCTCGCCCTTATCGGTCTTCACGGCTTTGACGGTGCCCTTTGAGATCACGAAGCCCTCAAGCCTCGTGCGGTAAAGTATCCTGCCGCCCAGAGCCTCTATGCGGCTTGCGGCATTATCTATTATCTGCGGAAGCAGATCTGTGCCCACGTGAGGACGGGCACGGCGCATTATATCCGCAGGCGCACCAAGCTCCGTCAGCATCTTAAGCACCAAGGCGCATCTTGGGTCGTTCACGCGGGTAACGAGCTTTCCGTCCGAAAAGGTGCCCGCACCGCCCGCGCCGAATTGAATATTGCAGTCAACGTCAAGCTTGCCCGTGCGGTAAAAGGCATCGCGGCTTGCTATTCTGTCGCCGATACAGCCTCCCCGCTCAATGAGCACGGGTGCCAATCCCCTCTCCGCAAGCACCAAAGCCGCAAAAAGTCCCGCGGGACCCATACCCACGATAACGGGCGGCTCCGACTGCTTTTTTGGCAGAGGAAGCGTATCAAGAGTGAATGGCGCGGCCGCAAAGGATCCGTGCATGGCGGAAAGAGCCGCCTTATCGGGAAGAGCCCCCTCCATTACGCAAAGCACGGAATATACAAGCCGCACGTTGTTTCTGCGGCGGGCATCAACGGAGCAACGGTACACAGCGGCACTCACAAGCCTGCTTTTGCCCGCGTATCTGTTTATTCTTTTTCTTGCCTCCGCAACGGCAAACGCGTCTCCCCCGTCGGGGGAGACGGTTATATCGGAAACAATAAGCTCGTAGGTATTTGACATATCGTTATTTCTTGACTACCTGAATGTAATATGTACCAAGCTCGTATACCTTTCCGGCATATGCGGGAGATAGCTTCACCACAGCCTCAACGCGGAATTCTCCGGTGCCCACAACGTCTTCAACGGAAGCGGAAACGCTTATGCTGCTTGCGGTCAGACGTTTAAGCACGGCGTCCGGTCCGCGAAGCGTTATATCAAGAGAAGTGGTAACCGGAGTATAACCGGAACCCGCTATATCGAAGTCCGTTACGGTAAAGGTACGCTGTGACGTACCTATGTGAGTCACCGTAATACGCGCGGAGGTCGTGCCGTCCGCGGTGACCACTCCCTCGGGAAGAGGAATGGCAACGGTCTCCGTTCTGTCGGAGGTTATTTGCTTCTCGTCAAGAGTCTTTAAAAGCACGCTCTCAATATTCTTTAGGACGGAATGCTCACCCTTGAGGGTTACGGAGGCGGGCTCTACCGTTACGGTGCAGTTTTCCTCACTATAGAAGCCGTATTTATAATTCACCAGAAGAGGAACCGTCTTTTCCGTGAACAGCGGAACCGTTACCGACACGCTGTCCGCACTCTTCTTCAGGTACGGATTCACTATCTCGTCGCCGTTTTTATCCACAAGAACTACGGGGGCAACCACGATAACGGAGCCGGTTATCTCTCCAAGCTCCAGCTTAACGACGGCGGAATGCACCTTTCCAAGCACGGAGACGGGACCCGTGACCGTGATCTCCGAGGGAGTTGCAACGGGATCACCAAGCTCGCAATCCGCACCGTACCGAACGCCCGAAAGCTCCGTTACCACGGGAACGGACTTGCTGTCAACAACGTCCACCACTACCTGTGCCGTGGAAGGAGCAACGCTGACGAGCTGAAGCTCGTCGGGCAGCTCTACGGAGATATCCAGAGAATAAGTACCCATATAGGTTATGTTGCCAACGTCCACGCTGGCGATAAGATCGGTATTTCCGTATTTTACGATATCGGATCTGCGACCCTTTACGGTAACGGAAACGCTCTGCTCCCATCCTGAGATAACGGAAAGCTTGCTGTTCTCGGAAAGCTCGCTTACGTTATCGATAAGAAGGGGAACCCGTGTAAACGTCTCCTCGTACTCAGGGCTGTCCGTCTGCATAACGTACAACCAGATAAACGCCGCAACGATAAAGCAGATCACAAGCGCTATTATGTTTGACACGCGCGAGAACTTCTTCGGAGCTTCAGAGGCTTTGATGTTCTTATTATTCATTTGCTTCCCCTTCTCCATCCTTATTTGCGGCGGACTTTTTGCGCATTTTTTTGAGAAGATCCGTTCCCGCCAGCTCATCCCTCAGCTTTTTGTTAAGAGACTGAAAATTGTATCTGCGGGTAAGCTCTCCGCCGATGGCAAGAGAGATTATTCCCGTCTCCTCGGAAACGCAGAGCACCACGGCGTCGCTTGCCTCGCTCATTCCGATAGCGGCACGGTGGCGAGTTCCAACCTCCTTGGTTATCTCCGGATTCTGGGAGAGAGGAAGATAGCAGCCTGCGGCGCAGATGCGGAAATTGCTTACCACTATTGCGCCGTCGTGAAGAGGCGCGCCCTCGTAAAAGATATTTCTCAGGAGGTAAGGGTTGAGCGTAGCGTCCACGGGAACGCCCGTGCGGATTATATCTCCAAGCTTGGTATCTCTCTCAAAAACTATTATGGCTCCCGTCTTTGAGCGGCTCAATTCCACCGCCGCCTCGCATACGGAGTTTATTACCTCGTTGAATCTTGCAATATCCTTGGATTCGGAAAGGCTCTTGATACCGCGGAGCGGCTGATTACCCATGGTTTCCAATGCGGAACGGAGCTCGGGCTGGAACAGCACCATAATAGCGATGATTCCCACCTGCACAACGTTCTGCAGCAAATAACGCATTGCGTTCAGCTCCAGTGCCTCGCTCAACACGAGCACAGCCAGAACCACGAGCACTCCCACGGCAAGCTTTCCCGCACGGCGGTCGCGGATAAATCTGTAAACGTAATACAGCACGAGCGTAAGCAGCAGAATGTCCAGAATATCCGTCCATTCCATAAGCGAAAGCTGCCTGCCCATGTTTGCAAACAGTTGGGATAAGTACAGTTTTATATTATCCATGATCCACCGCCTCAGATGCAAAATTTCTTCAAAAAAGGCCCGTTTTCCGAAAAAAGGAAAGCCTTCCCCTTGTATTCTGCTATTATATCATATATATATTAAAAATTCAAATAGTTTCTAAAAATTTAACAAAAAATATATGGGGCATAGAAGTTGCAATATAATTAAATATATGGTATACTGTAGGATATGAAAGTATTGATTTCCGAGCTTGACGGCAATATCGCCGTCAGAGAATATTTAAGATACAGGCTGGGGCTTTCGGGTTCTCTCGTAAAAAAGCTGAAAAAAGCGGAGCGCGGCATTATGCTGAACGGAGAAAGAGTTACCGTTCGCGCCGTCTTAAAGGCGGGAGACGAGCTTGAGCTTTGTATTGAGGACGAGCCGGACGGGGAAAGCTCCGTTATCCCCGAGAAGGGCGATTGCGAAATAATATACGAGGACGGCAGCATCATCGCCTTCAAAAAGCCTTCGGGGATGCCCACCCACCCAAGCAGAGGCCACCTGCGGGATACCCTTGCAAACGCCGCCGCATACGTTTTCCGCGAGCGTGGAGTTCCCTTCGTTTTCCGAGCCGCAACGCGCCTTGACAACGACGTTTCGGGCATCGTGCTTTGCGCCGCAAACAAGCTGTGCGCACAGCGCCTTTCAGACAGTATCGCCGCCCGAAAGATAAAAAAGACGTATCTTGCCCTTTGCGACGGTGCTCCCCTTAAAGCAGGCGATTGCGGCACCGTTCGCGGATACGTGCGCCGTGAGGAGGGCAGCATAATAACCCGCGAGATGAATTATGAGGGCGACGGAGCCCTTGCGGTGACCGAATACCGCGTAATTGCGGAAAACGGCAAGAAAACGCTGATGGAGGTCAGCCCCATAACGGGCAGGACACACCAGATACGTCTTGCCATGCAAAGCCTTGGCTGTTCCATTTGCGGAGACGGCTTTTACGGAAGTGAGGAAACGGCAAAGCGCTGTATGCTTCACGCCTTCAGGCTGGAGCTGGAGCATCCCGCAACGGGGGAATTCATCACGCTGACCGCACCGCTTTATCCCGATATGGAAGCACTCATAAAAGAGAATTTCGGAGATATCCAATATGGACGATAATTGCACTTCCGTATTCCAAAATACGGAGCCTACCGGCAAATCGACGGCAAAAAAACGAGTTTTTCGCATTTTTCCTCTTTGGTTTTTCATTCCGTTTTGTATCGCCGTTCTATGCGGAGTATTTCATATAATCTCCCGCAACAGCACCGCGTTTGCAAATTTTTTTACCGATAACGTATCCTCGGTATTCCGCTTTATCACGGCAAAAACCACCATGGTGCTTCCATTTTCTTTTGCGGAGACCGTTGTGATCTGCCTGCCCCTTATTATCGGTCTTTTTATGCACAGAGCTTACCTGCAGATAACCCGAAAGGAAAGATCCCGCCCGTTTTTCATACTGCTTACGGTATGCTGCGTTTTATACAGTCTTTTCGTTTTGAATTTTGCTTGCGGCTACAACGCAGAAAGAATAGACAAGCGCCTTGGTATGGAGCGCAAAAAGGTCTCTGCCGAGGAGCTTTATTATACCGCTTCTCAGCTTAAAGATGAGGTAAATGCCCTCGCCCTCGGCATAAGCTACGGCACGGACGGCTTTTCCGTTATGCCCTATTCCTTTGACGGGATGAGCAGAAAGCTTTGCGACGCATTTGACAGTCTACACGAAAAGTATCCCTTTATTCAGAGCTACTCGGGCAGGGTAAAGCCCGTTGCCCTGAGCGTTCCAATGTCTTACGCACACATCACAGGTATATACGTGCCCTTTACGGGAGAGGCGAATATAAATATTGACTTTCCCGATTATTCCATTCCCTTCACCGCCGCCCACGAGCTTGCCCATCAGAGAGGCGTTGCAAGAGAGGACGAAGCAAACTTCGTTGCTTTTCTCGTCTGTCTTGAATCGGACGACCCCTATATTCGTTACAGCGGCTTTCTCAGTATGCTTGAATATACCCTGAATCCTCTTTACGGAGCAAACGCGGAATACTACCGCGAGGTATATCTTGCTCTTGACGAGGGCGTGAAGGGCGAGTTGCGCGCATACGCCGCGTTTTTTGAAAAATACCGTGATTCCACCGCATCCAAGGTTAATAACGCGGTAAACGACACCTATCTCAAGGTACAGGGTACCGAGGGAACCAAGAGCTACGGAATGGTAGTTGACCTTGCCGTAGCCTACTATCTGCAAAACGCAGAAAAATGACCTATACCGCCGAAAGGGGTGAGTAAATGAAAAAGAGAATACTTTGCCTGCTCCTATGCCTTGCCGCACTGCTTTGGAGTCCACCCGCCTCCGTCGGCGCGGAGGACGACTATCTGCCCTCCCTTTACGTTGCGGATACGGTCTGGTACAAGGATAAATCACTGCCTCTTTTGCGCAACGAAAATAACGAATACTATCTGCCCATACAGGCCTTCGGTGCATTGCCCTCCGTTTCCGTCGTCATAGACGAGACCGCGAATGCAGCTATGCTCACCTCTGAAACCAACAGCTTTTCCGTTGATACGGGCAACGGCACTATAATCTCTCCCGATGGAGACAGCCGTATCGGCTTCGTCAAGGAGCACGGCACCGCTTATCTTGAGCTGTACGCCACCTGCGGGCTTCTTGACCTGAGCTTTGAGATACACGTTTACGCAAACGGAAGGCACGCAGTGAGAATAAACGACGGCAGCGGCGTTCTTAATATCGCATCTTTGCTGCGTATGTTCGCAGCAAACGAGGGAACCGTGAGCCGCATAACGGGTCCCGTATCAAACACGGTATATATGGCACACCACGTGGTCTCCGATCTCGGGGCTCTGAGCTGGGCTATTGACAATTACTGCGAAAACGGCATCGGCTTCGTGGTTCTGCTTGATGCAAACCTCGTGCTTGTCGAAAGCAATAACGTAGACTTCCGCACGCTTATGACGGAGCTCTACCATCTGGATCTTCCAATATCGCTCTTCGTTTATGAGGAGAATGCGGATATGATGACTCATTACCTCAGGGAGGCAAACCGTGTTCTCGTGGAGGTGTTCCATAAGGGAACTAGCCTGTGTACCAGCACCTTATGGCTTTCCCCTCAGGAGGAAAGCATGATAGAATCCTTTGGATTCGTTCTGACAAACTATAGCGTTGAGGAGGAAAGATAATATGCAGGATACGAACAAAAAAAGAATACTCGTGGTAGAGGACGATAAGAACATTTCCATGCTGCTTCAGTACAATATTACCTCTGAGGGATATCTGTGCGACGTGGCAAGCGACGGAGACAGCGGCCTTGCAATGTCGCTGTCGGGCGAATACGATCTGCTGCTGCTTGACGTGATGCTTCCCGGTCACAACGGATTTGAGATCTGCACGGCGGTAAGAAAGCGCTCTGCGGTGCCGATAATCATGTGCACCGCCCGCGAGGAGGAAAAGGATAAGATCCTCGGCCTTGAGATAGGTGCAGACGATTACATAACCAAGCCCTTCTCCACAAAGGAGCTGCTCTCCCGCATAAAGGCAAACATCCGCCGCAGCAGCGGAGAGCTGACCGGTATGACCGCCCCCACGGAAAAGATCACCGTGCGCGGTATCTCCATAGATCAGGAAAAATATCTGGTGGAAAAGGACGGCACTCCCATAGAGCTTTCAAAGCTTGAGTACGATCTGCTGATCCGCCTTGCATCCGCCCCCGGCAAGCCCTTCTCACGCGAAGAGCTCCTTGAAAAAGTCTGGGGCTATAACGGCTTTTTCGGCGATATACGCACCGTTGACGTAACGGTCAGCCGTTTGCGTGAGAAAATAGAAAAAGACCCCGCAAAGCCCGAATACCTTATGACCAAGCGCGGCGTCGGCTATTATTTCAACGGCTGACGGAAGACGCGGCCATTTCGGTCACGTTCGGACTATATCTTGCCATGAGAGGTCGATATGTACAAAAGTCTGTACTTCAAAATTATACTCATAATGGTGGTGTTCGTTATTGCGGTCATGTGCATCGTGGGCACCATACTTCTGAACGGAATAACAAATTATTATTCCGATGAATTTTACCTGCAGATGGAAGAGAACCTGCGCGAAGAAAAACAGCTGTACGTCTATCTGGAGAATACCCTCTCCGAGGCAGAAAACCTTGACGGGAAAACCACGGAGGAGCTTGCGGCAACCGTTTCCTCGTGGTTCTCAAAGCTCGGAATAGACGATTACCGCTCGGTGCACATTCTTTCCCCCGAAGGGGATACTCTGTACTCCTCCACGGGAACGCCCGAGGAAATAACGGTTTCCGAGAATCTGCTTGCCGTTATGAGCGGCGCCGCCTATTCCGCGAAAACGAGCCTTGGCGTTGATTATATCGACTACGCGGTCTCCGTGGGAGAAGGCGTATCCTGCATCGTATACGTCATTGACACTCAGGTAGAGGTGCGCGAGATAAACTGGATACTGTTTTCGATCATCGTTCAGGCAGTGCTTATCGGATTCGTTATTGCGGTGTTGCTTGCCTTCGTGCTCTCAAAGGCCATCGCCTCTCCCATACAGCAGCTTGACCGCGGCGTTAAGACCATCGCCTCGGGAGACTTCTCCCAGAAGCTGGAGGTCAATTCACGGGACGAGATCGGTACCCTTACCTACAACTTCAACCGCATGAGCATGGTGCTCAAAAGCACTCTTGACGAGGTTCAGAGCGAAAGAGGAAAGCTGCAGACTTTGTTCTCATGCCTGAAGGACGGAGTTATCGCCTTTGCCGAGGACGGAAAGGTGCTCAACATCAACGAGAGCGCCATCGCCCTGTTCGGAGAAAAGTACGACAGCTCCTTCTCCTTCCGCACTCTTCTCGGAATGCTCGTGGACGTGGGCGCAAAGCTCCCGGAGGATGAGCTTGAGGCAACTGGCGTTGACAGCACCGAGGTGCTTCACAACATAGTATACCGCGATAAGGTTCTGGAGGTCAGCTTCGGCAAGATCACCTATTCCGATGAAAACGTCCACAAGGAGGGCGTTATCGCAGTTATCCACGACATCACGGAGCGATACGCTCTTGATACCGCCCAGCGCGAATTCGTTGCAAACGTCAGCCACGAGCTTCGCACCCCTCTTACCTCCATCAAGGGAGCCTGCGAGGCTATTCTGGAGCATCCCGATATGCCTGAGGAATTAAGAAGGAACTTCCTTGATATGGCGGTAAGCGAAAGCGACAGAATGACGAGAATAGTTCAGGATCTGCTGGTGCTTTCCCGTCTTGACAACAAGCGCACCCGTTGGCAGATATCGGAATACGCAATAAACGATTCCCTGCGCCATATCTGCAACGTACTGCATTCCGAGGCAACGAAGCACAGGCACGCGCTGGTCTTTGACGAGGTAGCGGATGCGGGAAGCCTTTGCGCTGACCGCGAAAAGATCGAGCAGGTAATAATCAACATAGCAGGCAACGCCATAAAATACACCCGCGACGGAGGCGTTATACGCGTCAGTGCTTGCGGCGACGATGAAAACGTATACGTTACCGTAAGGGATAACGGCATAGGTATCCCCGAGGAGGATGCCGCTCACATCTTTGAGCGCTTCTACCGCGTTGAAAAATCCCGCACCGCCGAGACGGGCGGCACGGGTCTCGGACTTGCCATTGCCAAAGAGATCGCCGTTGCCCACGGTGGAGATATCACCGTGGAAAGCAAGGTCGGCTACGGCACCAACGTCACCATAACTCTGCCAAGGATCTGCAAAATAGACTTTACCGAGGATAAATAAAAAGAAAGGAGCCGCCACGTGAAAAAGCTTATCGTAAATATACTTATATTCGCCCTTGTGGCGGCATTGCTTGCCGTGACGGTTCTTAACGCCGTTAATTCCTCCGGACTCTTCTCAAGTCAAGGTGACTCCGCAGAATATTCCCAGCAAAGTGACTCCGCTTCTGCACGTATAGGAGCAAGCTTCCTGTTGCCTGAGTTCATCGGCGCAAAGGGCGAGAGGGTGAAGTCCCTGGGGCTTCTCGGCAACAAGGAGGCAACGGCAGAGGTTTACGCGTACCTTTCCCCCTTGCTTTCCGCCGCATTTTCCGGCGGAATCGGAGAATATCTCCCCGCAGAATCCTGGAATATGCTGTTCAGCGCAAAGGACGTGGTATATCTGCGCTATCATTCCCGCCTTAAGGCGGCGATGATTGATCTGCATCTTGGCGGCAGCGGCAAAGTAAAGGGAGAGGATCCCGTTATTTCCGAGATCATCATGGTGCTTGAGGGCGTTGGACAAACAAGCACCGAATACTCCGTATACTCAAGAGACGTGGACGGCACCGTTTGCCGCTTCACGGCACCGGATGGTGGATATTCCGCAGGCGGACAGGCCTTGCGCTTTGATATTGAGGCATTTTCCCGTTTTGAGGAGCTTTCCGACAATCTTGGCTTTGATTTCCTTATAACCGCAAATATCAGCGGAATTCCCGACACGGCACGTATGTCGTCATCCCAACCTATAGTTTCCACACCTCCTTCGAACATGGGACTCAGCTTCAAAAGCACAGACGCGGAGCTATCCTCGGAGCTGCTTGCACTTATCGGCTTCGTGCCCGCGGGTCTCGGCACCTATAAGGACGAAAGCGGTGCCACGGTCTATATAAACACTCTCGGTACCCTGAGACGCCACCAAAACGCAATGACCTTTGAGGCTGCTTTTGACGGAGGGCTTCCCATTTCCGTAACCAATACGGCAGACGGTGCATATTCTGTGCTTGAAAGCATCTTTGCCGTTGAAACTCTCCTTGGCAGGATGCACGATCTTCAGCCCGAGCTTTTCGGCAATGAAGCCCACCTGATGCTTACCGCCGCTTATACAGACGGTCAGGCACTTACGCTGTGCTTTGATTATTTCTTTGACAACGTGAGAATACTTACAGCCGAAGGAGATACCTGCGGCATCACCGTTAAGGTAGATAACGGCAAGGTGGTCAGCGCAAGAGCGGATCTGATGAATGCTAACAACATATCCTACCGAATAAAAAGCTACCCTATGTATACGGTTTTGAGAGTTATGACTCCGAGCGTGAGACCGGAGGTATACTCCCTGTTGCGCCTTGCGTACCGAACGGGCGAAGGCGACCGATATACCGAATGGTTGCTTGAACAGGATTAAGGAGGGCGTATGGATCTTAAGAAATTCAAGCTGCTTTCCGTGTTGCTTCTTGCGGCAGCGGTGCTGTTTTTATCGGTCAATCTGATACGCAACAAAAACGAGGCGGAAAACTTCGGTTATTCCGTTGCGGAGAATATGAGCAAGCTATACGAAAAGAACGGCATAAGCCTTGACCCAAGCCTTATTCCCCTTTCACGCCAAAAGCTCTCGGTATACGTATGCACGACGGCAGACGGCGAAAATGCCGAAAACATAGCAACAAAGATCGGCAACAGCAACAGAACGGCTGCAAATCTAACGGACACCGGCTATATTTTCCGACTTGAAAACGGCGCGCTTGCACGCGTCTCCCGTGAGTTTTATACAGTATACGATCTTCTCGGCAGATCCGGCGGTGCAGAGCTTACCGCCGCATACAAACCAACGCCGGAAGCCGAAGCCATCGCCTCTGAGCTGATAAAGGTCTTTTTGGGTGAGCAATGGAAAAAGGACTCCGGACTGTGCGGCTACGAGCTTATATCTTCCGCAAAGATCGGAAGCAACACCCTGCTGAACTTTGAGCTGAACGTTGGCGGAGTAAAGCTATACGGGAAGGAGCTTGCCGTATATCTGGATTCCGGCAAACGCATTCTCTCCGCAGAGGGGACCTGCTTGTTTTCGCGGTTGGAGAGGCAAAGCGGTGTCCCGCGCTACGACGTTCTCGGTATAATGAAGGCGGAGCTTGACAGACTTGAAAGCGAAGGTATCACGAGCCTCTCCGTAAGCGGCGTGGAGCTGTGCTATATAACCGAGCCGTCAGCTGACGGAGGAACCCTGTATTTTCTGCCCGGTTGGGTAATAAGCTATTCGGACGGAACTGTTGCCGTTTACGACTGCGTCAACTGCGCAAAGCACTGATTTTTTTACAGAATCGACGTTTTTTCGGCGTATTTTTTTACAAAAGACCTTTATTTTTTCATAAGTATATGCTACAATATACGGAGAGAAAGAAATCGGACAACACAATATGCAGTTATACTGCATTTTCGCATAGAAAGGAAGCGCAAACGCGCGTTACCGTTATGGAAGAAAAGATCGTTATAAACGGCGGCAATCCCTTGCGCGGTTCCGTTAGCATAAGCGGCTTCAAGAACGCCGCTCTTCCCATTATCGTTGCAACCGTCCTTACGGGTGACGTTTGTGTTCTTGAAAATATTCCCGCCATTCGTGACGTGGAAAAGGCTCTTGAAATACTTGAGGCGATGGGCGCATCCGTCAGAATGATCGGTCGCACCACCGTTGAGATAGATACAGCCAACGTTGAATACGGAACTTCCCCTGCGGCTCTGGTAAGCAAGCTGCGCGGCTCTACATACCTTATCGGTGCTGAGCTTGGCAGATTCGGCAAGGCCCACGTGGGCTGGCCCGGCGGTTGTGATATCGGAAACCGTCCTATAGACCAGCACATTAAGGCATTTGAAGCCCTTGGTGCAACCGTTTCCACGGATAACGGCTTTATTGACGTTACCGCACCCGAGGGGCTTAAGGGCAATTCCATTTATTTTGATACCACCTCCGTCGGCGCTACTGCAAACAGCATACTTGCCGCAGTGCTTGCCGAGGGCGTTACGGTTATAGAAAACCCCGCAAAGGAACCCCACATCGTTGACCTTGCCAACTTCCTTAACACCTGCGGTGCAAGCATCACGGGCGCGGGAACCGACGTTATCAAGATCAAGGGCGTAAATAAGCTCCACGGCTGTACCTACAGCATCATTCCCGATATGATAGAGGCGGGCACCTTTATGATAGCCGCCGTTGCCACGGGCGGCAGGGTACGCGTTGACGGCGTTATCCCCAAGCATATGGACTGCCTTAGCGCAAAGCTGGAGGAAATGGGCGCAACCGTTGAGGAGATAGACGATTCGCTTATCGTTTCCTGCCTTGAAAGGCCCGAAAAGACCAACGTGAAGACCCTTCCCTATCCCGGCTTCCCCACCGATCTTCAGCCCCAGATGGCAACCTTGCTGTGCCTTGCAAACGGTGTGAGCCACGTTACCGAAACGGTATTTGAAAACCGCTTCAAATACGTTGACGAGCTGCAGAAGATGGGCGCCAAGGTAAGAGTTGACGGCAAGACCGCCATTATTGAGGGCGTTGATCAGTTGAGCGGCGCGGATCTTAAGGCCATCGACCTGCGCGCAGGCGCGGCAATGGTAATTGCGGGTCTGGCGGCAAGCGGCACCTCCTCCATTTACAATATCAGCTCCATTGAGCGCGGCTACGATAACATCGTTGAAAAGCTCCGTGCCCTTGGCGCAGATATCAAAAAGACCTACGTTGCCCCCGCAGAGCAGGCGGCGATATCTTAATTTCACAAGAAGCGGATCACCCCGCGCAAGCATCGATTTGCGCAGGGTGATCTTTCTTTTAGCCTTTTAAACTATTTGTTTTAAAATTATTTAATAATTATTCACAATTATTTTTGAAAAGCTATTTATTTTTTGGTTATTTTGTGCTACAATGTAAATAGAAAGAAAAAAGGAGTGTGATGCCATAAGACCGAAGCGCGGCGGAACCGCGCAATAATTTGAAAGGACCGTATTTTATGAAAACCACAATTATTGGAAGGCACATGACAGTCGGCGAGGACCAGAAGGAGCTGGTCGCAAAGAAGCTTGCGAAATTTGACAAGTTCTTTGGAAGCGATGCGGAGGCTTACGTTACCTTTGCTTACAAGAGAAAGCTGGAGATCATCGAGATCTCTATCACCTACAACGGAATAATGTTCCGCAGTGAGGAGGAAAGCTCCACCTTCCGGGATGCGCTTGACGAAGCCGTTGAAAGCCTTGAAAGGCAGATACGCAAGAACAAGACCCGCCTTGAGAAGCGCCTGCGCCCCGCCGCCTTTGATTACGACGATGGAGATGCAGATGAAGAGGACGGAGCCATAGAAATCCGCACCAAGACCTTCCCCTTCAAGCCCATGTCTGCCGAGGAAGCGATCATGCAAATGGAATTGCTCGGCCATCAGTTCTTCGTTTTCGCCAATGCGGACGATAACGAATCCACCTGCGTCGTATACCGCCGCAAGGACGGTGCATACGGCTTGCTGATGCCCGAATAAAAAATATAAGAAAGGCAGTAGACCTCGGTCTACTGCCTTTTACAATTTATCCTCTTTGGAGCACCTTAAAGGTGGAATTCTTCGTCAGCTTTTCCTCGGTATGGTCAGTGACCCTGCCAAGAACGATATCTCCCGCGCCGGATATGTTGACCTTTGCGACGCGCACTGTCATATTCTTCAGATCCATATCCCCGCTGCCGTTGACGGTAATAACCGCGTCTTTGGCGTTTCCCCTTGCGGAAATATCGCCACTGCCGTTGATCTTTGCCGTAAAATTGCCGTCCACGTCGGTCAAACCGATATCTCCGCTGCCGTTTATTTGCAGGTTCGTTTCTCCGGAATCCGCAAGCTCCATATCTCCGCTGCCGTTTATTGAGGCGGTAAGGCCGTCAGTTCTCCGCTTACTGCGGATACATCCGCTTCCGTTTATGGCAAGCCGGCATTTATCAAAGCCGACGTCAAGCTCCATATTACCGCAACCGTTTATGGAAAGCTCTCCCGTCTTTCCCTTATCAAAGCCCGTATATACCTTCAGCTTGTTTTGACGGTAACCGCTGTCACCTCCGCCGTTGAGGTTTTCGTTATATATGCGCATCTTGCAGTTTTCCACAGTTACGCGCAAGGTGGCAATAAAAAGCTCACTGCCCTCGGCAATTACCACGGCTTCTTCCCTATCGCCCTTTTTCACGGTGACGTCCGCGTTAAAGGATTGCTCTATCTTCAGCGATTCGATAACGCCGTAGCTGTTTTCAAAGCGGTTGCCGCGCAGCTCGTATTTGGGAACGCGCTCCACTTCTGCAATTCGGCACTCCCCTGTCCCGTAATTCTTCACCACGCGGGTGGAGAGATCGGCAACGCTTCCGTCCGCAAAATGCACCACTGTATCCTCAACGTTTTTTACCTCTTTATCCGAATAGCAGGCAAGCCTGCCGTTTTCGTGCACGAGAGGAAGTCCATCAAAAAGATTGGCGGTAACGTAGCGTTTATCGTCCTTATCCGTAACGCCGAAAAGGGTGTCCATATCCACGTCAAGCACCTCGGCAATACGGGGCATAACGGAAATATCGGGGTATCCCACCCCGTTTTCCCACTTTGAGACGGCTTGAGCGGTTATATTAAGCTTGCCGCCCAGCTCCTCCTGGGTCATTCCTTTTTTCTTGCGCAGCTCGGCAATTATCCTGCCGAAGGCAGACATATCGTACATCGTATCCTCCACAAAATGTTGGCTCCGGAGCTCTTGACTCTATTCTACCACGCACACGTCAAAAAATCAACGCACGCGCAGTTGAGTTGCATCCCGCCCACACCGCCTTACCACCCAATAAATCCAAAATGCACTAAACCGCAGGTTGTAACGAGCGTCTCAACCTGCGGTTTAGTATTCCGTTATGAATCATAGGACGAAAAAACTGCACCGTCCGCGATTGTTTTCAGGGTTTGCGCGACGGACTCGGGGAGACCGTTGGTGTCCTTTATTTTTGAGCAGGAGCCGAAGAGAGTTGCAAAGAACACGCAAGCGGCAAGGTACGCGCCGCATTCGCTTATGTGGGCGTTATCGGGACCCCACAGGTCTATATCCGTTTTTTCTATGGCTTCCGCAAAGGCGCGGTTAACGTAGGCGCTTTCCGCGCCAAGCTCCTTTGCTATTGCCGTAAAGTGCCGATCAAATTCGCGGCACTGCTCTGCAGGGGAAAGTCCGAAGATCGCTTTTCCCGCAGGCGGGCGGAAATATATAACCGTCCTCGCGCCGCTTTTTTTCACTGCTGCGTGAAGCTTTTTATAGGCAAGGACGGAAGCCGCGCGTTTTTCTTCCGTGGATATACAGTTGCTGTTATCCTGCAGGAACACCACGTCATACCCTTTTGCTATCTCCGCAAGCACGTTTTTTCCGTGGTCGGTGCTCTCATCCCCGTGGCGGGAAAGCTCGTATCCGCCCTTTACTATTGATGTCGCCGTGATATCGCGCCCTACCTCCTCTGCAAAGCGGCAGAGCATCCCCGGCAGATCGTGGACGTAGGTCGCGCTGTTTCCGATAAAAAGAATATTCATCTTCGGTTTCCCTTTGTTTTATACTTTTCTCGTAACACGTTTGATTCTATCATCCGTAGTATAAAATGTCAACAAGAAAGCTCCGCCCAAATTGCTTTGGGCGGAGCCTTTATGCTTTTATGCGGATAAACTACCGTCTATCCCCCTGCGCTCTTGATTACTTAAGAGCAGCCTGAGCTGCAGCAAGGCGAGCGATCGGTACACGGAAGGGAGAGCAGGATACGTAGTCGAGGCCAATGTTGTGGCAGAACTCAACGGACGTGGGATCTCCGCCGTGCTCACCGCAGATACCAACGTGGAGGTCCTTGTTTACGGGACGGCCGAGGGTAACTGCCATATTCATAAGCTTACCAACACCGGTGGTGTCGAGCTTTGCGAAGGGATCGTTCTCGAAGATCTTTGCATCGTAGTAAGCGTTGAGGAACTTACCTGCATCGTCACGGGAGAAGCCGTAGGTCATCTGAGTAAGGTCGTTGGTACCGAAGCAGAAGAAGTCTGCGTTGGCAGCGATCTCGTCAGCGGTAAGGCAAGCTCTGGGGATCTCGATCATGGTACCAACCTCGTACTCAAGCTTAGCGCCTGCAGCAGCGATCTCGGCATCAGCGGTAGCAACAACAACGGACTTAACGTACTTAAGCTCCTTAACGTCGCCAACCAGAGGAATCATGATCTCGGGCTTAACGTTCCAATCGGGATGGTTCTTCTGAACGTT
>SVSB01000013.1 GCA_015064505.1 Oscillospiraceae bacterium
AAAGCCAGCCGTTCTCGTAGTAACCGATTGGAAGAGGGATACTTGAATTTTATCGAACAAGGACATCTCTCCAATGGTTAATGGGTTAGCATATTCAAAAATAAATATGAGAATTGCCCCGACAAGAACGAGTCCTGCCGTGACCGTAATGGCAATCTTTGAGTGCAAGGTCAAGTGCCTGAATACTTTTCTGTTTTTCGGTGAACGGCTTTTAACCACACGGAGAACATCCCACCACACGATATATCCGAGACCGCCGAGAATGATGAGCACGGAGGTGACGATATTGATCAAGGGATTGGTTGCGTAATTGCAAAGGCTGTTTTCCGCGATAATGTCAATGCCTGCGTTACAAAAGGCGGAAACCGAATTGAACACCGATATCCAGATGCCCCTTGCACCAAACTCGGGGACGAACACGAGCATATACAGAACAGCTCCTATCCCTTCGATGATCAGTGTGCCGAACAGCACATTCTTAACAAATTTCGCCAGCCCCGACATCGTATTGAGATTGAAGGCATCCTGAATAAGCAATCGGTCGCCGATGCCCATTTTTCTGTTGAGAAGAAGCATCAGTCCCGACATAATGGTGATGACACCAAGCCCGCCGATCTGTATGAGAAGCAATATGACGATCTGCCCGAACACGCTCCACGTTGACACCGTTGGAAGTGTAACGAGTCCCGTTACGCAGGTGGAGGTGGTTGCCATGAAAAGCGCATCGAGATAAGGCACGGCTTCGCCGCTTGCGGAGCTTATAGGCAATGCCAAAATTCCGCTTCCCACAAGAATGGTCACGAGAAAGCTGAGCAATATGATCTGCGTGGTTGAGAGTGAAAATTTCTTTTTTCGAACCATAAGATTTTCCTCTGAATAGCATAAAGGAACCAACGTCCTCTGCAGTCAGCTGGTTCCTTTTATCACCGTTATTTTCTTAATGATATCATATTTTGCCGTTTATGTCAATATTCATTATACATCTTGATGGTCAGCAACCTTGTTATAACAACCAAAAATGCTATAATTTTTTTGAAAATTGCCCATTACCGCATTTTTGATATTGGATAAATACAGGGAACTTTCAGACAGAAAAAGATACCTTGTGTTAAGAGAAAATGCTTACAACTCTTTTATTTTCTTTTTTTCGGTTCGGGCAATTCCCTGCAGAGGGCGGCAAACAGCTTTTCAAGAAGCTCTCTATCCTCTATATCCTCCACAAGAAGCATTCGTTTGGCGCCGTCATAAGGAAGCTCCATAGGGGCGTTTGGTATAAGCGCGACGGCGGAGGGCGTCGGCTTTACGAGCAGACGGTTATCATATACTCCGCCGACCACCTTGCCGCCGTAATACAGCAAGTATTCGCCCATCATTGGGCGGGCGGAAAGACCGCCGCATTGCTCCAAAACGAAATTCAAAAACTCTTTTGAGCTTGCCATAATACTCTTATCTCCTCTTCAGCACTTGTTTTATCGCAAAGCACTGTATACCCTTTGGCAGGACGTTCAGGGCAAGTAATAGCGGATTACGATTGATGCTGTAAGCGAACCGTGGATCTTTCTTTTTCAGGATCTTCTTTACCTTTTCCGCGATCTTAACGGGATCCACGCTTCTTGCCTCCACGCTGTCCACGATCCTCTTGAAGCGGTCCGCGTTGCAGGTATAAAGCTCCGTTTTTTCGCAAAAACGGTCAAGAGCCTCGGTGGACGCGCCAAGCATACCCGTGGTAACTGCGCCCGCCCGAAGGACGGATACTCCGATGCCCATAAGCTGCAGCTCCATACGCAGAGAATATGCATACTTATCAAGTGCGCCCTTGGTTACGGCGTAAATACCCGTAAACGGCAGAGGGTCAAGAGGTGCAAGCTCGCTTGTGGTTATGATTATACGGGAGCCTTTCTTCAGCAGAGGCAGAAAGGTCTTATTAACGAGAAAGGCGCCACCAAGATTTATTCTGAAAATTCTTTCAAAATCCTCGCCGCTCATTTCCACAAGAGAATCAAGCATATATATTCCCGCAAAATGAATTATCCCAAACAGCTCGTCCGTCTGCTCGCTTACGCATTCAAAGGCGTTTTTTACGCTGTTTTCATCGGTTACGTCCGCTTCAACGGGTATAATATTCTCTTCCCCGTCGGAGACGGTCTTATCGAGAGCAAACACGCAAAAGCCCGCATCCGCAAGAAGCCTTGCCGTTGCTCTGCCCATTCCGCCGTACGCGCCCGTTATAAGAATCGAAGGCTTCATATTCACAAACCTCTCCGCAGTTTTCTTCTTGATATAATTGTATCACCGTTTTTGTCCGCAGTCAACGGGGAGTATTACCTGTAATAACCCGCATCCCTTTTGCATAAAACTATAGCAAATACTAAAACGGACGGAACGGCATGAAAAGAAATATATCTCTTTGGCAATTCGCGGGCTTTGCCTTTACCTCTCTTTTGGGAACTCTGCTCCATTATCTTTACGAGCTTACGGGACGCAGCGTGCTTGCGGCACCCTTTTCGGGAGTGAACGAATCCACCTGGGAGCACATGAAGCTGCTCTTCTTCCCTCTTTTTGCTTTTGCAATAATACAAAGCTTCTTTTTTAAGGACTATAAAGGCTTTTGGTGCGTTAAGCTGGCGGGAACGGCAGTGGGTCTTATTCTGATCCCCGCGATCTTTTACACCTACAACGGTGCCTTTGGAAAATCCCCCGACTGGTTTAATATCGCCATTTTCTTTATCTGCGCGGCAGTAGTATTCTTGCTTGAAGCTTATCTGCTGAAGAAAGACTCCTTTAAATGCAAAAGGCGGTGGATCCCCATTGCACTGCTCTGCGTTATCGGCGTGCTGTTTATCCTGTTCACCTTTATAACGCCCACCCTTCCCCTTTTCCTTGATCCGCTTACGGGTACCTACGGAATAAACGGCTGATGCCGTGGGATAAGGGTGCGCAAGAGCCGGTTTTTGAGCTTGCCGCTTCTGCGGATCATATATCAAAACGGCAGGGGCTTGCCCCTGCCGTTTCTGTATGCTTTATCCGATTGTTTCTTCCGTTTCCGCCTCGGTAGTTTCTGCCTCGGTAGTCTCTGCCTCGGTAGTCTCTGCCTCGGTGGTCTCCGCCTCGGTAGTTTCTGCCTCGGTAGTTTCCGCTTCGGTAGTTTCCGCTTCGGTAGTTACTGCTTCAGTCGTTTCCGGAGCAGTGGTTTCCTCTGGCAAGCCGGTGGTTTCCTCTGTTTTTTCCTCCTCGGGCTCCGGTTCCTCCTCGGGAAGTCCCGTTGTTTCCGTAGGCTCGGGAACCGTAGTCTCCTCGGGTTCGGGCTCTTCTACGGGAAGGCCCGTGGTCTCCTCGGTCGCCGTGGTGGTTTCTTCAGGCTCCGTGGTTGTATCTACAGGTTCCGTGGTGGTTTCTGCAGGTTCCGTGGTGGTCTCTGCAGGTACCGTGGTGGTTTCCGCAGGTACCGTGGTGGTTTCCGCAGGTACCGTGGTGGTTTCTGCGGGCACCGCGGTGGTTTCTGCGGGCACCGTGGTAGTCTCCGCGGGTACCGTGGTGGTCTCCGCAGGTACCGTGGTGGTTTCTGCAGGTACCGTGGTAGTTTCGGGGGCAGTAGTAACTGCGGGCATTACCCAATCTGCGGGAGGAATCTCAAGCTCGGTTCCGGGATAGATAAGATTCATATCCGCTATTCCGTTATAGGCAACGATGCGCTCTACGGTGGTGCCGAATTTATCCGCTATAAGCTCAAGAATGTCGCCTTCCTTAACCATGTACTTGGTAGGCTCTTTCTTCTCCTCCTCGGGCTTTTTGGGGTCTTCTCCGATCTTTATTACAAGAAGCTCACCATCGATGATGTAAAAATCCTCACCCTCTGCGAACTTAAGATCGGGAGTTGCTCCGATTACCGCCACGCCCAGATCCACCGGGGGCTCGGCAGGTACTGCGTCGGTGGTAACTGCATCGGTGGTAACTGCATCGGTGGTAACTGCATCGGTGGTAACTGCATCGGTGGTAGCTGCGTCGGTGGTAGCTGCGTCGGTGGTCACGTTATCCGTGGTAACTTCTTCGGTAGTTGCCGCATCAGTGGTTACCGCGTCGGTTACGGGCTCCGTTACAGCCTCGGTTACAGGTTCGGTAGCAGGCTCGGTTACGGGCTCGATGACCGCATCGGTCACCTCTTCCGTTGCCGCTTCAGTCACTGCTTCCGTTAGCTCATCCGTTGCGGGATCGGTCTCGGGCTCAGTTGCCGCCTCGGTGATGGGCTCGATCACTGCATCCGTTTCCGCTACGGTGGTATCCTCTGCCGCCTCGGCGGTATCGCTCATACGTCCCCAGCCGGCGGAGATCCTCATAACCTCTGCAACGTTCTCCGTTTCGTCGATGACGGTCTCTACGTCCGCGCCCTCCGTGATAATATCTCTGTAATTGGCGCTCGTTCCCCAATGGGGCGTTATGGAGCACTGAACCTCTCCGCTTCCGTGAACGGACAAGTCAAATTGCATCAGATCCCGACGTCCGCCCGCATAAGCATCATAGCCTATCTGCTGCGTATACAGAACGTCTTCTCCTATCTTTACTATAGCAAAACCCGTTTCTGCGGTGTTCACATCAGGCAAATACTCAAGAACGACAGTGTACTGCTTGCCTGCCGTAAGGGTGAAGGTGTTATTCTCGTCCAGAACTACGGATTCTCTGGCTGCACCGGTCGTAACGTAAATACCAAGATCGTAGGTTGCCGTGCTTATGGTGTTAGAAACGGAGGTCTTTTCCGAATAAAAGTACGCAAAAGCAGACAGAGGCATCCAAAGCACCAAAACAAATATCAGCGCACAGGACGTAAAGATATACGACGTGAACGTCTTTTCGCTTATATGTGTTCCGTTATCAGAGGCTTTCATAATTTTTTCAAAAGTCATATCGTACCTCGCCTCCCTTCTTAATTATTTTTGCTGATTTGCTGTGAAAATAACTCTCAGCTTTACCCACGGAGCTTCTGCATCGCGGTGATGATTTGCAACGCTGTCCACGTATTCGGGCATCGTTACGATAAGAGCCATATATTCCGACGAGTTCGCTTTAAGCTCGACGGGGTCTGTCTCGTAATTGCCGAGAGGGCTATCGCAATACGCCGCCGCCATCTCGCGGGTAGCAACCTTTGCCTTAAGCTCGTCAAGGGTGCTTGCCGTTGTAAGGCCAAACAGCATATGATCCTGCAAATTGAACGTTCCGCCGTAGATATTCGTTGACGTGTTAAAGTCCTTAACACTCACTGCGGTCTTGTAATCAAAGGGAACGGTTCCCTTATTGTCTATTCTGAGATAGACCACCTTCACGTAGCCGGGCTCGTAAAGAGCCTTTTTATCAAAGATTTCGGTATTTTCGTCTATCTTTACGAAATCATCGTCAACAAGATGGAATACCTCGATCTTGAAATCCGCAAAGTTGAAGATATTGTTGACCGTGGGTGTGCTGTCGGAGAACCACGCGAGAGAGGCTCCTGCGCCCAACGCCGTCCAGACGAACAAAAGCAAATAGCTGACGGTCAGAGCAATTATTTTGTAATTTTTCTTTAAAGTTTTCACTCTTTCCTCCATTTACGCCTTTGCCTTGGGGGTGTACTCATCCTCATCGTCTTTTCTGCGTTTTACCAAGAATATAATAAAGATTATCAGGGATACTGCCATTCCGCAACCAAGCCATATACCGAAGTTCCCGTCACCGGTTCCGGGAGAGGGGTCAGTATCGTCCACGGGGAATTCCTCAACCTTGAACTCCCAATTGATGCGTCCAATGTTATTGGCATAGCTGTTATCAAGCTCTACGGGCACGTCAAGGATAACGTCCAGATAGACCTCACCGCCCGAATAGAGAGTACCGAGGCAGACCCAATCCCCAAGCTGTGCGGGCTCGTTTGCCGCCGCATCGAACATATACTCCATGCTGTTATCGGAGCTCTTCTTTACGCGCATACGAAGCTGAGAAAGGAATCTTTCGGAAAGCTCGTCACCGCCGTGGGAGCGCAGATATATCTTTACCTTGATATCGTTTGCGGAATCATTATAAACGGTGATCTTCTGCGTTATGGAATCACCGGGCATAACACCCTTCAGATCCGGGAAAAGGTCGGTCAGTGAATAGTAGCTTCCGGGAGCGAATACGAACTTACCCGCGTTACCGAAATAGATTACCTGTCCGTTAGTAGCGAACACGGGAAGCGCCATGGAAATAACGAGCAATATTGCAGTTGCGGCAATCAGTAATACTTTTTTCATCATTGCACCTCCTATTCTTCGGGCCAGCCGGAGGCTGTGTACGTGGAAGTACCGCTGACGGGGTTGTTCTCGCTTTGTACCGCGTGAGCAACTACGGTAAGAGTCAGGGTCTTGCCTCTGTGTGCATCGGAAAGCACGGAGCTTACCATCTCCACCTTGGTGAATACGTTCGGCGTTGTGGCGCCGGGCTCAACCACGCCCTTATAATAATACCAGCCGTCGTGGTATATCCAGTTTTCCGTATCAACGTTGGGCTTGAAGCAGCCCTCAGCGGAAACAAGATTGGATTCGGAGCCGTAAACAAGCTTAACGCGAACGTAGAAGGGGTGCTTGCACACGTTCTCAATGCTTACTATTTTGCTTACAACGTCTCCGGGATGCACGGTGATGCCGTCTCTTGGGAAATCGGTTCCCTTGTCGGTCTTTTCGTGTATCTTGAAGCTTATGTTGCCCGAGGTTATGACGTTCTCCGCCATTCCGAAAGCAGAATAATATGCAACAGTACTTTGCGCAAAGAATGAAACTATAACGGCGATGATCGCCACTGTGAAAATTTTAGCCTTTCGCATTTCAGTACCTCCTTAATATTTTTAACCTTATATTCGGCAATCAAAAGATATAAATGGTTTTACGGGCGAGAGGGCGGAACTCCTCATCCACCGCTATCGCGGTCCCCCTTCTCCCGCAGGAGAAGGCTTACGAGAGGCTCCGTTAAGGTCAAAATCACCGCGCAGGGCTCAACTTATATCCTTTGATTGCCCCCCGACCCCGTGGGGTCGGGGAGATCGTAAATCAGTATCCTATTACGTTTCCTGCAGTAAGACCGGTGTTATCAGCGATAACGTTAGTCTCGAAATCTGCGGGAAGAGTGCTTGCCACGTAGCCGATAGCCTCACCGTTTATGTTGGTAAAGGTACAGCCGGTTATAACGGTGGTGGAAGTGCCGCCGTTGTTTACGCCGCAAATAGCGTTGTCGTAATTATCGAAGGTGCAATTCTCAATGGTAAGATTACCGTAAAGATTCTTATAAACGCCCCAGTTTTTCTCAGCTGCTATGCCCTCGAACTTGCAGTTGATAACGGTAATATCTCCTGCAGTGTCGTGATTCTTGGTATTATCGGCAATTGCATAGCCCTTGCGATTGGTCTCAAAGGTGATATTCTCAAAGGTTGCATCACCTGCGCAGTTGAAGAGATTATCCTGTGCAGAGCTGCTCTGACGGAAGACTACAGTCTTATCTGCCTCACCCTTGATGGTTACTCCGTGAGCAACGGTAAAGGTTCCGGTGGTGGTATAAGTACCCTCGGGAATTACAAGAACGGTGCCGGCGGGCAGAGTAGGCAGAAGCTCGTAAAGGCCGCCCATAGTAGCCGCATCGTATACTTCCTCGCCGGGAGTCTTTACGATAACGTCGGTATTGCCTGCCTCTGCTCCCATAGCAGCCTTAACTCTTGCTGCGACGGTATCGTTAACAACGTAGAAGTCAATATCACTCACGTTGGGATTATTGGACTCGCCGTTGCAGAACCACGTGGAATTTCTTCCGTTAAGCGTGGAAGTAATGAAGGTAACGTCGTCACCGTTCATATATACGGTTCTGAGATCGGGGCAGCCGCGGAACGCGTAACCCTGAATAGAGGTATTGCCCTCAAAGATTACGGTCTCGATCTCAGAAGCGCCAAAGGCAGTCTCGCCAACGGTCTCTACGGTTGCGGGAATGATAATGCTCTTGATGCCGGACTTCTGGAATGCGTTGTCTGCAATAACCTTAACGGTGGAGGATATAACGACCTGCTTAAGATTTACAGTGCTTTTGAATGCACGGCTGTCTATCTGCTCAAGGCCCTCGTTCAGTACAACGGTCTCAACAGCAGAACTGTCAAATCCGCGGCCGAGAGATCTTACTGTAGAAGAGAGCACAACGGTCTTTACGTTTGAGTTATAAGCGAAAGAATAATTGCCAAGAGAGGTAACACCCTCGGGAACCACGAGAGTATCCTTGGCAAACGCCTCGGTTACCTTATAAAGAACGTACTCTCCCTCGGGAGTGTAAACGTACTGAACGTCGTCAATCTCTGTAAGGATATTTCCGTCTGCATCGGGATCAAGACCCATATCGTACTTATTGTCAAAGCTGTCCGTTTCTGCGGAGAGCTGAGTTGCGAGGATCTGGATATCAAATGCGCCGAGAGTCTGATTCTGATAATCGTTGCCCGCGGTCTCCTGCATCTTAAATGCGATACCGAGCGCCTCGTAAGCGTTCTTCGTATCGTTCGGCTCGATCTCACCTACGGTGGTGGTCTCAATGCCGCTGATGAAGGAACGAAGAGTTCCTACCTTCGTCCAACCGGAAAGGTCGGTGCGATTTTCGGGATAGCTCTCAACGTCCTCTTTTACGTAAACGTCGATAACGTCAGCAAGTATGCCAAGCTCCTCGGTGGTTACAAGGTTAGCCTGCCACTTGAATGCGAGGCTACCGATGTTTACTACCTTAAGGATCTTAACCTGCACGTAGCCGGGTTCCCAATTGTCATAATCAAAGATAGGTGCCTTTGAGTCTTTTACGGAAGTCCATCCGGAGTTGTCGTCTTCAAGTACCTGCAGATCCACCTTCAGGGTACCTGAAACTACCTTGTTACCACTGCTGGTAACGGTGTCAGTAAACCAAGCCGCAGTAGTGCCGATAAGCATAGATACGCACATAACGAGCGCAAGTACGCTTGTCAGCAACGCGCGTCTGGTTGCTTTGCTGTTGCTCATTTTTGGGGTGTCCTCCTGTTAAATTTTTTACCTTTCGGCAATCAAAAGATATAAACCGCAGCTTATACCCTTTGATTGCCGCCCAACCCCGTGAGGGGTTGGGAAGCATAAATAAGATCAGTTCTCGGTAAGAGTGCCGGCAACTCTGTTGCAGGTACCGATGGTAAGATCGGTGGTGCAGTTGGTAAGAGTTGCGGTGCCGTTAACCATACCGATGAATGCGCCGGTCTTCTCAGCGGTCTCACCTACTACGGTGCAAGCGGTGGAATCGCAGTCCTTCATAATGAGGGTACCGGTCTGATAACCAACGTAAACGCCTGCCTCATCGCCGATATCAGGAACGTTGTTCAGAATATCGCAATTCTTAACGTCAACGTTGTCAAGCACTACGGTGCAGCCGCCGTCTGCAAATGCAACGACTACGCCTGCGCCATAGTTACGCTCGGTATCAGCGGTGGAATCGATATCGAAGTTATCGATTACAAGATTGCTGATATTGAGAGTGGAGTCGGTGTATGCATAGAACATACCGTGATGCTTCATACCGTTGTGGCTGGTATGAGCGGACTTACCGTTGGAAATGGTGTGGCCGTTACCAACGATGGTAAGGGTCTTGCCGTATGCGGCACCGATGGTACCGAGAGCAGCACCCTCAAGATCGATATCTGCGCTGAGGATGTAGGTACCCTCAAGAGACTTGCCTGCAAGTGCAAGAAGGTCTGCAGCGGTGGAGATGTAGTTGTACTTGATTCCGCCGTTTGCGCCGCTGTTATCGCCGTTGATGAAGATGTTCTCGGGCTTAAGGTTGATGCTCTGCTTCTCGATATTACCAACAACACTGTCAGCGTCGAAGTTGAAGTATACGTAGGTATCCTGAGTTGCAGAAACGGAGGTAACGGGGGATGCGCATGCAGCAACGTCCTCAACGTCGGAGTTGATGAGGGTTACGGTGCTCTTGGAGTTGAGACCGTGAGCCGCATCACTTGCCTCGTCGATCATAATATCCTTACCGCCGGTGTTCTTGATAGAGCAATCAACGATAGTAACGTTGCAGTCGTTTCTTACGTAGATACCCTCTCTGTTCTTTGCGTTGCCGTCGATATCAAGATTCTGGAAAAGAACCTTGGAGCCGTTGGAAACGGTAAATACGTGAGTATTCATGAAGTCCTTAAGGATGCTTACTTCGCCAAGACCGATGATGCTTACGTCCTTGCCATTAATAACGATAGGACCGGACTTAAGAACGTGATCACCGGACTTGAGGTAAAGGATAGCGCCATCCTTTGCAGCATTAATAGCCGCCTGGAGATCGTTCACATCGTTGACGATAAGGGTTGCGTTAGCATCATAGTTGTGATCGAAGGAATCGTCCTCGGGATCCCAGTTGTACTGAGTAGCTACGAGGGAAATGCCAAGCTGAATAGAGGGTCTGTGCTCGCCATCGTGGTTAGCCTCGTTACCAACGGTCTCGGGCATATAGAGCGCAAGGCTGGTATACCAGCATTCGCCGGGCTGGAGCCACTGATCGAGGTCAAGGCTATAGGGGTTAGCGGGGGGATTGCCGTAAGCATATCCGTCAGCTGCCTCGGCAAGGGTCTTGCCGGGTACGCCGTTAAACTCTGCGGGCAGAGATGCGGGATCCGTTACAGCCTCTCTGTTAGCAAAGGGAGCCCAATGTCCCTGCTGAGCCTGAATAGCGTATGCCAGGATGTGATCGGAAAGCTTAATGCTTGCACCGGTCTTGGTAAGACCGAGGGTCTCGCTAACGATATCAACGTTCATAAGGTACTTAAGAGCAAGCTCACCCTCGTTTACTGCCTTGAAGTAAACGACCTCGGTGTAGCCGGGCTCCCAAAGAGCGTTGGGATCGAAAACGGGAGTGTCTGCGGTAACTACCTTCCACTTGTTGTCGGCGATTGCGCCGTTCACAACGTCGGAAGGATAAGCGTAGTACAGCTCGATATCCAGGTTACCGGCCTGAATGGTGTTGATACCGGTCTGTACGGAGTCAGTGAACCAAGCTGCGGTAGTGCCTGCAAGCATAACGAAGCACAAGAGAAGTGCCATTGCACTTGCCTGTACTGCGCGCCTGGTCGTTCTGCGTCTCGACATTTTTCTTTCTCCTTAAAACTGTCAAATGGTTTTATCTTAACCGCCTCCCGACCCCGCAGGGTCGGGGGCAAATCAAGCTGATGGGAAGTGACCGTTAATTACTCGGTAACGGTCTTGCCTGCCTCTATCTTACCGATGTTAGCGGTAGCAGAGGTGGTCATGTTGGTGACGGTGTTGTTGTTGCAGGTACCGTCGCAGTTGTAGTTACCTACGATCTTACCAATAACGTACTCGGTCTTGCCGCCGGCAAAGACACCGCCGCCGATGCCGTCAACGGTGCAATTGGTGAGGGTGTTGCCGGTAACGTCATGGGTTTGGCCGTTAGAAGCACAGATGTAACCAATCAGACCGCCGAGCTTGTAGCCACCCTTAACGGTAACGTTGGTCAGAGTGCAGTTAAGAACGTCGGTATAACCGTAGCCAACGACACCACCGGTATACTTACCGCCGGTAACGGAGGAGTTGGTAACCGTTACGTTCTCTATAACCTTGTTGCAAGATCCGGACAGAACACCTGCGGTGGAGTTGCCAACGTTGCTGCCGGTTACCTGAATGTTATCAAGCTTCAGGTTCTTAAAGCCGCAGTCATTACCGATAAACAGACCTGCTTCATTTGTGGTAGCGGGATCGGTTACGATAACCGCGTTCTTAATGGTGTGATCCTGTCCGTCAAATACGCTTCTCTTACCAAGATCGATAGGAGCGATCTGAGCGCCGCCAAAATCAATATCGGCAGTCAGCTCAACGGTCCAGGTCCAGTTATAATAGTAATCGGTGCCTTTACCGCCGTTCTGAGGAGCATAGTTGCTATATGCGGTTCCAAGGCCGTTGGAGAAGAAGTCTACCCACTCAGCATTAAGCTTGCCAAGGTTGAGAAGAGCTTCCTTGCTGTCTACGATGATAGTGCCGGAGCCGGCGCCGTTAGGAACGAGCTTCAAGCCGTATACGTAAGCACCGTTGGTCTTTACGTTGCTGGATACGGAGCCGGTAACGGTTGCGCTGCTCTGAACGCGACCTACAACCTCGCCGATGTTCTCGTTGGGCGTTCCGTCGCCGTAAACCTGACCTGCACCGAGATACATATAGCTTACGTCGGAATCGTATGCCTTACAATCGGTAACAACGTTGTTGTTGTGAGCCATACCGAGGACGGCACCGATGTCACGGTAACCGATAACCGTTACGTTAGTAGCGGTACAGTTGGTCAAACCGTTGCCTGCGCCTTCCCAAACCTGACCCATAACGCCGCCTGCCTTTGCGCCGCCGTCATAATTGCCGTTAGCCAGAAGCTTGGGAGTAACGGTTATGACACAATCAACAGCGTGGCAGTTTTCAAGGGTTGTATAGCCTGCTCCGATAACTGCGCCTGCACGGTCGTGTGCGCTGATGACAGCGTTCTTAACGGTAAGATTCTTGATATCTCCGCCGTTTCTTGCGTCACCAAAGAGACCTGCGTACTCTTCTACGTCAACTACGAAGTTGGAAACGGTGTGATCGTTACCATCAAAGAGTGCGCTGAAGGAATGTGAAGGATGTCCGATAGGAGTCCACGTTCTGCCGCCGAGGTCGATATCGGAGGTGAGTACGAACGTTTCGTTCTTAAAGCTGTTGCCGTTGTTTACCTCCTGTGCAAGGTAAAGCAGATCAGCCGCGCTTGCAATAAGGAAATTACCGTTCTCGTCCTTGTTCAGATACTCTGCAGCCTCGTCATACTTCTCGTCAAAGCTGTCCTTCTCAGCCATCATCTGAGTAGCGAGGATCTGAATATCAAACTCGCCGAGGGTCTGATCCTGATACTCGTTGCCTGCAGTCTCCTGCATCTTGAATGCGATACCGAGCGCCTCGTAAGCGTTCTTCGTATCGTTCGGCTTGATCTCACCTACGGTGGTGGTCTCAATGCTGCCAACGAAGGAACGGAGAGTTCCTACCTTGGTCCAACCGGTAAGGTCGGTGCGATTCTGGGGATAGCTCTCAACGTCCTCTTTTACGTAAACGTCGATAACGTCAGCGAGCTTGCCGAGATTTGCGGTGTTGGTGAGAGTTGCCTGCCACTTAAGCGCGAGGCTTCCCTCGTTGACTACCTTCAGCACCTTTACCTGAACGTAGCCGGGTTCCCAGTTGTCATAATCAAAGATAGGGTCTCTGGAATCCTTTACGGAATACCAGGTCGTGTTGTCGGTCTCGTCCAGAACCTCGAGGTCAACCTTGAGCGTACCGGAGATAACCTTGTTACCACTGCTGGTAACGGTGTCGGTGAACCAAGCTGCCGTGGTACCGATAAGCATAGATACGCACATAACGAGCGCAAGTACGCTTGTCAGCAACGCGCGCTTAGTCGCTTTGCTGTTAGACATAACGTGTCCTCCTGTTAATATTTTACCTTTCGGCAATCAAAAGATATAAATAGTTTTGCGGGAGTACGCATGGCGCGAAACGCCTCTCACGCAGATATTCTCTCCTTCCACCACTTCGTGGTCCCCCTTCCTCGTCAGAGGAAGGTCTACGAAAGCCGGTGTAGGGGCGACCATCGGTCGTCCGAAGCTCCCGCAGAGCGGGTGATGAGGTGTGCATGTGCGGAGCGAATTCTCCCCGACGAACTCCTCATCCACCGCTATCGCGGTCCCCCTTCTCCCGCAGGAGAAGGCTTACGTGAGGCTCCGTTAAGATCAAAATCACCGCGCAGGGCTCAACTTATATCCTTTGATTGCCGCCCGACCCCGCGGGGTCGGGTGCGTTGGTAACTGATTATAAATTCTTTTGCAACAGCGCGCTATCAGAGCTCGCTTTGCTGCTGTTCCGCGGTCTCGGCTTCCGTAGTCTCGGCTGCTGTGGTATCCGTTGCCGCAGAATCATCGGTAATTGCCGTGGTATCGGTGGTATCGGTGGCATCCGTGGTGTCGGTGGCATCAGTGGTATCCGCTGCCGCCGTAGTATCCTCGGTTGCGGTGGTGTCCTCTGCCGTGGTCTCGGCATCCGTGGTGTCGGTTGCAGTGGTTTCGGGAGTGTTATCGTCTACGTTGACGGTATTCCCGCTATCCGTATCGGGATATTCAACTCCGGCATCGTAACCGGTATCAAAGCTGTCCGACTCATGTTCAAGCTGAGTTGCAACCACTGTAAGCTTGAGGCTGTTGAAGAGATTCTTGCCCTGCAAACTGGAAGGAATGTTATCGTGCATATAAAGCACGATGCTAAGATAGAATTCATCGTCTCTGAACATGATGCCGGCGGGAAAATCCGGATCGTTGATGAACTCGCGCAGGGTTGGCGGGATGGTATTGATCAAATTACCTAAATCTGATACGTCCGTATCATCTTCAATAAAGATGTCCGCTTCATTATTTCCTTTTCTCATGTACACGGTGATATAGTCGGCAACGTCTGAAAGCCCTGCGGCATTTACGGTTGCTTGCCATTTATAAGCAAGGGTTCCCGTGTTTACCACGCGCAGATTAATTATCTCCATATGTCCGGGCTGCCAGGGTGTGGATGAATCAAAGATCTCGGTGTTCTCCGCATTTACCCACTTTTGCGAATCGGCATCCCACTTTTCAAGAGCAATATCAAGCTTGCCTGTTTTTATTATGTTTCCCGTGCTTGAAGCACTGTCGTAAAACCATGCGGCAGTAGTGCCAACAAGCGAAGCCATACTCAGAAAGAGAGCCAGGATGCTTAGCAGTAACGCTTGCTTTGTGTTTCTTGCTTTCATTTTTACCTCCATGGTGTCTTCTCTCGGCAGTCAAAAGATATAAACCGCGGCTTATATCCTTTGATTGCCGCCCAACCCCGCGAGGGGTTGGGAAGCATAACAGATCAATTACTTGATAACGACGCAATCAGCGATAGAGCTTGCCCAACCGGGAAGATCTATAGTGAAGAGCTCGGTATCATACTGCGAATCGGTGGTGGGAATGGTGAATACGCTTGCATCGACAATATCCACACCGTTAACCGTGCAGTTGTCAAGAACGATTTTCTGACCGTTGATAAGTCCGGACAGATCAAGGTTCATATGCTCAATGAAGGAGCAATTGGTGAGAGTGGTGTTTACGTAGGGCTTCAGAACACGGCCGTAGATATTGTTATAATAAGTACCCTGCTCAAACTTTACGTTTGTGAAGGTTGCGCTCTCGATATTGGAGTAGCTGGTCCACCCCTTGAGAGTAGAATTGCTAACGATAAGATCCACGCCGGCAGAGCCTGCCTCACCGGTGTTGATGGGATAAAGAACGCCGTCTCCGCCGATAACTGCGTTGTCAATGATAACGTCCTCAGTGGGATACATTATCATAACTGCGCGGCAACCCTCTTCGATGGTAACGTTCTTGATGGTACCGCCGGTGGTCATAATGCCGTAATCGTCGCCGTAGCAATCGATCTCAAGCTCGTTGCCGTTTCCGTCAAGCACGCCGCCGTTAAGCGCAAAGCCGTACTTGTTGCCGTAAGGAGCTGCGGTTGCTGCCTCGGTCTTAACGTCGTCGTTAAGAACAACGGACTTGCCGCCTGCAAGAGCTGTAGCTATCTCCGCGGGATCCTTGGAGAATACGGTGGTACCGACGGAGCCGTTATCGCCGTTTACGTACATGGTGGAAGCGTCAGCACTGATAGCCTGCTTCTCGATGGAGCCGATAACGCTGTTGGTGTGGTTGAAGTAAGCATAGGTGGTAACGCCTGCGCCGGCATAAGCATGGGTGGGAACAACGGGAAGAGTATCCATGGATACGGTCTCGACGGTAGAATCCTTAAGGTTAACTACGGTCTTGGTTCCGTTGTAGAAGTTGCCGTCGTTGTACTTGTTGGCGTTATCAAGAAGAATGCTTGCCCAATTGGTGTTCTTAACGTTAACGTCGGTGATGTTGGCGGTCACGTTGTACTTAACGTTGATACCGTGCTTTGCAACGTTATTACCGTCGAGATTCAGGTTGCTGATATTAACCACAACCTTGGACTCGTGATCGTACTGATCCTGAACGGTAAACATATGCTGAGCTGCCTTCATCTTGATGTTTACTTCGCCAAGTCCAACGATAGAAACGGACTTGCCGTCGATAACTACCATGCTGTTAAGCTCGTAGTTACCCTGCTCAATATAGATGATAGCGCCGTCCTTTGCTGCGTTTACAGCCGCCTGGAGCTTGTTCACGTCGTTGATGATAACGGTAGCGTTAGCATCGTAGTTGTGATCGAAGGAATCGGCCTCGGGCTCCCAGTTGTACTGAGTAGCTACGAGGGAGATACCAAGCTTGATGGAGGGCTTGTTTACGCCGTTGTGGTTAGCTTCGTTACCAACGGTCTCGGGCATAAAGAGCGCAAGGCTGGTGTACCAAACCTCGCCGGGCTCGAGCCACTGATCAAGGTCAAGGCTGTAGGGGTTCTCGGAGGGAGTACCGTAGCCGTAACCGTCAGCTGCCTTGGAAAGGGTCTGGCTGAATACGCCGTTGAGCTCAGCGGGCAGATAAGGAGGATCTACAACCTCGTCTCTGTCAATAAAGGGTCTCCAGAGTCCCTGCTGGCCCTGCTGTGCGTATGCCTGAATGTGATCGGAAAGCTTGATGATCTCGCCGGTCTTGGTAAGGCCGGTGGTCTCGCTTACGATATCAACGTTCATAAGGTACTTAAGGGAAAGCTCGCCCTCGTTTACTGCCTTGAAGTAAACAACCTGAGTAAAGCCGGGCTCCCAAAGAGCGTTGGGATCGAATACGGGGGAGTTTGCGTCAACTCTCTTCCACTTGTTGTCGGCGATTGCGCCGTTCTCAACGTCGGAAGGATAAGCGTAGTACAGCTCGATATCCAGGTTACCGGCCTGAATGGTGTTGATACCGGTCTGTACGGAATCGGTAAACCAAGCAGCGGTGGTGCCCACAAGCATTGCAAAGCACATAAGGAGGGACACAGCACTTGTGATAAGCGCGCGCTTGGTGCTCTTAATATTGGTCATTGCTTAATTGCCTCCAAAATAATCGGTTTTGTTTTCTGTACGCTTACAAACCGTTCAAACTCTGCGTACGGTCGGATAGCGTTAGTCGCCTATCGCCATACCAACGGTCTGGAATGCCTCGTAAGCACTTGCACCAACGTTTTCGGTCTGAACTGCCTGAGCCTTTACCTTAACCTCAAAGCCGCCCTTGAAGTCTGCGGCCTGTTCGCGGGTAAGAGACTCGGGAATCTTTACGTCGGTAAATACGGTGATGTCTTTACCGCTTTCAAGTATTCCGTTGTAGTACAGAACGTAAACGAAGGTGTTGTTGGTTGCATCGTAATTGGCGCCTGAGGGTTGCCAGATTGTTGCATCGTAATTTGCAACTATATTGCTGAGAGGAACGACCTGACCGCCTGTCAATCCGAATACCGTCTGCCAAGCAGATGCATCGGTAACAGTAACGATAACGCGGATATACTGCTTATAGTGTCCCGTATTCTCTACGTGAACTTCCTTCTTCAGCGTGTCGCCGGGAAGAATGTCCTTGTAGGTATGTCCGTCTTCATCCTTATCGGTATCGGGAGTTTTCTCCCAAACGGATACGGAGAAGATCTTATCGGGAGTATCATCCTCGGAATCAGCGATAAGGAACTTGTTAGTAACTTCGTCCTTTGCGCTGAACCACGCAAGAGAGCCCATGGACAAAATGGCAACAAGACAAAGAGCCAATGCGGATACAAACACTTTTTTCTTCGTAAGCTTCACTATATTTCCTCCTTTCTCGATTATTATATTTCAAACCCTCGCGGGATAGTTCCCGCAGGAATCTAAAACCGTTAGTTATTTTCGTCCTTGCTTTCTGCTTTGCTTTCAACCGCCGCAACCTTCTTTTTGGGAAGAAAGTCGGGAAGGAAAACAATAAGTATCAGCAGAGCGCCAATCCCGATGGTCACGTAGCTGCCGGGTGGGTTCTGAATGTAATCGGAAACGTATCCAAGATAAGGAATGCGGAACTTGGGCACGCCGATCACGTTCTTGTAATGAACGGGATCTCCGTCCGCAATCTCGTTTGCATCGCCCTTGGTGTAAAAATGCTGATTCTCCGCATCAATGCTTATAACGCGGTGAGTGGCAACCACCAGATCCTCGTTAAGCACGAAGGTAATGGGATCTCCCACCTTGATATCTTCCATATCAACGGCTTTAACGTAAATAAGGTCTCCCACGTTATAAGTTGGCTCCATGCTTCCCGAGATAACGGTAAACACACGGAAGCCGATCAGCCGCGTTCCCACAAGGAACACTGCGCAGATCACCACGAGTACCACAACAACGGTTGATACGGTATTCCAAACCTTTTTTATTTTATCGGACATAAATGCCTCCTTTTCGTTCTTTCGGCAATCAAAAGATACAAGCAGCGGCTTATATCCTTTGATTGCCGCCCGACCCCGCAGGGTCGGGGGCAAATTAAACTGATGGGAAGTGACCGTTAATTACGGATTAACGGTTGCGCCGTCAACGGTCAAGGAACCGGTGGTACCGGGAACGAAACGGCCGTAAACTACGGTTGCAGTGTTGTAGTTACCGGTTACGCCGCTGTGAGTTACGTTGGTGATGATGGTCTTACCTACGTTTGCAGTACCAACTGCTATACCGGTATGGGCTGCATCCTCACCGTTGATAGCAACGTTGGTAACGGTAAGATTCTCAACGATGCTGGTGGTATCTACGTTACCGCCTGCGTGACCAATAGCTGCTGCAGTAGAGCCGCCGCCGGTGATAGAGCCACCGGTAACGGAGCAATCCTTAATGGTAACGTCGCTGTAAACGGGACCGTTGTTCTGTACGTCATAGCCGGCAGTATAGCCTACGAATGCTGCGGCATACTTTGCACTATTAACCGTGCAGTTCTTAACGTGGCAGTTAACAATGGTGATCTCATCACTGGTATCACCGTCACCTACGAACAGGGCACCGTAATTGCTTGCAGAATTTACAGAGCAATTCTCAAGTACAACATCCTTAAACACGTATGCGGAAGAACCGCTGTGCGCTACGAAGAGTGCTCTCTCGGTGGTATTGAGGTTGCTGATGGTATGACCGTTACCGTACATGGTGAAGGCCTTGTTTCCGGTTACGGGAGCAATGGTCTTGCCGGTCATATCGATATCATCGGTGATGAAGAGAACGGCACCCGCCTTAAGGTTTGCAAATGCGTTTACAAGCGCATCGGCAGTAGCGATGACTGTGCCAACCTCGCAATCAACTGCGGTGTTGTTTCTGACAATGGTTCTGCCGGTTACGTTATTGGATACGTACAGATCTGCGCTGTTATCAGCAGTAGTGATCTTAACGTTCTTCAACGTGTTGTTCTCGATAACGATAACGCCGGTGCCTGTGTTAGAGGAGTTGGGCTGAGAAACGAGACCGGATGCGATGGTGGGAGCAGTGATAACTACGTTTTCAACGGTGTTATTTGCGATGATCTTATTCTCGGTGGTAGGATTACCGTCGTTGGAGACGTAACCGATAAGGCCGCCTGCTTCCTTAAGACCGCCCTCGGGAATGGTGACGGTGGTGTTCTTTACGGTACAACCGTTTGCAGAACCGTTACCGGAGCCGAAGATACCGCCAACGTACTTGTTACCGATAACGGTAGCGTTGTTGATGGTTACGTTCTCAATAACGCCCTGGCTGCTGGAGCCTGCAAGAGCGCCGACGCTCTGGTCGCCGATAATGTAAGCACCGTCAATATTGAGGTTGCGTACGTAAGTTACACCGATATCGTTGCAAGCAATGTTCTGGAACAGACCTGCATCGTCTTCGGTGGTGGAAACGTATACGTTGCTGATAGTGTGGCCTTTACCATCAAATGCAACGAAGTTGCTGAGAAGAATGGGGGTCCACGCCTTGTTCATCAGGTCAACGTCGGTGTTGAGCTCGATGGAGTATTTCCACTTGGAACCGTAGTTCGTATAGAAGTCAGGATCGTTTACCAGAGTGTTCAGATAAGCGAACGCTGCCGTATCATTGATGGAAATAATATGGTTTACGGTATCGACCACGAGAGTATCGGGCTTGGTGGTGGGATAAGTTCCGTCCCAAGCTGCCTCTGCATCGTACTTCTCATCAAAGCTGTCCTTCTCAGCCATCAGCTGAGTTGCGAGGATCTGGATATCAAACTCGCCGAGGGTCTGATCCTGATACTCGTTGCCTGCGGTCTCCTGCATCTTGAATGCGATTGCAAGAACCTCGGAAGGATACTCGGTGGCGTTCTTGTCCTTTGCAAGTATCTCGCCGTTGGTAGCAACGGGGATGGTATTTACAAAGTCACGGAGAGTGCCGACCTTGTTCCAGGAGTTGATCTCGGTGCGCTCGGTGGGATAAGCGGTGACGTCTTCCTTAACGTAAACGTCAATAACGTCGGCAAGGCTACCCAGAGCCGCGTTAGCAACAAGGCTTGCCTGCCACTTGAATGCAAGGCTTCCCTTGTTAACTACTCTGAGGATCTTAACCTGCACGTAGCCGGGTTCCCAATTGTCGTAATCGAAAATTGCCTGGGGATTATCCTTGATGGAAATCCAATCGTTATCTTCAAGCACTTCAAGGTCAACCTTAAGGGTACCGGAGATAACCTTGTTACCACTGCTGGTAACGGTGTCGGTGAACCAAGCCGCAGTGGTGCCGATAAGCATAGATACGCACATAATAAGCGCAAGTATGCTTGTCAGCAGCGCGCGCCTGGTCGCTTTGCTGTTAGACATAATGTGTCCTCCTTTTTATACGGTGCGAAGAATTACTGCAATCCATCGGCACCGTCGAATGGAGGCAGTTACTTATCCGGAAGTCCCCTCCACGCATTTGTACAATATGTACAACGAAAGGCATTGTATACCCCCCCCCGTTGTGCATAGTGTATATTTGGTTATGTTGCATAAAGGGTTCCTCCCTTCTAAGATTTCGGTTTTTGTTTTTCCGTTGCAAAAACCCGACAACGTTTTACCTTTCGGCAATCAAAAGATACAAGCAGCGGCTTATATCCTTTGATTGCCGCCCGACCCCGCGGGGTCGGGTGGCTTTAAATTACTCTGCGTCCTTGGGTGCTTCGGCGGGTGCCTCAGCGGGAGCCTCTGCGGGTGCTTCGGCGGGAGCCTCAGCGGGTGCTTCAGCAGGTGCTTCAGCAGGTGCCTCAGCGGGTGCCTGAGGAGGTGCCGTTGCGGGAGGCGTCTGCTGACCCTGCTCAAGCTGAGCCTTAAGAGCCTGAAGCTCTGCAAGCATTCTTGCGGTCTCTGCGCGATCCGCCTCTATCTGAGCCTTCTCCGCCTCTACCTCCTGCAGCTGTTCCTTCTTGTAGCGGCGGAAGATGCGTACGGTGTTTATGCCCTGATAAAGGATAAGAAGCATAAAGGGAACGAGAATACAAACTATGTAGCCCTGAGGAGTCTTAAGGAAGTTGAAGAAGGTTCCCACGTACTTCAGATGTCCAACGTACTTACCGAGTATGTAGGGATAGGTAACTACCGTGGGGTCGTCGGTATCGGTGGTGGTACCGTAGGTAACGAATCCGGGATTACCCTGAGCGTCAACGGAAGGTCTGCGGATCATATGGGTTATGGTCTCGCCGAAGTTATCGTGGTTCTGGGAGATATAGGTGATGATATCCCCTTCCTTAAGAGCGGTAGGGTCGGAGATCTCCTTAACGAAGATAAGGTCACCCGCGTTGAAGTGGGTCTTTGACATGGAGTCTGACGTTACGATATACGCCTTGAATCCGAACAGATCTCTGTCGTTACGGTCAAAGGTGGTTACGGATATTATGGTGAATATCATCATAAATACCGCAAGTGCTACTATGAGCCAGACAAATATGTTTTTGATAATGTTAAACGCTTTCTTCATCTTCGTTATTTCCGTCCTCTTTTTTAAAATATGGCTTTGTTGAATAGTAAACCAAGCGGAACACGTGCTCGGCTGTATCGTCGTCATTGGCAACGGAGTCGTCGAACACCTTGATGGCAAAGGAGAGCATTACGTTCAGTATGTGATTCAGCAGCATCCAGGTATTTGCTTCCTCACGGAACACCTCATCAAAGCTTTCTATCAAGCCGCCGTACCGCTCCTTGTGGGACTCTGCGGAGTATTTTCTGAAATACGGTGAGTAATAGTACCTTATAAACGCAAGGCACTTTTCCTTATTGCCGAGCAAAAACTCCCACACGGGCTTAAAAAACAACCGACACCGTGCCTCGATATCCAGCTCCTTCACCCCAAGAAGGTGAACGTAGCTTGACGTGATTTCGACAAGCTCAGCATCCAATTTATCAAAGGCGGTTGCAAGCAATGAATCTTTATCGTGGAAGTACCGATAAATATAAGCTTCGTTTATATTTGTACCCCCGACGATGGCCTTGGTAGTGGTTTTGTCAAGCCCGTACGCCGCAATTACGGATATTGTGTTGTCTATCAGCCTGCCGCGCACATTAGTCTGCTTCACTTCCGCACCTCCGATCAAATTTTAAGTATTTACTACATTTTTGATCGAAAAACCGCCTTTTAGGGCAAAAAACGAGCCGAAACAGGCCGTTTTTTGCAAAATTTCCCCGTAAAAACGGTATAACGACCAAAGCCCAGAGTCATGGGGAGACCTCGGGCAATGGTAATTATATCACAAAGAACCGTGATTTGCAAGTATTCACTTAATTTTGGTACGTTTTTGATACCGTATATTTAAATCCCTTCCCTCCCTGCTTTTTCGCAACGCTTTCATACAACATACACGCATTCCCGGCAAAAGAAAAGAAGCCCCGTCTGCTGACGGGACTTCTTTGGGCAAAACTATCTTATAAAATTGGTTGCGGTCTTCTGCTCCTTTTCGGGCAGACCGTAGGCTTCCTTGCCGAGAGCAATGCTCTTCATAAGGAAGGTCATATTGCGGGCAAGGGTGCGCATGGTCTGCAGACCCTCAAGATCGCCTGCGGCTTCGCCGGGAGCGGCACCGTGAACGCTGTTCCAATACTGGCTGGAGGCTACGGGCATTCCGCAAATGGTAAAATACTTGTTAAGCTGATCAAAGGTTGCGGAGCATCCTCCGCGGCGGGCAACGGCAACGGATGCGCCCACCTTCATGGTCTTATCAAAGCGGCTGCTGTAGAAAAGGCGGTCAAGCATGGAAACGAGAGTGCCGTTTGCGGCGGCGTAATATACGGGGGAGGCGATAACCAGTCCGTCGCACTCCTTAAGCTTTTCCGCCGTTTCGTTTACTATATCGTCGATGGCGCATTTTGCGTTCTTGTAGCAATAGCAGCAGGCGGTACAGCCACGCACGTCCTTGCCGCCCACCTGAATTATCTCGGTCTCCACTCCGTTCTCCGCAAAGACCTTTTCCATCTCGCGCAACGCAAGGGCGGTATTGCCATCCTTTTTGGGACTTCCGTTAAGCATTAAAACCTTCATTATATATACCTCACAAATAAAATTACATAAGCGGTGCAATGACCTTTAATATAAATCCCATAAGCTTAACAAACGGCTTTTCCTTTTTAACCGTTTCTTTCGTTACGATACGGCATTTTCCAAAGGTCTCTTCAAAATCGTTGCTTATTTCATTTATAGCACTGCCGCCTCTGATATATGCGGCGCACTCAAAATTATGGTAAAAGCTTCGGTAATCCATATTGATGGTACCGACCACTGCTTCTGTATCATCGCAAAGCACCACCTTGGAATGGACGAAGCCGGGGGCGTATTCGTAAAGCTTTACTCCCGAGGAGATAAGCGCCTTATAATGGGTCTTTGCAAGGGCGTTGGCAGTTTTCTTATCCGGGATGCCGGGCAGGATAATACGCACGTCCACACCCCTTTCCGCCGCAAATCTTATTGCCGTTTCCATTGCGGAATCAAGGATAAGATATGGAGTCATTATATAGACGTATCTGCTTGCGCGGTTGAGCATATCCATATATACGCGCTCGCCCGTTTTGTTATTATCCAAGGGAAAATCCCCGTAAGGGATCACGTAGCAATCGCTCTTCTTCGGCTCTTTTTCCGTAACGAAATACCTTTCGTCCACGGTCTTTTTTCCGCTTGCCGCCCACATCTGCAGGAACATCAGGGTAAAGCTGTTTACGGCGCCTCCCTTTATCATTACCGCCGCATCCTTCCAATGACCGAAGCGGCTTCTTACGTTGATATATTCATCAGCAAGGTTCACGCCGCCCGTAAAGGCAACCTTTCCGTCTATTACGGCGATCTTTCTGTGGTCGCGGAAATTATAGTAGGTGGATACGAAGGGAGTTAAGGGAGAAAAGGGTTTGCCCTCTATTCCAAGCTTTTTCAGCCGCGAGGCGTAATCGGGAGTAAGAGTGGTGAATTCGCAGGTACCGTCGTACATTACCCGCACCTCAACGCCCTCTCTTGCCTTGCGGGCAAGTATCTCCAGAACGCTACCCCACATCTCTCCCTCGGATATTATAAAATACTCAAGGAAAATGAATTTTTTTGCCTTTTCAAGCTCGGAAAGCAGCGCGGCGTGCTTCTCTTCTCCGCAGCTGAAGTATTTAACGGCGGAATCGTTATAGCAGGCGTAATTGCCCACGCTTTTAAGGTAATCCCCGATGGGAACGGGCTCGGGTGCATCACCCTCCACTTTCTCGCCGGTTATATTGGGCGGAGGCAAGAGATCCTTGCTTTTTTCAAGCACGGAAGAAATATTGGCGCCAAGCGCCCTGTGCCCCAGCTCCGTTACCGTATAGAAATACAGAATAATTCCCAGAACGGGCATAAGCATAAAGATAACGAGCCAGGTTATCTTGGAGGTGGGATCTGCCTCCCTGTTCAGGAGAAAAAGCACCGCAATAACGGTGATAACGGCAGTGGAGCCGATATAGACGTGAAGCGCCTCCTCAAGCCATACGAAGGCCAAAACAAGTAATACCGCCTGCAACAAAAACAGCAGAGAGATTATACCCATACGGCTGAAGATGATCCTCGATATGCCCCGTCTTCCGTTTTTCAGCAATCGCATACCGCGATTCTCGTTTTTGTTTTTCATTGAGCAAACCTCCCTTCTCCGTTTTCATCCTTTTTATTTATTATATAATTTATCGCCCGTTATGTCAATAACGGTAATTTTAATAATATTTTCAAATGCTCTTGACAAACGGCATCGAAGGTATTATAATTTAGTGCATTAAAGTGATAAAGCATTAAAGTGAGCTTGGAGGAAATATGGAAAAGCTGCATACGGAAGAAGTAAACGGTTTATTTGAAGCCATACTCTCACTCAACACCGTGGAAGAATGCTTCAGCTTTTTTGAGGACGTCTGCACAGTCAAGGAGATACTTGATATTTCCCAAAGGCTTAAGGCGGCAAAGATGCTGAAGGCGGGAGCAAACTATACGGACATAAGCAAGGCGACGGGAATGAGCACCGCAACCATCAGCCGCGTCAGCAAGTGCCTTGAATACGGCAAGGGCGGCTACGGTATGGTTATCGAAAGAACAGAAGGTAAATGAGAACGATATGAATAACAATATATTAAAAAATGAAGAGAAAGCCGTTTACACACTGCGTTCACTGTACAGGCAGTACGGCTATCTCCCCTTTAAGATGAGTAAATTCGAGGAATACGATCTGTACGTAAGGAACAAGGATTTTCTCGTCAGCGACAAGGTCATTACCTTTAACGACACCAGCGGCAAGCTGATGGCTCTGAAGCCCGACGTTACCCTCTCCATTATCAAGAACGGCGAGGATACGCCCGGTTGCAAGCAAAAGGTATATTATAACGAGAACGTATACCGTGTTTCGGGAAGCACACATCAGTTCAAGGAGATAATGCAGACGGGCATTGAGTGCATAGGAGATATTGACGAATACGACGTTTTTGAGGTTATTTCTCTGGCGGCAAAGAGCCTTGCTCTTATCTCCCCCGATTTTATTCTGGAGATATCTCATCAGGGTATACTTGAGGCGGTGCTTGAGAGCTGCACGGACGATGGCCGACTGAAGCGGGATATAATCTCCCTGATAGCGGAAAAGAACGCCCACGATCTTGAAAGACTGTGCAACGCAAACGGTATCGGCACAGAGGGCACTGACGCCCTTTGCACCCTTGCGGGTCTTTACGGAGATATGGACGCGGTTCTCTCCCGTCTTTCCCCCCTCTGCACCACCGATTCCGCAAAAGCGGCTTACGGTGAGCTTTCGGCACTGAAGACAAAACTTGAAGCCGCGGGAATTGCGGATAAGATAAGATTTGATTTTTCCGTTCTTAACGATATGAATTACTATAACGGCACCGTATTCCGCGGTTTTCTTTCGGGAATATGCGAAAGCGTACTTGCGGGCGGAAGATACGACAGACTTCTTACCCGAATGGGTAGAAAGGCGGGCGCTATCGGCTTTGCCATCTATCTTGATCTGCTTGAGGCTCTTGACAGAAACAGAAGCGAGCTTGACGCGGACGTGCTTCTGCTCTATTCCGAGGAAACGGCAAACGAGGCGGCAAAAGAAGTTGAAAAGCTTATCGCCCTCGGGAAGAGCGTCAGCGCTCAGAAGGCAATACCGCCGAAATTCAGATACGGGGAGCTTGTTGACGTAAGAAAGGAGGCAAAGGATGCTTAATATAGCGCTTCCAAAGGGCAGACTGGGAGAAAAGGTCTACGCCATGTTCGAAAAGGCAGGCTACGAATGCCCCTCCATTAAGGAAAACAGCAGAAAGCTGATATTTGAAAACCCCGAAAAGCAGGTAAGATACTTTTGGGTAAAGCCATCCGACGTTTCCATATACGTTGAGCGAGGCGCCGCGGATATCGGAGTTGCGGGCAAGGACATACTCCTTGAATACGCGCCCCAGATATACGAACTACTCGATCTTAATATCGGCAAATGCAGAATGGCGGTTGCGGCAAAAAAGGATTTTTACGACGACGGGCAAAGCACCCTGCGGGTTGCAACAAAGTTCACCTCCATTGCCGCAAAGCATTACGCAGGCAAATGCCGCGATATCGACATAATCAAGCTGAACGGCTCCATTGAGATAGCTCCCATTCTGGGTCTTTCCGACGTTATCGTGGATATAGTGGAAACGGGCACCACCTTGAAGGAAAACGACCTTGAGGTAATAGAGACCGTGGTTCCCATAAGCGCAAGGCTTATCGCAAACAAAGCGTCTTTTAAATTCAAGACCGCGCAGATCGAAGATATAACAGAAAAACTGAAAGCACAGGTAGTATACGATGATTAAGATTTACCGCTACGGAGAAGTGGCAAACAGCGAGATCTTTGCCCGCGACGATCTTTCCGCAAACGTGGAAACGGTGGTTGCGGATATTATAGCAAACGTAGTAAAAAACGGCGACAAGGCGCTTTACGAATATACGGAGCGCTTTGACCGCGCACGCCTTACCTCCCTTGAGGTAAGTGAGGCGGAGATAGAGGAGGCGGTGGCATCCGTTCCCTCGGAATTTCTTGACGTTCTGCGTGAGGCGGCGGAAAACATCCGCGCCTTCCACAAAAGACAGGTGCGCAACAGCTTTATTATAAACGAAGGCAACGGCGTTATTACGGGCCAAAAAATAACCCCCGTTGACAGGGCGGGGCTTTACGTTCCGGGAGGAACCGCCGCATACCCCTCCACGGTGCTGATGGACAGCATCCCCGCGCAGATCGCAGGGTGCGAGGAGATCGTTATGGTAACTCCCCCCTCTGCCGACGGCAAGGTAAATCCCGTTATCCTTGCGGCGGCAAAGATCGCGGGAGTAACGCGCATCTTCAAGGTTGGCGGTGCACAAGCCATTGCCGCCCTTGCTTACGGCACGGAGAGCATCCCCAAGGTAGACAAGATCGTTGGCCCCGGGAACGCCTTCGTTGCAGAAGCGAAAAAACAGGTATTCGGCAAGGTGAGCATAGATATGATCGCGGGACCCAGCGAAATACTCGTGGTTGCGGACGGTAAGAGCAACCCGAAGTACGTTGCCGCAGATCTTCTCTCCCAGGCAGAGCACGATAAGAACGCAAGCGCCGTGCTGGTAACGGACAGCGAGGAGCTTGCAAAGGCGGTAAGCGAAGAGCTGGAAAAGCAGATCCCTCTCCTTTCCCGCAACGAGATCGCCCGTGCTTCCATTGATAACAACGGCAAAATAATTATTGCGTCCGATCTTAACGTTGCCATTGATATTGCAAACGAAATAGCACCCGAGCACCTTGAGCTGTGCGTGGATTCTCCCTTTGATTATCTTGATAAGGTGAGGCACGCGGGTTCCATCTTTATGGGCAGATATTGCCCGGAGGCGCTTGGTGACTATTTTGCAGGCCCCAACCACACCCTGCCCACAAGCGGCACCGCCCGTTTTTCCTCTCCTCTCGGGGTTGACGATTTCATAAAGAAATCCCAGTTTACCTATTACACCAGAGAAGCTCTTGAACAAACGGCGGACAAGGTCGCATACTTTGCAAACAAAGAGGGTCTTGACGGTCACGCAAAAAGTGCTACCGTTCGCTTTGAAGAGGAATGATATGAGCAGATTTTTCAGCAAAAAGTTCTCCGCCCTTACCCCGTACACTCCGGGTGAACAGCCCCGTGACAAAAAATATATAAAGCTGAACACCAACGAATCTCCCTTTCCTCCCTCCCCCGGTGTTATACGGGCGGTGCTTGAGGAAGCGGCAACTCTGCAACTTTATTCCGATCCCGAATGCACGGTGCTTATAAACAAGCTTGCAGAGGTATACGGAGCAGAACCCGAGAGAATAATCGCCACCAACGGCTCCGACGAGGTGCTTGACTTTGCATTTAACGCCTTCTGCGATAAAGAAAATCCCATAGTGTTCCCCGATATCACCTACGGATTCTATTCCGTTTTTGCGGAAAAGCTGGGTATTCCCTATGAGGAGATACCTCTTAAGGACGATCTTACGGTTGACGTAAACGATTATATAGGAATAAACAAGAATATCGTTATCGCAAATCCCAATGCTCCCACGGGCATAGCTCTCCCTCTTTCCGATATTGAACGGATAGTTGCCTCAAATCCCGATAACGTGGTTATAATCGACGAGGCGTACGTGGACTTCGGCGGTGAGAGCGCCGTTAAGCTCACGGAAAAATACGGTAATCTTCTGGTGGTTCAGACCTTCTCCAAATCCCGCTCTCTTGCGGGGGCACGTCTTGGCTTTGCCATTGGCAGTAAAGAGCTTATCTCCGATCTGCACACCCTGCGCTACTCAACGAACCCCTATAACGTAAACCGAATGACCTGTGCCGCCGGCTATGCGGCGCTGACGGAAAACGGATATTATATGCAAAACGCCCAAACGGTGATGCGCACGAGAGAATTTGCAAAGGCAGAGCTTGAAAAGCGCGGCTTTACCGTACTTCCCTCCAAGGCAAATTTCCTTTTTGCAAAAAGCGGGGAAATAAGCGGAGAAGAGCTTTATCTTGAGCTTAAAGAATTGGGCGTACTCGTGCGTCATTTCAAAAAGGAGCGCATAAAGGACTATTGCCGCATTACCGTAGGTACTGCAATGGAAATGAAAAAACTACTTGATAATATTGATATAATTCTGGAGAAAAGAACATGAGATACTCCGAGATAATAAGAAAAACGGCAGAAACCGACATAAAGCTCACTCTGTTGCTTGACGGCACGGGGAGATCTGAAATTGACAGCGGATGCGGCTTCCTTGACCACATGCTGACTCTTTTTGCAAAGCACGGCGGCTTTGAGCTTACGGTGAATTGCAAAGGAGATACTTACGTTGATATGCACCACACCTGCGAGGATATCGGCATTTGCCTGGGAAAGGCTTTTGCGGAGGCACTTGGGGATAAAAGGGGCATAAAGCGCTACGGGGATATCACGCTTCCCATGGATGAAGCGCTTATCCTATGCGCCGTTGATATCTCCGGCAGAGGAGGATACTATGAGAATCTTCCCATCCCCGCAAAAAAGGTTGGAGCCTTTGACACGGAGCTGGTTTACGAGTTTTTTACCGCTTTTGCACAAAATGCGGGTATTACCCTGCATATAAGAAGGCTGGCGGGCAGAAACTCCCACCACATAATTGAGGGAGCCTTCAAGGCGGTTGCCCGCGCTCTTAAGGCGGCGGTGAGCATCGACGAAAAGAATGCGGACTCCGTTCCCTCTACCAAGGGGTGCTTATGATAGCGATAGTTGACTACGGCGTTGGTAATCTATTTTCTCTCGTTTCCTCCCTTAAGCACGTGGGTGCGGAGGCGGTAGTAACGGGAGATAGTAACGAAATACTGAACGCCGACAGGATAATACTTCCCGGAGTGGGCGCATTCGAGGATGCGGCCAAGAAATTACGCGCCTCGGGACTTGATACTACCTTAAAGGAAGCGGCGGCACGGGGAAAAGACATAATGGGCATTTGCCTTGGAATGCAGTTGCTTTTTGAAAAAAGCTACGAATACGGTGAGCACGAGGGTCTTGGACTTCTTCGGGGCGAGGTTGTACCCATGGAGGGATATATCCCCGCAGACCTTAAGGTTCCCCACATAGGCTGGAACGGTCTGCACTTCAAGAAAAAGCATCCTCTCTTCCGTTATCTTAATGAGGGTGATTGCGTTTACTTCGTTCATTCCTATTTTGCAAGGGGATGCGAGGACAGCCTTATCGCAAGTGCCGAATACGGCAAGGAGCTTACGGCGGCTGTTGCCCGAAAAAATATTATGGGCTGTCAGTTCCATCCCGAAAAAAGCGGCGAGGTGGGTCTGAAGATTCTTAAAGCGTTCTCGGAAGGAGTTAACGAATGAAGCTTTTTCCTGCAATAGACCTGTACGAAAAGAAGGCGGTGCGCCTGCTTTTCGGCGATTATAACAAAATGACCGTATACAGCGACGATCCCCTTTCCGTTGCAAGGGATTTTGAAAGCAAGGGGATGACCTGCATCCACCTGGTTGATCTGGAGGGAGCAAAGCTGGGTACAACGCCCAATATTGATATTGTGGAGAGCATCGCAAAAAACACGTCTCTCTTCGTTGAGATAGGCGGCGGCATACGTAATATGGAAACCGTTGATAAATACCTTAACTGCGGAGTTGACAGGGTCATTCTGGGTACTGCGGCAGTAACGGACGAAGGTTTCCTATGCGAAGCCATAAAAAAGCACGGCGATAAGATCGCCGTGGGCGCTGACGTCAAGGACGGCTACATAGCCATTAAGGGCTGGCTTGAGACCTCCAAATACACCCTTATGGAATTCGTTGAAAAAATGCAAGGACTTGGGGTAAAGAATATTATCTGCACCGATATATCAAAGGACGGGGCAATGAACGGCACCAACCTCGTTATGTACGCGGATCTTTCCTCCAGATTCACCGTTGACATAACCGCATCGGGCGGTGTTTCCACTCTTGAGGACGTGCGTATGCTCGCAAAAATGGGTATTTACGGCGCCATCATAGGAAAAGCGTATTATACGGGCGCCATTGATCTTAAGGAGGCGGCGGAGGCGGCAAAATGATAACGAAAAGAATAATTCCCTGCCTTGACGTTAAAAACGGCAGAGTCGTAAAGGGCGTTAATTTTGCGGGACTTAACGACGTATCCGATCCCGTTGCACTTGCAAAATATTACAGCGAAAGCGGTGCCGACGAGCTGGTTTTTTACGATATTACCGCATCCTTTGAGGGCAGAGCACTGTTTACGGACATACTCACAAGGGTTGCAAGTGAAATATTCATTCCCCTTACCGTGGGCGGCGGCATCAACACTCTTGAGGATTTTGACAGGGTGCTCAAATGCGGGGCCGACAAGGTAAGCGTAAACTCGGGCGCCATCAAAAATCCGCAGCTTATTACGGAGGCAGCCAAAAGATACGGCGACCAATGCGTCGTTCTCTCTGCGGACGTCAAGCGCGTTGACGGTGTTTTCCGCGTGTTTTCCAAAGGCGGCCGCGAGAATACGGGAATGGAAGCTATTGAGTGGATCAGGCGCTGCGTGGATATGGGCGCGGGCGAGGTGGTCGTAAACTCCATTGACACGGACGGAGTAAAAAAAGGCTTTGATCTTGAAATGCTGAAGGCGGTCTGCAACGCGGTAAACGTTCCCGTTATCGCATCGGGAGGCGCGGGATCCACGGAGGATTTTATTGAGCTGTTCAAAAAGGTTCCCACGGTGGATGCGGGACTTGCGGCATCGGTATTCCACTTCGGAGAGATAAAAATACCCGATCTGAAGCGTGAGCTTCATAAAAACGATATTACTGTGAGGTTGGTATAATGCTTAATATAGACGAACTGAAATTTGACGAAAAGGGACTTATCCCCGCAATAGTGGTGGACAGCCTTTCCAAAAAGGTGCTGACCCTTGCTTATATGAACCGCGAGAGCCTTGGTATCTCCATGGAAAAGGGACTTACCTGCTTTTACAGCCGCTCCCGCAACGAGCTGTGGCTTAAGGGGGAAACCAGCGGAAACTATCAGCATATCGTTTCCATAACCGCCGATTGCGATAACGACGCCCTTGTAGTTGAGGTGGAAAAGGACGGCCCCGCCTGCCACACGGGCACCGAATCCTGCTTTACGAAGGACGTATACGAAAGCGAGGAGCTGCATCGTTTTTCACTTGACGGGCTTTACGAGCTGCTTGTTGGCAGAAACGAGCAGCGCCCCGAGGGTAGCTACACTACCTACCTTTTTGAGAAGGGTATCGACAAGATATTAAAAAAGGTGGGCGAGGAATGCACCGAGGTAATTATCGCGGGTAAGGCAGACGATAAGAAGGAAACCGTCTACGAGATAGCAGACCTTGCTTATCACGTTATGGTGCTGATGGTTCAGATGGGAATTTCTCTTGATGACGTGCGCCGTGAACTTGCAAGCCGCCACATAATCGACCACAAGGTAAAGCAAGAAAAGATGACGAAATGAAAGAAGCGCCAACGGCAAGATTGCCGTTGGCGCTTCTTTCATTTCGTCTATTCCGCTTCAAAAACGTATACGTTGCCGTAGCTCCAATTATATCCGCTTCCGTTGTGGCGGTCAAAGGTGAGCCAATAGTATTTGGTTCTGCTTCCTATACGCAGGGGTATGATAGAACCCCAGCCGCGGAAGCCGCCGTCGGGCAGATCGAATTTTGGATTTATCATTCCGCTTTTTCTGTAGATGCGGTAATCGGATACGGCCTTGAAATCGTTTCCGCAGGCAAAGCAAAGCTCGCCGTCAATGCGCACAAAGGAGCCGCCAGTTTCCGCACCGTCAAGTCCCTTGCCGATATATCCGTAGCCCTCAAAAGGCTCATCCGATTCAAAAAACACGTAACGGTACGCGTGGGTATCGGGGTCTATACGGCAGATCGCCATAAGCCATTTTCCGCGCTGGCAGTCATAGAAAAAGTCGGGGTCCTCGTCTCCCTTAAAGCCCAAGAAGGCGGTAATATCGCTCTTACTTCCCTGCTCCATAAGGGTAATATCGGCAACGTTTACGCCGTAGCGTATATCGCCGTAAAATACGGAGTGCCCCAAAACATGCCCGTGGCTGAAGGAGCACATCCAAAGCATATAACAGCCCTTTTCTCTATGGTAAAGCACGGAGGCGGCAACGTCGCCGCACCATTTTCCGTCGCCCGCATCGTAGAGAAGCACTCCCGTCATTTCAAATTCTGCGGTACCGGGAAGCCAGTAAAATATCGCCTGATATCCACCCGCCTGCAGGCGGACGGAGGCGGTAAAGAAGATCCTGCCGTTTTCCGTCATTACCTCGCCGTTTTCATATCTTATGGGGCGCATATCCGCTTGGGATATGCCGTTATCTATATAAGAGCGCGCGGCAAATACGGAAGCATTCTCCGCATAAAGATACGCTCCTCCCTTTGAGAAAACGCGGTGCTCCGAGATAGCCTCAAGCTCCGGGCACAAAAAGGTATGTACGAACTCCGTATGCCCTTCCCTTTTGCTGTAAACGTCTATGGCACCGGGTCGGCAGGTTACGGAATAGGTAACGCGCCCCACTGCGCTTATCTGCGTTTTTTCTTCCGTATCGCCGCAGGAAAAGCAGACGCCGTCTTTATCAAATATTATCCGCGCGGTAAATTTCTCGGTTTTTAAAACGAAGCCGAGCCTGCCCGTGCTTATATCCCCATCTGCCTCGTAGCTTGCGTAAGGAAAGGTACTGCAGATATAGCGCAGGGCGTGGCCGTTTTTAACGCGATAAACGCCGTTTGCAACGGCCTCCGAAGCTCCGTCCGATATTTCCGAAAGCGGATAGGGATCGCCCCTTTTATCTTTGACGAAATCCTTGGAAAAGGACATTTGTCCAAGACTTATCTCCATATCCTTATACATATTCAAGGCAAATCTGCGCCTGAAAACAGTATTCGAAATATCCATAGGCACCTCGTTTTTTGCAATCTACAAAGCACAAATCAACCGTTCACTTAAGCTTTTTGGGAATGTCAATGATCCCCGCAAGATAGTCGAGAGAAACGTTATAGTATTTTGCCAAGGTTATAAAATGATGCATTGGCATTTCGCGCTTTCCGCTTTCATAAAGCTGATACTGCTGTCTGGTAATACTTAAAACAAGAGCTATATCATCCTGCTTTTTGTCCAAGTCTTCTCTCGTATCCTTTAATCTTTGATAAAAGTACATACGTTTATTATCTCCAATCCAATAATATGTTTGGCAAGATTATTATAGCACCGCATTCAAAAAGATGCTTGACAAGCATCCATACGAATGCTATAATGTTTGCATGGCATTCTTTTGAATGCGCGGAGGAGGACGATAATGAAAGAAATACTTGAAAATCTATGGAGCGAATACTTTGCGGAAAAATGTGCCGTAATCGAAACGGCAGAAGAAAGAGCCGCAATCAAAAAAACAGATGAACTTCACAAAAAGGCAAAAGAATTACTAACACAAGAGCAAAACATCACCTTGAACAAATACGTTGAGGCATTATACGATAGTCAAGGTCTGTTTGTTAAAAAAGCGTTTTTCAAAGGATGCGAGTTCGCCGTATCCTTCCTGTTTTCGGGTAAGGCATAAAAAGAGGAAATACAGCAAAGGCACTTACGGAAAAAGCTCGCCGTAAGTGCCTTTACGTTATTAATTTACGTCGGAATGCAGACAAAGCCTGCGTTTTATTTCCGCTCAGCCTTCTCAAGAGCTTCCTTAACGAAGAAGCTTCCGCCGATAGCCGCGATCTTATCAAAAGCAAGGAACTCGTCTATATTGCTTCTGTCCACTCCGCCCGTGGGAATAAACTTCACCTGGGGGAAGGGTGCGGAAAGAGCCTTCAGCGCCTTAAGTCCGCCGTAGATATTGGCGGGGAAGAACTTAACGGTGGTGATGCCAAGCTCCAGCGCCTGCATTATCTCCGTAGGAGTAACGCAACCGGGATAGTAGGGTACGTTTCTCTCCTTGCAGATCTTTGCAACCGCAACGGAAAGGCCGGGAGAAACGATAAACTGCGCACCCGCCTTGAGGGCAGCCTCGCACTGCTCTGCGTTTATTACGGTGCCCGCACCGATGCTCATATCGGGATAGTTCTTGCAGGCGTATTCAATGGCCTCCGCGGCACAAGCGGTGCGGAAGGTGATCTCCGCGCAATTTATGCCCACACCCTTAAGGGCGGTGAGTATCTTGTCCGTTTCGGACATTTCCTTGATAACGACGACGGGAATAAACTTTTCCATAATTATCTCCTTAATAAAATCTGTATTAAACGCCGGAATAAGCGGCAAATCCGCAGTCAATGGGAAGCACCACGCCCGTAATGGCGGATGCGGAGCGATCGTCGCACAGGAAGAGAGTTGCGCCGATAAGCTCGTCAGCGTCAACGAAGCGGCCCATGGGAGTGCCGTTGAGTATCTTTGCGCTGCGGGCGGTGGGAGTTCCGTCCTCGTTATAAAGAAGCGCTCTGTTCTGTGCGGAAACGAGGAAGCCGGGAGCGATGGCGTTGCAACGCACGCCCGTACCCGCAAAGTGAGTTGCAAGCCATTTGGTAAAGTTGGAAATGGCTGCCTTTGCGGCGGAATACGCGGGGATCTTGGTGAGAGGAGTAAAGGAGTTCATGGAGGAGATATTAAGGATGTTTCCGCACTTTCTCTCCGCCATATCCTTTGCAAAGATCTGGGTGGGGATAAGAGTTCCCTGGAAGTTCAGCTTGAACACGAAGTCAACTCCGCTCTGATCAAGATCGAAGAAGGACTTGCCTCCCTCCTTTGCCTCGTGATGATACTCGTTATCCGTGGTTGCGCGGGGATTGTTTCCTCCCGCACCGTTCACGAGAATATCGCAGGGGCCCAGATCGCGGAGCACTGCCTCGTGCACCGCTTCAAGAGCATCTGCCTCAAGCACGTTCGCCTTATAACCCTCGCAGATATAGCCCTCTGCCTTCAGCTCGGACGCAAGCTTTTTTACGGCGTCCTCGTTAAGGTCAAGAGCCGCAACCTTTGCGCCGCTCTCGGCAAAGGCACGTGCCATAGCGCCGCAGATAAGCCCGCCCGCGCCCGTAACTACTACTACCTTACCGGTATAATCAATATTAAGGGGTAATTTCATATTATGCCTCCTGTTTTTTATCAAGCTTTTCAAGCATATCCCAAACGCCCAGCATATACATAATGCCAAGTGCGCGGTCGTAAAGACCGTAGCCGGGGCGCACCTTACCGGGACCCTCGTCCCACAGATGGCGGCCGTGGTCGGGTCTTATATATCCCTCAAAGCCGCAATCGTGATAAGCCTTGAGTATATCAAGGATACCCGTATCACCGTCGCAATCTCTGTGGCTTGCCTCGGAGAAATCTCCGTTTTCAAAATGCTTTACGTTTCTTATATGGGCAAAGGCAATTCTGTCGCAATGCTTGCGGACTATCTCGGCAACGTTGTTGTTGGGATCGGCACCAAGACTGCCCGAGCAAAGAGTAAGGCAGTTATATTCGTCGTCCACCATCTTAAGGAATCTTCCAATGCTCTCGCCGTTTACAAGCAAACGGGGCAGACCGAAGATATCCCACGGCGGGTCGTCCATGTGGATCGCCATTTTGATATCGCACTCGCGGCACACGGGCATAATTGCCTCAAGAAAATACTTGAGATTTGCCCAAAGCTTTTCGTGATCCACGCCCTCGTAAGCCTTAAAGAGCTCGTCAAGCTTTGCCATACGCTCGGGCTCCCATCCGGGGAATGACATATTGTACTTTTCCGTAAAATCCAGAATGTACTTTGCCATCGCGTTGTAATCGTCCTGGATCATATTTTTTTCATAGAACAGGGCGGTGGAACCGTCACCTACGGGATGGAACAGATTACTGCGGGTCCAGTCAAAAATGGGCATAAAGTTATAGCAGATGACCTTAACGCCGAATTTTGAAAGATTGCGGATGCACTGCTTGTAATTCTCTATATATTTATCTCTGGTGGGCAGACCGATCTTTATATCGTCGTGCACGTTTACGGATTCCACCACGTCCATATTGAAGCCGTACTCGTCAAGCTGTCTTTTTACCTCGGCGATCTCCTCGATCTCCCAGATCTCACCGGGCATCTTGTGATGCAGCGCCCAGACTATCCCCTCAACTCCGGGGATCTGCTTGATATCGGAAAGCTTGATATTATCGTTCCCCTCTCCGTACCAGCGGAAGCACATTTTCATTCCCATTTTTTTCTCCTTAATCAAGTCTGAAATATGCGGCGGCGTTATCGTGGCAGATGCCGCGCACTATATTTTCAAGAGCCTTTTCATCATTGGGATATTCGCCGTTTTCTACCCAGCCGCCCATAAGCTCGCAAAGTATCCTGCGGAAATATTCGTGCCTTGTGTAGGAGAGGAAGCTGCGGGAGTCCGTAAGCATTCCGACGAAGTTTCCAAGCAAACTGAGGTTGGCAAGACTTATAAGCTGCTCCTGCATTCCCGTCTTGTTATCGTTAAACCACCAAGCGCTTCCGTGCTGTATCTTTCCGCATACGCCCGTACCCTGGAATGCACCGATCACGGTATCTATAAAGGCGTTATCGGAAGCATCAAGACTGTAGATTATCGTTCTTGGCAGACAATCTTCGGCAAACAGACGGTCAAGGAGCCCCGTAAGCTGTAATTTTGACTCTGCGGGGCCGATAACGTCAAAGCCCGTATCGGGGCCGAGGCGCTTGAACATAACGGAGTTCGGATTACGCAGACAGTTATAATGGAGCTGCATTACCCAGCCGCGCTTTGCGTACTCTGCGGCGCAGAACAGGAGAAGCTCCGTCTTTATCTTCTCGGAATCCTCCATGCTTACGCATCCGCCCGCCAGAGCCTTTGCGAATATTTTCTCAAGCTCGTCACCGTCAGCGGGGCTGTATACTGCACAGTCAAGCCCGTGGTCGCTTGCCTTGCATCCGCAAGCTTCGAAATGATCCATTCTGTCCCCAAGTGCCGCTTTAAGCTTTGCAAGGGTATCTATCTCCTTGCCCCACACGGAGGAAAGAGTTGCAATATACTCGCGCCAACCTGCTTTTTCTATATTGAGTGCCTTATCGGGGCGGAAGGTAGGAGCAACGGTAACGCCGAAGGATTTATCCTCCATCAGCTTTTTGTGCCACTCAAGGCTGTCCACGGGATCGTCGGTGGTGCCGATAAAGCGCACGTTGCTTTGCTTTATAATTCCTCTTGCGCTCATATCCGCTTCCGCAAGCTTTTTTCGGGCAAGCTGCCATACCTCCTCTGCGGTATCGCCGTTAAGGGTTCCCTCGTAGCCGAAATATTTCTTAAGCTCCAGATGGCACCAATGGTACATGGGGTTTCCTATTGCCTTAGGAAGTGCCTCTGCGAATTTTTGGAATTTTTCTCTCTTGGGAGCGTCACCGGTTATATAGCGCTCGTCAACGCCGTTTGAGCGCATAATACGCCATTTGTAATGATCTCCCGAGAGCCATACCTCAAAAAGATCCTCAAAGCGCTTATCCTCGTATATCTCCCGGGGACTTACGTGGCAGTGGTAGTCAATAATGGGTGCGTCGGCGGCAAAGCCGTGGTAGAGCTTTTTTGCCGTTTCCGTGGAAAGCAAAAAATCCTCGTTCATAAAAGGCTTCATTTTTTATCCTCCGTGGGTTTATTGTTGTGATTTTTCTTTATATATTCTCGGTATTCCTTCGGGGTCTTGCCGGTTTCCTTTTTAAAGATCTTGGAAAAGTACTGCACGTCCATAATACCGCAATGAATGGCAACGGTCTGTATCTGCAGGTGGGTGGTGCCCAGCAGATGTGCGGCGTGCTGTACTCTTTTTTCTCTTATATACTCGGAAACGGTCTTTCCCGTTTCCTTTTTGAACACCGTGGAAAGATAGCCGAGGCTGATATCCTGCGCCTTTGCAAGAGTATTAAGGGAAAGATCCGCAGAAAGATCCGATTCTATCAGCATTACGGTCTTGCGCACCACGGGAGAGTAATCACGCATTGAGTGCTTCATCACGAGTCTGCAATAAGAGCGGAACATTTCAAGCATCAGAGACGGGTTCTCCGCAAGGGAGGACATCTGCTCTATTTTAAGGGCGAAGGAGCTTGATACCGCATCCAGATACATGGGATGCACTCCGCCCCTCTCCGCCGCCTTGCGCAGTAAGGTGTTCATAATAATACCATAATTTTTCGCATTACGCAACGGGTCTGCAACGCGCTTTTCAAAAAACTGATCCGAAAAAAGCGACATAAGCTGTGCCTCGTGATGTATCTGACCGAGAGTTACTGCCTGCATCAGCTCGTTTTCAAAATTATAGCGCTGCTCCATCGCCTTCATATTTGCAAGAATGGCATCGAAGTTTTCGTTATGGGCGGTTTCGTTTATGGGAGATGGTGGCATATCCGATGCGTCAAGCACGTCAACGATGGGAAACGCAGGACTCTCCCATATCCTCTCGCAGAACGTATTTATCATTATAAGGGCGTAGCTATCGGGAGTAATAACGGGAATTCCCGAATAGTACTCGTCCGCGTATTTGCGGCTTTTTGCGGTTATGCCCACTCTGTCAAGAGCTTCAAGAGCACGGGAAGGCTCCACGGGATATTGCAGATAAGGACCGATGGCAAGTACACGTTCTTCCTCTTCCGGAAGCAGAAAATAAATATAGCTCAATTTAAGCTCGTCGGTTGCCTTGTACATGGTTCGGTGAGCAAGCTTGCCCACAAAGGAGCTCACCGTTTTTTCCGGCGACACGTCCTTGCCGAAAACGGAATAAATATCCACGTCTATCACCGCGCCGAGAGGGGTATCCTTCCTTACGGCAACAGCGCGCAAATGTATCTTTTTTAAGGCTTCGCACAGAAATTCCAGCTCGTTCTCGTAAAACATTTTGCGCCTCTCGACTGTTATTTGCGGGAACCGAAGAAAAATCGACAAAACTTCCAACTCACGGGATTATTATAACACGCGTTTTTGTCAATTACAACGGAATTATTTCCGAAATATTAAAAAAATACAAAAACACATAAAGAAAAGACTCCCTATGTTTCAAAAAATACTTTATACTAAATGCAAGGCGATCTTGCCGTACGTTATGATTTTTTATAAAACGGTCTGCGGCAATTCACCAAAGAAAATCAGAAAGAGGATTTCAGGATGAAAAATCAAAAAACACCTCAGCTTGATGCAAACGGTCATCGCAAATTCGGTATTCGCGATTCCGTAGCTTATGCCGCAGGCGACCTTGGCTGCAACATGAGCTTTGCTCTCAAGGGCACGATGGCACTTTTCTGGACTCAGGTAATGGGAATGAGCGCATGGTATTCCCTGCTCCTTGTTATCGTTCAGTTCTGGGATGCGATCAACGACCCCCTTATCGGCTCTATGATCGACGCAGACAAGCGCAAGTACAAGAGAAATAAGTTCCTGCAGTACATTTTCGTCGGTTCCATCGGTCTTATCGTTGGCGGAGCTTGCTGCTTCCTGCCCTTCCCCGCAGCTCCCGTATGGGCTAAATTCATCATATTTATCGCCGGCTACGTAATCTGGGACGCGTTCTACACCATCGCAAACGTTCCCTACGGTTCTCTCCTTTCTCTTATCTCTTCCGACCCCGCAGACAGAGCTTCCCTTTCCGCATGGCGCTCCATCGGCTCCATGGTAGGAAATATGCTCCCCATGGTCATTCTTCCCTTCCTTATCTACAACGATGACGAATCTCTTAACGGAAATATGGTATTCGTTGCCGCTCTCGTAATGGGCGTGCTCGGATTTATCTGCTTCCAGTTTATGATCAAAAACACCGAGATCCGCGTTGACACTGAAACCAAGGTAAACGAGGATCAGCCCAAGTTCAACGTATTCAAGGCTCTCGGCAACTTCGTAAAGAACCGCCCCGCAGTAGGTGCTACTCTTGCCGCTATGGGTATGTTCATCGGTATGCAGGGCGCTGCTACCGCAGTTTCCGTAACCTTCCAGATCTACTTCAAGAACACCGAAATCTCCGGTATCGTTCAGCTCTTCTCTATGATCCCGATCCTCCTGTTCACTCCCCTTGCCCGTAAGATGGTTACCAAGTACGGTAAGAAGGAGCTTGCCATCGTAGGCTCTATCGCATCCATCGTGGGCGCTATCGGACTTTTCGTAGTAACCCCCGATAACACGAACTTTGATCTGCTTATCTACATCCTTTGCCAGCTGGTATACAGCCTCGGCCTTGGCATCTACTCCACCGTATCCTGGGCAATGATGGGCGACGCCATCGACTACAACGAGTGGAAGACCGGCAAGAGAGAGGAAGGCGTTGTATATTCTCTGCACTCCTTCTTCCGTAAGCTGGCGCAGGGCATCGGCCCCGCAGTTGCTCTTATCATTATGCAGGGCATGGGTTACGTTAACAACGCCATCGACCCCGAGACCGGTGCTGAATTCATCGACGTTAATCTTCTTCCCTGGGAATTCGCCGTTGATCTCAGATACCTTGTAGCAATTCTCTTCCTCGCTTCCGCTATTATGCAGTTCGTCGGTCTCGGTCTTATTTATAACCTTGACAAGAAGACCCTTGCAAAGATGAACGCTGATCTCGGCAGAGACGCATAAATAAGCGTATAAATGCAGGTCCGACCGCCGCAACGGGGTCGGACTTGCTTGATAAAATTTACAGAATGTATATATTTTAGCTCGAAATATATGCTATACTCTAACTAACGAACCTTAACGGAGGATACCAATGAGAAAAATATTGAACTTCAACTCCAAGTGGGCATTTACAAAGCAGGCAACGGAGATCCCCGCCGCTTTGCCCATGGACTGGGTTTGGGTCAATCTGCCCCACAGCTGGAACGCAATAGACGGTCAGGACGGAGATAACGATTATTTCCGCGGAACGGGTTATTACGCAAAGTCCTTTGCAAGAACCGACCTCCCCGAAAGCGACCGCTACTATCTTGAAATTAACGGCGCAAACTCCTCTGCCGCAGTTTATCTCAACGGCAAGAAGCTCTGCGAGCATCACGGCGGCTACTCCACCTGGAGAGTTGATATGACCGATGCCCTTGAGCTTAATAACCTTCTGGTCATTACCGTTGACAACTCCGCAAACGAGACCGTATACCCCCAGATGGCGGACTTCACCTTCTACGGCGGTCTTTACCGCGACGTTAATATCATCTGCGTAAACAACTCCCACTTCGACCTTGATTACTACGGGGCTCCCGGCATCAAGATCACGCCCGAGATAGAAGGCGAGAACGCAAAGGTTGAGATCGAAACGTTCATCACCAATAACAAAGACGGACTTTCCGTTCACTACGCTATCTGCGATAAAGAAGGAAACGTTGTTTGCGAGACTACCTGCGCAGATACGAAGGTGAACCTTACCATAGGCAACGCTCATCTTTGGAACGGTAAAAAGGATCCGTATCTTTACACCGCAAAGGCAGAGCTTGTTTGCGACGGCGCAGTCATTGATAACGTAAGCGCCCGCTTCGGCTGCCGCACCTTTAAGATAGACCCCGAGAACGGATTTATCCTTAACGGCAAGGAATACCCCCTCCGCGGCGTTTCCCGCCATCAGGACAGATGGGGCGTTGGTAACGCGCTTCTTCCCGAGCATCACAGAGAGGATATGGAGCTTATCTGCGAGATGGGCGCAACTACCATCCGCCTTGCTCACTATCAGCACGCACAGTACTTCTACGATCTTTGCGATGAGAAGGGACTCGTTATCTGGGCAGAGATCCCTTATATCTCCAAGCATATGCCCACGGGCCGCGAGAACACCGTATCCCAGATGAAGGAGCTTATCTCCCAGAATTACAACCACGCTTCAATCGTTGTATGGGGTCTTTCCAACGAGATAGGAATCGGCGGCTCCGATGACGATCTGCTGGAAAACCACCGCATCCTGAACGATCTCTGCCACGAGATGGACAAGACCCGTCTTACCACCGTTGCGGCAGTTTCCATGTGCAAGATGGAGGATCCTTATCTTACCATTCCCGACGTTGTTTCCTATAACCACTACTTCGGTTGGTACGGCGGCGAGACCGATATGAACGGCCCTTGGTTCGACAAGTTCCACAAGACGTTCCCCAACAAGCCCATAGGATGCAGTGAGTACGGCTGTGAGGCGCTTAACTGGCACACCTCCACCCCCATGCAGGGCGACTACACCGAGGAATATCAGGCGTATTACCACGAGGAGCTTATTAAGCAGTTCTTCTCCCGCAAGTACATGTGGGCAACTCACGTTTGGAATATGTTCGACTTTGGCGCAGATGCACGTAACGAGGGCGGCGAAAACGGTCAGAACCACAAGGGTCTTGTAACCTTTGACAGAAAGTATAAGAAGGACTCCTTCTACGCGTATAAGGCATGGCTCTCAGACGATCCCTTCGTTCACCTTTGCGGCAAACGCTATATCGACCGCGTTGAGGACGTTACCAAGATAACCGTATACTCCAACCTGCCCGAGGTTGAGCTGTTCGCAAACGGCGTTTCCCTCGGCAAGAAGACCGCAGAGGATCACTTCTTCTACTTTGACGTGCCCAACGCCGGCACCACCGAGCTGTGCGCAAAGGCCGGAGAATATACGGACACGAGCGTTATCCGCAAGGTTGACACCTTCAACGAGAATTACCGCCTGAAGGAGAAGGGCGCGATACTCAACTGGTTCGATATCGAAGCTCCAGAGGGATATCTCTCTCTTAACGATAAGATGAGCGACGTTATCTCCACGCTCCAGGGCAAGATGCTCTTTATGAGCCTTGCGGGCAAGCTTATGGGCGGCAGCAAGGACGGAAAAATGAAGGCGGCAGGCTTCGAGGTAGGCCCCGAGATGATGGCAATGATGGGCGGCTTTACCGTGCTTCGTCTGTTCACTCTTATGGGCGGCATGATGGACGCAAAGTTCACAAAGGAAGATCTGCTTGCTCTTAATGCAAAGCTTAACAAGATCAAAAGACCCAAGAAGAAATAATTAAGCACAAAAAAATGAGCGCTCCCGCCTGACGGGAACGCTCATTTTTTAAGTTTTCAACGTTATTTTGTTTTGAAAAGGATCTCGCGGAACAGCTTGGCGGTCTTTTCCTCTCCAAGCTTTTTCTTGAACACGTCCGTGGAGGGGCCGCCGTTTTCAAGAAGACCGTCCACGTAGGAAGCACACAGCTTTCCCTTTGCTTCGGTGTCCGTTACTACCTTTGCGGGGGCGGCAAGATACGCCGCAAGATGCTCCTTTGCAAGCTTGTCCATATCTGCGCTTTGCGCCTTTTTTGCCTTTTTGGATATGCTCTCCCCAAGCTTGATAGCGTCGTACCAATGCTCACCGGGATCGCGCTCCTCAAGGTGGGTATAGCAGTCCTTTACCCTTTCAAGGCCGCTCATATCGCATTTTTCAATGCAGGTAGCGTAAAGCTCCGTGATGAGAGTATCGTTTCCCATAGCGTATATACGGTCGTAGGAATATAGGGGCAGGTCAATATCCCTTGGGGTTATCATAAGGGTATCCATTCTCATAAGACCGAATATTCCGGTGGCCCGCATAACGGAAATATGCCCAAGCCCCTCCGCGCTGTAGGCTGAAACGGCAAAAGTCATACCGTTTACCTTAAGCCTTGCCGCATCCCCCACGTTTAGCTCCGTGAGGGGGTATTTTTCTTTTATAAGAGCCAAAAGTGTGTTTACCATAAGGCCTCCGTTTAAAGCTCAAGCTGCTTCAGACCGTTTTTATGAAGTACAAGAACACCCGCAAAAAGGGTTCCCTGTCCTATAACGTTCACGCCCTCGGCTATCCAGTTCATAGAAGCCTTGGCAAAATCCTGAGATGAAAGATATCCCATACAGAGAGAGCAAACGAAGGAAAGAGCAAAAACGGCAATAAGCCAGCGCTTTTTCAGCTTTGCGGCAAGTATGCAAAGGGCGGTCTCCATAAGACCGAGTCCCGCAACCATAAGCCCCACGAAAACGAAGGTGCCCGAAAATACGGGAGGCACCGCAAGGGCCTTCGTTCCCTTCTTTTTACAAAGCATCGTAACGATACCTATACCCGCAAGCAAAAAGCCGATTGACTGAACGGGGAAAAATATTGCGTTAAGCGCCTCGAAATCACATACGGACGCGGCGTAGAGCAGCTTGTAGGTTGCCTTTAAAAAACCCGCGCAGAAAACGTTTATCGTACCTGCTGCAAACATGGCAAAGCTTGTCTTGCTCATCTTGTTATAAAGATCGCCCATAAGAAGCACAGCCGCGGCGGCAAAAAGGATAACGGGTATGTAATCTACAAAGGCCATTGAAACGGAAAAGTCCTTCATATCTTTTCTCCGATGATTATTTCTTATTGAGATGGTAAATGGGAAGCAGGGGGATTATGATGGGGGTCTTATTTGCGTAATCGTTATATTCCTCGTTTTCGCCGTAGCGTGCAATTTGTCTTTTTTCAAGACGCTGTGCGCCGTTGAACATAATGAACACGATGCAGATATAAGCGATAACCGCAACTATCCACTGACCTGCCGTAGCGTAGGTGGAGATTCCGCCCACGAACACGCCCGTCCAGAACAGTATCTCACCCAGATAATTGGGGCAGCGGCACATCTTGTAAAGGCCCTTGGTTGCCACCATATCGGGGCGCTCCTTCTTCTGTGCGGACTTCTGATTATCCGCAACCGCCTCAAGAACAATACCGAAAACGGAGATAGCAAAGCCGATTACGGGAACGATAATATCGGTTGATGCGTTTACGTAACGGAAGAGCTGTGCGCTTACCTGGGTGGTATAAAGAGCGGATACGGTGATCCAGATAGTTGCAAGCACGAATACGGGCATCTTCTTCTCGTTGTTCTTTGCAAGAGTGTCCTTTGCAACGTCCGTTTTGCGGAAGGTGACGTTCTTCAGCTCTCTTACAAGCAGAAATCCCGAAAGACGCACGCCGTAGATAACGAACAGCACCGTCTGCACCAGCATTACCCAAAGAGGTACTGCAGTGGGGTTTATAAAATACATAACGAGTATGGCAATTCCGCCGCCCGCAACGGCAAAGCCGTAGCCGATGGAGAGAAAATATACGAACTTATAAAAGCCAACTGCGCACAGAACAGCACATACGGCAAAAATAATACCTAAAAGCGACCAGGGCATATTACTTGTTCTCCTTTCCGAAGTAGCTCTTAAGATATTCGGCAAAGCTTGCTTCACCGGTGCAGGTGTCACCCACAAGGTCGTGGCTGAGGGTCCACTTGGAGAAGAGTATAATATCGTGCTTGCCCGCCTTCTTTATCTTGGGCAGATTTGCAAGGATACCGAAGAGCCAAATGGGCGCCCACTTGATCTTAAGAGGCTTATTTGCCGCATCAAAGCACATTGCCGCCATCTCCTCGTAGGTGTAGGTTTCCTTGCCGCCCACGTTGTAGGTTACGTTTGCATCGTTCATATGCTCAACGATGAACGCCGCAAGATCGGGGCAGTCAACAACGTTTGCCTTCACCCCGCCGTATCCCTTAAGAAGCTGCATCTCACCCTTGTCGATATAAGGCTTGAAGACCTTTGCGATATCGTAAAAATATCCCGTGGGTCTGTAGATCACCCAATCCATATCACCCTTTTTAAGCTCTTCTTCAACAAGATACTTTGCGTGAAGCATGGGAACCTTCTCGGCACCCTCCTCATCGCAGGAGATAACGGAAACGTAATTGAACTTCTTAACGCCCGCCTTCTTTGCTTCCTCGTAAAGATTCATATTGCCCTTGTGGTCAATATCGTAAGAGGTAAAGCGGGTGGATGCACCCGTAAGACCCATAGTAGTGATAACGATATCGGCACCGTCACAGATACCCTTCATGGTATTGGGATCGGTAGCGTCAATGGAAACAAAGGTATATTTGCCCTCCGTACCCTCAACCGTTTTCTCCTTAAGGTCCGCGGCAACTACCTCGTGACCCTGTGCGCAAAGGCACTTAAGTATCTCGGCGCCCAGATTTCCGAAAGCGCCCGCAAGTAAAACTTTCATAGTATTTCTCCTTATTTTTTATTCTTTTCTTTAGCGCGTTTGTCGTTTATTATTTTCATGTGCTCTGCGGTGATAAGCTCCACGTTATTCTCTCTTGCCCAATCAACGCATCCCTTAAGCACCAGAGAAAGGAACACGCGCGGAACGCCCAGAATAGTCATAAGAGCCTCGTCCGTGAACTTGATCTTATCGTCGGCGCGGTCTGCCGCGTATCTTACGCTCTCAAGAGAAGCCTGACGCATCTGCAGAAGCTCCGCTCTCATTCTCGTCTTTCTGTGATACCAGAAGTTCTTGGAGTCACGATAGCCGTAATCCACGGGAAGAGCGGGAAAATCCTTTGCCTTAACGCCGTTTATTATGGCATCACTGTACTTTTTCTTCATCAGTATCTTATCAACGCGCAAAATGAAATGGGCGCCGAATTTACTGGTTATACCGTTAAAATCGTGATAAGGGGGCTCGTAACCGTTGAGCTCACCCGCAAGATCCTTATCTGCGCCGTCAAGCTCGCGCATCCAGGTGCATTCAATGGCTTCAATGGCATCGGTCAGCACCATGGGGCGCTTTTCCCCCGTTTCCTCCTCAAGCATACTGGTTTCAAGCTTGAATTTACACTTTGGCATCTTCTCCGAGGGCTTATCTCCGGGCCATGAAAGCTTTACCGCTTCCTTGAAGGTCTTGGGGTTGTCGTCAATGAAGTTAAGGGTGCATTTGCCGTTGCGCAGAATGTTCTGGGCGGTGTTTGAGGAATTGCGGCAGCACAGAAGCATTGCGTAATAATCCTTGCCTGCCACGTAATATGGCTGAACGAGGGAATAGGGACCCAGGTTCGTGCTTCCGTCCTCACAGATGGTGCTGATGATAACGGTAGGCATGGGGAAAAACAGCGAGGTCTGATAGAAATTGTCTACTATGCGAAGATTTTCAAAGCTGCTCATAAGGTTCTCCTTTATATTTCATTTTAATAATTTTTCAATTACGGGATAAAGCTGCGCAAAGTCCTTGCCCGATACTATCCAGGATAAGAGGGATTCCGCGATATAATCCGCAAGGAAGGCTTTATCGTTTACGGATGACTCTGTGCACAGAGGAAGCACCAGCTCCGCTATCTGATCTCTTAACTGCTTGTGCCTTTCCGCAAAAACGGTTGCAAACACCTTTGCCGCGTCCGTATCCTTAAAAAGACTGCTGTAGCTTTCCGAGTACGCCTTAAGCTCGGCGCAAACGCAACGAAGCACGTTCTCTGCCCCGCCCCTTGCCTTTTTCATTCTCTCAAGGCATTCAAGCCACTCCTCTGCCATAAAGGAGGCTATCAGCATATCCTTGGAGGGAAAGTAATTATATACCGTACCCACGCCAAGACCGCAGGCGGCGGCAACGGAACGGACGGTGGTACCCGCGTATCCCCTTTCCGTTATCTGCTTTTTGGCTTCCGATAACAGCGTTTGTCGCACGTTTTCAATTATTTTCGGCATTTACGCCCTCCCCTCTTGATTTTTATGAACTTGTTCATTATAATTATAGAAGATTGATAAAAAATTGTCAATACATGGCGGTGAAATATGTTGAACAGATGGAAAAAAATTAAGCTCTCAATTATAATTACCCTCGCGGTGCTTGCGGTGCTGTTTTGCGCCTGTGCTATCTACGTATCGGACTACTACCGCGCGGATACGGTGGCAATATCCGCTTTTGCGGAAGAATACACGGTTACGGGCAAAGAGCTACGGGATGGCGTAATAGCTTACGAGCCCGAAAACGCCATCGTGGGATTCATCTTCTACCCCGGCGGCAAGGTGGAATATACTGCATACGAGCCTCTTATGATAGCCTGTGCAGAGAAAGGCGTGCTGTGCGTGCTGGTAGAAATGCCCTTCAATCTTGCGGTGCTTGACATAAACGCCGCAGACGGAATAACAGAGCTTTTCCCCGATATTGAAAGCTGGTATATCGGCGGTCATTCTCTCGGCGGCTCTATGGCTTCATCTTACGCCGCAAATAACGGCGGGATCTTTGAGGGCGTTATCCTTCTGGGTTCTTATTCCACGGCAGATCTTACCCAAGCGAGGGTGCTTTCCCTCTACGGCAGTGAGGACGGGGTCATGAACCGCGAAAAGTACGCAAAATACCGCGCAAATCTCCCAAATGACGCGGTTGAAAGGATAGTTGACGGAGGTTGCCACGCAGGCTTTGGTATGTACGGCACCCAGGAAGGCGACGGCACGCCAACGATCACAAGCGCCGAGCAGGTCAGGATTGCGGCAAAACTCATAAAAGAATTCGTACAAGAATAAAAAATAGCTGACAGCTCCCAATTAACGTGCTGTCAGCTATTTTTATCTTAATTTTTGGCAATATTGAGTACAAAGCTTATCCGTGCACTCGGAGCATTTCAGCGCAACGTTCGTCATCTCGCAAAATCGCTCCGGATACAGCATTATGCATATCTCCCAAACAAGCCACGCAATGACTGCCATTACCACGAGAGAAACGGAATAAAAACCGCCAATAAATATCAAAGGGGAGAACATCATAAGGTGATCCCAATTAAAAATGCGGCAGGTAGTACAGCATTTGTTCTTCATTATCAATCGGAACGGGCACCAAACGAGCACGCAGATAAGATCACATACGTAGAATATAACGGAAAGCATAAACATTCCCGCCTTGCCTATCACTCCCCTGAAGTACAGCAAGGCGATGAGGGCGATAAAGGCACCCCAAAGCACGAGAACCTTGTACGCAGCCTTTGTTGTGGTGATTACGTAATTGCGCAAAGCCTTGTAATTTATCTTTTCCATAATTGGACGGAATCGGTTTGCAAACAGCTTCTGGGAGCCGAGGGCAATTTTGCTTTTTATCGGGATGATCTGCAAAAGCATATCCGCCACCCATATAAGCCAAAGCAAATGGAACAGAGAAAACTCTTTAAAGAAATTCATTCCGTTAAGTATTTCAAAGCTGTCGGGATCTATAAAGCACAAAACGGCGCAGATAACAAGCACAATAATGCGCCCCACAAGACGGGCGATATATCTTCTTCTGGTTTTTGACATATCAACCTCCCAATACGTGATGATATATTTTACCCCACGTGGCACACCAAAATCAAGCAACTTAACGAAAAAAGGATGCAAACCCGTGTTTGCATCCTTTTTATTCACATTACTGTCCCTGCTCTGTTCCCTGCTCGGGATTTACGGGAATTACGATGGCGGCAATTATGTATGCGAGAAGGCCGCATCCGCCACACAGCGCGAATATTACCCAAGCAAGACGAATGAGGGTGGAATCAACATTGAAATACTCGCCGATTCCGCCGCATACTCCGCATATTTTTTTATCCTTAACGGATCTGTAAAGCTTCTTTTCCATTTTTTCCTCCATATAGAGCGGTAAACCGCTTGATACGATAATTATATTACATTCGTCAAGAAATTTCAATAGCATTCTGTGCTTATTTCATAAGCTCGTCGGTAAGGCGAATGATCTCAGGCGCTATCTTTTTTCTCTCCCGCTTTATTATCATTCCGTAAACGGGATAAGCAAGGCAAACAAGAACGCCGCCAAAAATTCCAACGATGATGCCGCAAAGCATGGCAAGCCATCCCGCCATTCCCACGACATTCGCAATATCGGTCATGCACATGCTCATCCCGGAACCGAGAAGCAAGGCGCCCACAATACCAAAGATAAGAGATACGGTCTGCGCTTTTTTCGTAACTCCCCGATCAAGGCGGCGAAGCCGTTCCATCTTATTTTCTTTTTCCGTAACGTATTTTTTTCTGATGCGCTTTATCTCCTCCATATCCCTTGCGGAATAGGTGTAGGAAAAGCCGTTTTTTTCGTTATCGTTCATTATTTTCCTCTGCTTTCAAAAGCTTTATTTTCTTTGTTCCCCGCACTATCATACAGACCGCCATAGCAATTATAACGGCGGAGATCACCGCCCCCGATGCCGCAAGCATTATTCTGTTCATAAGCATATCCTCTTTCCCGTTTCCAAAGGTGTTAAGCATCGTTGCTTCAAGAGTGAGAACGGAAACGCAGGCGGAGGCAAGGCTTATGGCTTTGGCCGCGGAAAACACGGGGCTGTTGTATTTTCTGTACTTTTTAATGCTTATTACTGCCATAGTAAATGACACGAAGGTATAAGCCGCCATGGCTATGGTAACTATCTCCCCGTGCTCAAAGGTCCTGTTCCAGTATATCATAAAGAAAACCATCAAAGAAAGGGCAAGATTCATAACAAGAAAGACTCTGCCGCAATTACGGTATTTCTTAAGCTCCGTAAGCATTTTTTCACCGGGGACGTTTTTTCTCGTATATCGCACCAGAAAAAAGCGCATAAGAGCAAGCAGAATATAGTAGCTTGCCAGTGAAGCAAACCAAAATGACGAATGAACGAGTCCGAGCCAAAGATGAAAGATGCCGTACGCGGTATTCCATAAAAGTGATCCGAAAAGGGACACGTTCACACGCAAGCGGGTATCACTTAACCACTTGCGGGCATATTTGTTGTTTTTTATGTTTTTAAAGTAAGCAATAATTCGCGGAGCGCGAAAGCACCACGCGGTCAGTACGTATGCGGAAAACACGTAGGAAACGATGGAAACCGCGTGAACGTCCTCTTTAAAGACGAAGGCGTACGCAAGCAAAACGATGGCAACGGGCGTTATCACCGCCATTACCGCAGTATGGGGAAATAAAAGCGCCTTACCGATCCTTCTCCAATTCATCACGCACTCTCCTTATTTTTACCGTAAAGGTACTGCCAACGCCAACGGCGCTCTCAACCCCTATCTCACCTTCCAAAATATCCATAACGCGCTTAACGAGAGCAAGGCCAAGACCGTTTCCGCCCGTTTGACGGGAGCTATCTCCCTGATAGAACTTTTCAAATATATGTGCGCCCACCTCTTTCGTCATTCCGCAGCCCGTATCCGAAACCTTAACTACGGCGTGATCCCCCTCTCCCTTGAGAGAAAGCGTGACCTTGCCGCCCTTTTCCGTAAATTTCATAGCGTTTGAGAACAGATTGTTCCAAACGAGGGAAAGCAGCTCTCCGTCAGCCGATACGGTGATATTCTCCTCTATATCCGTTTCTATCTCTATTTCCTTTTCTTCCCACAGGTTCTCGAATTGCAGGAGGCATTCGCACAGCTGCTCGCCAAGATCGTATTCTTCCGCTTTTGGATAGATCTGCTGATTTTCCAGACGGTTCAGCCTTAAGATGTTCGTCATCATATCCGCAAGTCTTTTGGAGGACTCGCATATTATCTTTGCGTATTCAACGCGTTTTTCGTCGGAAAGCTCCGGAGTCTGCAAAAGCGTGCCGTAATTCTGCATAACGGCAAGGGGCGTTTTCATCTCGTGGGACACGTTGGCAATAAAATCCGTGCGCAACGTTTCCACCCCGGAAAGCTCCTCCGCCATTTTGTTTACGCATTTTATTATCTCGTTGAATTTTTCATCAGCAACTACACCGGAAACGGGAGCAACGCGAACTGAAAAATCCCCCGCTATCATCTTTTCCGTAGCTTCCGTAATTTTTTTTACGGGTCTGTCTACCGTCAGCTTGCGGCGAACTCCGTCGATTACGGTAAATATAAGGCTGATAAGTATTACGTTTAAAAACGTCAGCTTTGCCGCCGTGCTGATTACCTCATCCGTCAGAATAATACCAAGAGCTTCCGAAAGCGTGGTAGCAAAAAGCAGGATACAGCAGGTTATAACGAATGCAACCAGCAGAAAAAAGGTAAAGAAATTGCTGACGGCTCCGATAATGCTTTTGTATCTCCCTTCTCCTCTCATTTTATCACCGCCTTGTACCCAAGTCCGTGGACCGTCTGTATTTCAAATGCATCGCAATCGGATAGCTTTGCCCGCAGCTTCGTCATATAGACGTCCACGGTCCTCGTGCTCGCCTGGGTATCCACGTCCCAGAACTCGTCCATAAGCTGCGTGCGGGTGAAGGTCTTTTTGGGGTAGGAAAGCAGCTTATAAAGAAGGTCGAATTCTCTTTGAGTAAGCGATATCTCCTCTCCCTTAAGCTCTGCGGTGCGCTCGTCCGCGTCCATAACGAAATTATCAAGCTCTATGCGGCGGCTGCTTGCGATCTTTGCGCGTCTTAAAAGAGCACCGATGCGCAAAAACAGCTCGTCAAGATCTATGGGTTTCGTCATATAGTCGTCTATGCCTATGCGGTATCCTCTTTGCTTTGAGGCAAAATCGTCCCGTGCGGTCATAAACAGTATGGGAATATCGTTATTTAAGGAGCGCACGGTCTTTGCAAACTCGAAGCCGTCAATATTCGGCATCATAATATCGCTGACTATAAGATCGAAAACCGTGCTGTACATTGCGTCGTACGCTTCCTCTGCACCAAGACAGCCGACAGCCTCGTATCCGCTGTTATTCAGAAAGGAGCAAACGGATCGGTTAAGATCCCTATCGTCTTCCACTACGAGTATTTTAAACATAACGCCACTCTCCCGAATATTTTAACGTATTATAACACTTAAATGTTAAAGTTTTGTTGCTGTTTTTAAATTATTGTGCGCCACTGCCAAACAAAAAGCGACGGACGTGCAATGCACGCCCCACGTTACACAGTTATACTCGCAGGGCGCCATTGATCGTCCGCCGTTTTTCCATATTTTGCGGTTTTTAATCCTCTTTCCAAACAAAATGATAATTGATGGACTCTCCGCCGTCCACAAGGATGTTCTGCCCCGTGCAGAAGGTATTGGTAACCGTAAGAAAATACGCCCACTCCGCCATCTCCTCCGGCGTTGCCCACTTTTTCAGAGGAGTTTCGTCCATTATTTCTTTCCAAAGCTCCGGATCGTTCATAACGCACTCGTTTAAGGGAGTAAGCACGCCGCCGGGATCAAGGCTGTTGCATGTGGCGCCGTATCGGGCAATACGTATGGCAACGTTCTTGGTATAAGCAAGCACTCCCCCCTTGCTTGCGCAATACTCGGGAAACTCGGAGCCCGTATGTGCACTTGCGGAGCCGATATTAAGCACGCTTTTTATATCCTTCTGCACTCCGTATTTTTCCGTTATTTTTATGAGTGCCTTAAGGTTTATATCAATATCGTCCTCGTTTTGAGTACCTGCGTTATTGATAAGTATATTAACTCCTTCTATATCGGGGAGTCTTTCCGTATCTCTTACGTCGCAAACGTAATGGGTGTAGCCCGCGTTATCTATGGAAGCATCCTGTCTGTCAATGCCGATAACGGTGTGCCCTTTCTCAAGAAAGAGCTCTGCGATAGCCTTTCCTATACCTTGGGAGGTGCCGGTTATAAGTACCTTCATATCGTCTTATTCCCTTCCATATAATCAAGATATTCCTTGCCCACGTTTTCCTGCTTCCACTTCGTTACGATGCGGTAACCTATGGGAGAGAAAGCGATCTCCATTATCAGCTCCGCAACGGCGCCCGTAAGCGCACAGGTGGAGCATTGCAGTACGGTCCAATGGAAGCCGTCCCAGAATACGGGAGCAAAACCCACGAAAACGATAACGGAGAAGATAAAATTATCAAGAAACTGACCGATAAAGGTGGATATATAGGAGCGCAGTGCAAAAGCAAGCCTGCCGTCGGGATTTTTCCTGATAGCTCTGCCAACCAGAAAATTCAGCATATTGTTTATTACCGCGGAGGCAAGGAATGCAACCGTGCTGCCAAGGAGAATAAACCAAGTACCGCCGAATATTTCGTCGAAGCCGCTGTAATCGTTTGCATTGGAAGGGATAACGGCGGCGGTAAAGAATATGAGGCAGGTAAGCAGATTTATTGCGGAAGCGAGCACGCAGATGCGGTTTGACGCACCGGGACCAAAATGCTTCGTTATAATATCCATGCACATAAAGGAAAGCCAGGATATAAGTATACCGCCGTCAAGGGCGATCCAGGGAAGCTGCAAAAGGGTCTTATTCGCCAGCAGATTCATACATATAACGCTGACAACGAAAAGCGTAACCACCGTTGCGGGGATGCTTTTCAGCAGTATGGAGGTCTGCTCCGTTTCCTTTTTCAGCCAAGACTTAAGCTTCGACATTCGTAAAAATCTCCGTTCGCATTTACGGCAACGCCGTATCCTATACTGTTATATCAAAAAATACGGATAAATGCAAGTGTTTTACGTACGGAAGCAATTAAGAAAAGCGAGCCTCCGTGAACGGCTCGCTTTTCCGATTACTTATTCATTACTTTTTCGCTTAATTCAAGTATCCTTGCGGCGTACTTTTTTCTGCGGCTGTTAAGTATGCCCTTGTAGATAGGGTAGTTTACTACTGCAACTACAAGGCCCACAACTCCGATGATTATGCCAAGCACCATATTATCCGCGGTGATACCAACCATATCTCCGATATCCGTCATAACAAGGCTCATTCCCGCGCCCATAACCATGGCACCGATACTGCCGAGAACGTAAGCAAAGGTGTTTGCGGGGCGCTTTACCTTTGCATCAAGCTTGCGGAGCTCGTCAAGCTCCGTTGCTTGCTTTTCCATATACTGTGCGCGGATCTTCTGCGCCATAAACTGAGTGTCGTTTCTGTTCATTTTTTTCCTCCGAAATATTTTTTATTTATGTTTTACTGCTCGTTTTTGCCGTTCTTTGTTTCGCCCGCAAGGCGCTTTTTGGCATCCTCAACGGACTCGCCCTTCTTTGCGAAAAGCACCTCAACGCACTTGTCGCTTACCTTATTAAAGCCCTCAACTGCGCCGTTCTCGATCTTTTTGTAACCGTTTACAACTCCGTTTTCGATCTTCTTGTAGCCCTCTACGACCTTTTCCGCGATCTTTTCATTGGCATCTGCTATTTTTGGCATTTTTCCGTCCTCCCTTTGTTTTCGTGAGCTTATTATAAGGCTTGATTGTTTTTGATTTTTTTGCAAAATGTTTAAGTTTTGTTAATTTAAAAAGGAGTGCAAAGTTTTTTCTTTGCACTCCCCAGTCTGTCGAAAAAGTCACTCTACGGGGTGGCTTTTTTGCGTTAGATATGGTATAATAGAAGCAAGAAAAGACAGGCGGTGAAAGAATGTTAAGCAGAGGACAAAACGGAAGAGATATAATGCAAA
>SVSB01000062.1 GCA_015064505.1 Oscillospiraceae bacterium
GCGAAGCAGACTGAAGGAGTACGCGCACAGAAACAATTACCATCTCTGCCGTCTCTTTACGCAACTCCTTCCGTCTTTGCCTACGGCAAATCCACCTCCCTCCGCAGGGAGGCTAACGAGAGCCTTCTCCAGTGGGAGAAGGGGGACCGCGTTAGCGGAGGATGAGGTGTTCTTGTAAGGCAAACTAACTTAAGGCCCCTTTGTGCAAAGGGGGCTCCGCGAAGCGGTGGGGGATTGTTCTTTGCGCCGCACCGCAATCCCTCCGCCTCGTTCCTCGGCACCTCCCTACCGCCAAGGCGAAGGCGTACTCTTTGTGACATCTGCCGCCGTAAATTTTTAGGGGAGACTTCAAATATAATTTGCAATCTCTCGGAGCAAATTTTAGGGTAGACGAAGAGCGCTTTGAAAAGTAAAGCGCAGGCGTACTCTTTGTGGCATCTGCCGCCGTAAATTTTTAGGGTAGACGAAAATAGCCTCGCAGAGGAGACCGAAGGCGTACATACGTACGTCAAGGCACTCTGCGAGGCTATTTGAAGTATATAGAAACATAGCAAAAATCTCTCGGAGCAAATTTTTAGGGTAGACGAAGAGCGCTTTGGAAAGTAAAGCGCAGGCGTACTTACGTACGTCAAGCTGCTTTCCAAAACGCTCTGAAGTATACACAAAAATTTGCCCGAGAGATTAGCCGAGCTTTGCGTAGTTAACCTTAATACCAGGTCCCATAGTGGAAGCAATTACGCAAGACTTGATATACTGACCCTTAGAGGCAGCGGGCTTAGCCTTGATGATAGCACCAACGAGAGCGTTGAAGTTTTCAGTAAGCTTCTCTGCGCCGAAGGATGCCTTACCGATGGGGCAGTGGATGATGTTGGTCTTATCGAGACGGTACTCGATCTTACCTGCCTTAGCCTCTTTAACGGCGCGGGCAACGTCCATGGTTACGGTACCTGCCTTGGGGTTAGGCATAAGGCCCTTAGGACCGAGCACCTTACCAAGACGACCGATAACGCCCATCATGTCGGGAGTAGCGATTACAACGTCGAAATCAAACCAGTTCTCACCGGTGATCTTTGCAACCATATCCTCAGCACCAACGAAATCAGCGCCTGCCTCCTGTGCCTCCTTAGCTCTGTCGCCCTTAGCGAACACGAGGGTACGAACGGTCTTACCGGTACCGTGGGGGAGAACGATAGCGCCTCTTACCTGCTGGTCAGCGTGACGGGAGTCAACGCCGAGGCGAACGTGAAGCTCGATGGTCTCATCGAACTTAGCGGTTGCGGTCTTGCAAACGAGGTCGATAGCCTCTGCAGTCTCGTAGAGCTTGGACTTCTCGATAAGAGCAAGTCCTGCAGTATATTTCTTTCCCATTTTCATCTTCTAATCCTCCCTTAGTCCTCTACAACGATACCCATAGAGCGTGCGGTACCTGCGATCATGCTCATAGCCGCCTCGATGGAGCCTGCGTTGAGGTCGGGTGCCTTGGTCTCTGCGATCTTGCGAACCTGCTCGCTGGTGATCTTACCAACCTTGTTCTTGTTGGGCTCACCGGAAGCGGTGTCAAGACCTGCAGCCTTCTTTATCAGCACTGCTGCGGGGGGAGTCTTGGTGATAAAGGTGAAGGAACGGTCTGCGTATACGGTAATAACAACGGGGATAATAAGACCCTGATCCTGACGGGTTCTTTCATTGAACTCCTTGCAGAAGATAGGTGCGGAAACACCGTGAGGGCCCAGTGCGGGACCAACGGGGGGCTGGGGAGTAGCCTGACCCGCGGGAAGCTGAAGCTTAATATAAGCTGTTACTTTCTTTGCCATAACTTAAAATACCTCCTGTGGTTTACTCGGGAGAATCAGTTTTTTCTCCCTCCCACTTCATTTGGCTTTTCGCCTTTTTTATTTAGTTTGCGGATTTATCCGCCTTTACGTCGCTTACGTCCACGTAAACGGGAGTTTCGCGACGGCCGGTGGCAACGAGAACGGTTACGGTCTTCATATCCTCGGATATTTCCTCAACGCGTCCCTTATAGCCGGCAAAAATGCCCTTGTTGATAACCACCTGATCGCCGATACCGAAGCTGAGCTGGAAGGACTTTGCCTCCACGTTCAGAGCCTCTACCTCCTCGTCGGTGAGGGGGGTGGGATGGGATCCGGGGCCAACGAAGCCCGTGACACCGCGGATATTACGAACCACGTGCCAGCTTTCGTCGGACATTATCATTTTAATAAGCACATAGCTGGGGAAAACCTTGTTTTCAACCTCTTTTTCCTCATCGCCGTCCTTTTCAACGACGGTTTCGATGGGGATTACCACCTCGAATATAAGGTGACCGAGGCCACGATTTTCAATAATCTTTTCAAGGTTTGCCTTTACCTTGTTTTCATAGCCCGAATAGGTATGTGCAACGTACCAACGGGGACCAAGGTGAGTTGCATTGATATCGCTCATTCAGCCCACCATCAATAGATCTTTCCGATAAGAGAGATCAAAGCGGAAAAGCCAAGGTCGAGCACGAAGATTATCAAGCCAACCACGATTATGGAAACAAGAACCACTATAGTGTTGGACTTAACATCCTTTTTAGAGCTCCAGGTTATCTTCTTGAGCTCGCTGCCGTAGTCGCGGAAGAACTTCTTGATGCGCTCACCGAAGGAGGGCTTGTTGCTCTTCTGCTTGGGGGCAGTCTTTTTTACGGTTTCCTTGTTATCTGCCATGGTTTACTCCTTTTTAGCGGCGGATGTAAATAACTTTTCCCGTAAGCCGCGCCGCCGGCGTTACGGCATTCTGTGGCTATTACTTGGTTTCCTTGTGAAGCGTATGCTTGCGGCAGAAACGGCAGTACTTGTTGAGCTCAAGCCTATCGGGATCGTTTTTCTTGTTCTTCTTGGTATCGTAGTTTCTCTGCTTGCACTCACTGCACGCCAATGTGATCTTAACTCGCATATCGGCACCTCCTATATATAACTTTTTCGCGGTTTTAACCGCTTCGTACCTCCCTCAAACGAGTGCTGATTTTTTGCACGAAAAAAAAGCCCCTCGCAGAGGTAAAGTCATTATACCACCCCTCCTCCCCTTTGTCAATAGGTTTTTCCCTCTTTTATGCCCACAAAACCGTACTTTTTTACACTTTTTGCATCATTTTCAGTAAAAATTCAAAAAGGTATTCCCTTTCCGCACCCTTTGTGTTAAAATAGGTAATAAACTTTACGGAGCAGTTATGAAGATAGATACTTTACCCGCCGTTTTTGCCACGAACGCCGTAGAAGAGACGGAAGCCGTTGGCAGAGCGCTGGGGGAATATTTGCAGAATAAAGGAATAAGCGGCGGCTTCATTGCCATGAAGGGCGATCTCGGGGCGGGAAAGACCGCCTTCACCCGAGGCTTTGCCTCCGTGTTCTGCCCCGAGGCAAGAGTGAAAAGCCCCACCTTTGCCATCGTTAACGTTTACCGCGGAAAAACGGTGATCCACCATATGGACACCTACCGCATAACGGGCGACGACGATCTGTACTCCACGGGATTTTACGATATTGACGAGGGCTTCATCATCTGCGAGTGGAGCGAGAATATTGAATACGCCCTGCCCCCCGAGCGCATTGAGGTGCGCATTGAATATGTGGGCGAGGACCAAAGAAAGATCACCTTAAAAGAGATAGAAAAATGAAGATACTTGCTTTTGATACCACGGCAAAGGCGGTCTGTGCCGCCGTCTGCGAGGACGAGAAGCTTCTCTCCTCTTATTTTGCGGAGCTACCGGGAGTACATACCACGGAAACGCTCCTTCCCGCCATTGAAATAATGCTGAAAAACGCAGATCTCACCATAGACGATATGGAGCTTATCGCCGTTTCAGCGGGTCCCGGCTCCTTTACGGGCGTGCGCATCGGCGTTGCAACCGCAAAGGGGCTTGCCTTTGGCAAGGAGCTTCCCTGCGCGGGCGTTTCCTCCCTGCTCGCCATGGCAAGTAATTTCCTTGACAGGGACGCATACGTTTGCGCCGCAATGGACGCACGAAGAAATCAGCTTTATTACGCGCTCTTTAAAATTGAGGGCGGCAAGCTGACGAGACTTACCGACGACACCGCCGACGGTGCCGATGCCGCCGCAAGGACGGCAAAGGAAATGGGAATTACCGAGGTGCTTTGCGTTGGCGACGGTGCGGAGATCGCCGCCGCGGCAATGGAAAACGAGGAAATAAAAGCGAAGCTCCCCACAGCAACCTTGCTGCGCCAGAACGCATACGGCGTTGCTCTCTGCGGTCTTGAATGCTTCCGTGCAGGAAAGGCAGTACCCGAAAGCGAGCTGCTTCCCATTTACTTGAGAGGTTTTGGAAACTAATTATTTACCATAAAGGAGCGAACCATGAAAAAAGTCTACGCCGGCTGTGACCACGGCGGTCACGCACTTAAGAACGAGCTGATAAAGCACCTTATCTCCCTTGGTTGGGAGGTTGAGGACAAGGGCTGCTACTCCGAGGATAGCTGCAACTACCCCGACTACGCCTCCGCGGTTTGCGAGGCTGTAAAGGCAGACGAGGGTAGCCTTGGTCTCCTTGTTTGCGGCACGGGAATCGGTATGTCCATGGCGGCAAACAAGCACAAGGGCATCCGCGCCGCCCTTTGCGGTGACGTTTTCAGCGCAAAGATGACCCGCGCGCACAACAACGCAAACGTGCTTTGCCTCGGCGCCCGCGTTACGGGCCCCGGCCTTGCCCACGAGATCTGCGACGCGTTCTTCTCCTCCGATTTTGAGGGCGGCCGCCACGAGATCCGCGTTAATATGCTCACCGATATAGAAAATAAGCAATGATCCACGTTATGTAGGGGAGGGGTCTTCCCTACCGCAATTTCGCAACCCGTAGGGGCGAACTGCGTTCGCCCGTATTACAATAAAGGAGAACAAAAAATGAACTTCACTCTTGAAAACAGCAAGTACGTAGTCCGCGTTGCAACCAAAGGCGCGGAGCTTCTCGGTCTTTACTCCAAGGAAACGGAGCTTGAATATATGTGGCAGGGAGCAAGCGAAGCTTGGCCCGCACATTCTCTGCTTCTCTTCCCCTGCTGCGGACGCATAGACAGAAGCCGCATAATCGCCAAGGGCAAGCAGCACGCCCTTGCAATGCACGGCTTTGCAAAGGATATGGAATTTGAGGTGCTTGAGGCAGGCGCCACAAAGCTCACCCTCCAGCTTGGCTACAACGCAGACACCCTCCGCGCATTCCCCTACAAGTTCGGTCTGCGCGTTGAGTTCGAGCTTTTCGACGATAAGATCGAACAGCGCTTCACCGTATTTAACTGGGATGAAGCGGAAATGCCTTTCTCTTTGGGCGGCCATCCCGCATTCTTCTGCCCTGTTGATCTGGATAGCGAAGCCGAGGACTGCGTTCTTGAGTTTGATCAGCCTCAGCAGATCAGAAATTACGCCCTTGAAAAGGGCACCCGCCTTATCAAGAAGGACGAGTACGACATCCTCGTTGACGGCACGAAGCTTCCCCTTGCAAACGATTTCTTCAACGCAGGCCCCAAGGTGCTTGGCAACGTAAACGCCAAGACCGTTCGCCTGGTTTCCGAAAAGACAGGTCATTATATGGAAATGGGCATCGAAGGCTTCCCCTTTATGACTCTCTGGGGAGTGGGCGACAGAATGACCATTATCGCTATTGAACCCTGGTGCGGAACCTCTGACGTAAGCGGCACCGACCACGTCTGGGAGAATAAGTTCGGCAACGAAAAGGTCGCAAGCGGCGATAAGTGGGAAAGAAAGTTCGTCTTCAAGCTCGGTTGATGGATAGTCAGAGCACGAAGTAAAATAGTTAGAATACGAAAAAAGTTAGAATACGAAAAAAACAGTTAGAATACGAAAAAAATGCGGGGGATTTCTTGAAAGAAATCCCCCGCACCCCCAAAGAACTTTCAAAAGGGATAAATAAAAAGGATAATAAAGGGAACCTCTGAGAGGCTCACTCAGCAGGTAGGCATGGTAGGGGACGGCGCCTCGACGTCCCGTGTATATCTAAGCAGTGGACGATACCTCGACGTCCCGTGTGTATCTAAGAAAGGATCTTGCGGCGCAATATGATTGGACTCCTCATCCGTCAGCCTTCGGCTGCCACCTTCTCCCACAGGAGAAGGCTAACGAGAGCCTTCCCCTTGAGGGGAAGGTGTCGCGCAAGCGACGGATGAGGTGTGAGTACACAGTAGCAATCACCATCTAAAACGACCCTTTACGCAACTCCTTCCGTCTTTGCCTACGGCAAATCCACCTCCCTCCGCAGGGAGGCTAACTGTAGGGGCAAACTGTGTTCGCCCGAGCCTTCCCCTTGAGGGGAAGGTGTCGCGCAAGCGACGGATGAGGTGTATGTGGAAGGCTAACGCAAGACTCCCTCTGACGGATGCGGTGTACACTCTCTACAGTCAAAACAAAAACACCGTCGCGGGATCAATAAAGATCCCGCGACGGTGTTTCTTTAATAAAACTTACTTCTGCTTTGTGAAGGTGAGCAGACCGATCTTGATGCTGCCGTCGTCGTTCTTTGCGAACGCAAGAGAACCGCTGAGATCAGACTCTTCGCCCTCGTTCAGGGTGATGGTAATGCTACCGTCCTCGATTTTGTACTTACCCTCCGCACTGCTTACCTCGTTACCTGCGAGGAAAGCCTTAATGGTGATCTTGCTGCCGCTGAAGGTAACGGCAGTGTAAGAGCCGAACACCTCGGCAGTCTTATAAGTACCGGAAAGAGTAGTGCCGCAAGCGCAAAGCACGCAAAGTGCAAGAGAAAGCACGAGCACAGCCGCAATGATTCTTTTAGTCATTTTAATTCTCCTTTGAAGATTATTTACAAGCTTATTTTAACACCGCCGCACGTAAAAGTCAACGGAATTCACGCATTTACTCCCGCGGATCTGCCCTTAACTGCATCTCAAATGCCGTTGCCCCGCCGAACGCAATACTTACGGACGTGAATATGTACTGCAGATCCTGCGACCAATACATACGCATGACCTCACGCTCGTATTCTCCGCAACCAAGGCTGTATACAAGGCAAATAAGAGAGGAGCAAAGCACCGCCCCAAGGCAAAACCGCAGTAATCGGAAAGACAGAGGGTTCATTTTGTTGATTGCTTCAATAGATTTTTTCATATTCACCTCCCATTATTATTTTATCAAAAACAAACGTATCTGTCATCAATCAGATCTTGGCACGCCTTGCAAATAATGCCTTGATAAACCGCTTTGCGTGTGATAGAATAAACGAAGAATAATTTTGAAGGACAAAAAGCACAATGGAACAGAAAAAAGTGGACAGAATTAACGAGCTTGCCAAAAAGGCAAAGACCGTAGGCCTCACCGAGGCAGAAAAAGCAGAGCAAAAAACGCTCCGCGAGGAATATATCAAGGGCTTCCGCGCCTCCCTGCGCGGCATTCTGGATAATTCCGTTATCCAGCGCCCCGACGGCTCTGTTGAGAAGGTATCGGACAGAAGCAAAAAGAACTGAATAAAAAGGATCACCGGGATTAGTGTGCTATCCTTAACGAAGAATAAATCTCGGTATATACCCGGAAGTCATGATGGCTTCCGGGTATATACTTTTCTTGCCCTTTCTATGCTACTCTATACCGTATCAGGCTGAGTTCGGCTGAAAGGTGAAGTATATCACAATCGGGTTACCCGCCGTCCGTGAATACTTGACTTCTTTTTCATACACGAGTATCTTTCTCACAAACACTCGCAGCAGCTCGGGTGTCAGTTTCGGCATTTCAAGATATTCTTTTGCCTTGTCCATAAACTCACGAATGCACTGCTCACGCATTTCCATTTCGTCAATACGCTCCGTGATGGATGCAAGCTCCTGTTTCAGCTCCGCCTGCTCCTGTTCGTATCCAATTGCCATGGTGTCATATCGTTCTGCGGAGATTCGTCCGCAAACACGGTCTTCATACAGACAGCGAATAATATTGTCAAGTTCCTTGATACGAATTTCCATCCGTGTCTTTTCTTTTTCGGCTGTCTGATAGAACTTCTTTGCTTCTGCTTCACCGTTCTGTGTTGCCAGGGCGTAGAATTCATCGGGATTCTTACGGGCGAAAGAGGTTACCTCGCGGAGCTTCTCCAGGATGATTTGATCAAGGA
>SVSB01000014.1 GCA_015064505.1 Oscillospiraceae bacterium
TTGTCGAGCAGAACAGCGTTGAATGTTGGTGTGATCTTGGTGCAAATTTGGTGCAACACTTTATAGGGCGATACTCACGATATTCACGATATCGCACGAAAACACACGATAAATCTACGATATCACATGATATTTCACGCTATTCACGATATCAAACGGCGTTCTTAAAACTCGAAGAGATAATTTCTTATCTCATATACAAAAAGCTCTGCTTTGGCAGAGCTTTTTGCTTTCGTAGGGGAGACCTGTGGTCTCCCGCGGGCGAACACAGTTCGCCCCTACGGTGCGGGGCGGTTCAATTTGTAAAAAATTGAGCCGTCCTATTTGCTTTTTGCCGTTTTTATGGTATAATCTAACTAATCGATAAACTTGAATTTGATTTAGTAATAAAAACTATAAAGGAGATTGAATTATGTATTTTAAAGGTGATATTATTATTACTGATCCCATGTACATTGTAAAATGCGAGGAAGATTGGCATCGTTGTGAATACGGCGATAATCTTGAAGCACTTAATATTTGCACTTATATTACTTCTGAACACGGAGATGAAATCGGCTCTGATGTTGTTTCTTTAGATACATCTAAAAAACTTGGTGAATTTTGCTCTGATTCCTGTATGGTTTCTATTATGTCGCTTGCCGAAGTAAGAGAATATAATCCCGAATTTGATCAAGAACTTGGAAAGTATTGCTACAGCATTATCAAAAATTTTGAGGGTGAGGTTGCATTGTTTGAAATGGAAGAAGATGATGGTACAGACCAAAGACTATACTTTGTAGGAAAAGGAAATATAAATTTCAGAACAGATTTCTTCGACAAATAATACTGTGCTAAATGTTACATCAAATTATTGGGAAACACAGGTTGATAAATTCCAATTTGTCGAACAGATTGGGGCTAATACGTGGTGTTAGCTTGGTGCTAATTTGGTGCAACACTTTATCAAACGATACTCATGATATTCACGATATCGCACGAAATCACACGATAAAGCTACGATATCACACGATATTACACGATATTCACGATATCAAACAGTGTTCTTAAAACTCCAAGAGATAAGTACCCTTTTGGGATCATCTATGCAAAAAGCTCTGCTGCGGCAGGGCTTTTTGTAATTTTAGGGAGGGGAGACCCCGCCCTACGGTGTGCGATGATGTTTGTTGTAGGGGAGGCGTTTCGCCTCCCGTTTTTAACAAGGGCGGTGCCATGTTGCTGCCGTTATCAATGGACCGTCGAGGACGCCGGTCCCTACGATTTTTGCTGCGCTATCTGAAAATATCTCACCTTACTATTTACTTTCAGTAAAAAACAAAGTACAATGTGAATATTAAGTTACCAAACGAAAGGGTTATGTGATGTTAAAAAAGATCTTAATACCTTTAATTGCATTGTTGCTCGCTTCATTTTGCGTGGGTTGCGCACCGTCAATTCAAACTGACGGAGTGCCGGACCCCGATAAAATAGTGCCAAAACGTGACGTTCTTATTGCAAATTTAGAAGACAAAGATTATACCATAGAAACGTATACGTCGATGGAGGGGCTTTCTTTTTCCCTTGACCGTGTTATAGCGAAAAAGGGGAATAAGTTTATAGACATTGTATACGGTCTGTCCGGTGAGGATGCTTCAAAGGTTTTTGAACTGTATTGCAAGCTTTATTCCGATGATTATTACATCCTTGCCCAAAACGGAAACTACGTGTACTGTGTCAGTGACAAAAAGACCTTTTCGGCGGCGGGATTTACCTCGACCGCCAACGTGGGTGTGCAGTATATTCATAACTGATTGCTTTTTGTTATTGCGAAAGGAGTTAAAATGATGAATCACAAGGGAACTGTCTTAATTGAAACCGAGCGGCTGGTACTTCGGAGATTTCAGCAAAGTGATGCTACGGCTATGTTCAAAAACTGGGAAAGCGACCCGAAGGTCACGGAATTTTTGCGCTGGAAAACCGCAACGGACGTAAGCGAAGCGGAGGCGGTTCTTGAAGATTGGATAAAGGGGTATGAAAAGCCTGATTTTTATCAATGGGCAATCGTTTTGAAGGAGATAGGAGAGCCCATTGGCTCCATCAGCGTAGTCGGAAAGAATGAAAGGCTTGATATGGTACATATCGGTTACTGTATCGGCAGTAAATGGTGGCGCAAAGGTATAACCACCGAGGCGTTTAAGGCAATCATTCCGTTTTTCTTCAACGAGGTTGGAGTTAACAGGATAGAATCCCAGCACGACCCGAATAATCCCAATTCCGGCAAGGTAATGCAAAAATGCGGAATGAAGTATGAAGGAACGTTACGGGCGGCGGATTGGAGCAACAAGGGAATAGTTGACGCCTGCGTGTACGGGTTGTTAAGATCGGATTTTGAGAATTAAAAGAATATCACCAATATTAAAAGGAGCACAGTTTTCGCAAGTGCTCCTTTTAACATTTCTATTTAAAATACCGTCTATTCTCCGTAGTTTTTCCCTGTAATCAGATAATCTATCGATCGTCCGAAGTATTTAGAAAGAATCAGAAGCGTGGCAAGGTCGGGATTGCGTTTGCCGTTTTCGTAGTACGATATTGCTTCTCTCGTCATATTAAGATCCATGGCAACCTTTAATTGGCTATATCCCTTTTGACGGCGAATTTCCTTCAAACCTATCATTCTCATAGCTTTTCTCCAAAAACTTTCTTGACTTTATTGTAACAGTGTGTTACAATGCAAATGTAACAATCTGTTGCGCTTGCTTGTTTTAGGACTGACAAAGGAGGGAATAGTGGCAATGGAAAGGATAGTTAAGCAAATTAAATGTAAATGCGGCGCATTGCTTGGAACAACGAGTAATTCAAGCGGGGGAGGACAGAAGGTCTGCCCAAGCTGCAAAAAGAGAGTCAGATATCAGGTCACGCCCACAAGCGTACACACCTCGTATATAAAGTAGGTGAAGTTATGGGATTTTGGGATCTGTGTAAAGAAGTTGGCGGCTTTTTTGTTGAAGGAATGCAAAAAAAGAGCGGAGGAATTTAATCATTATAAGGATCTCTACAGAGATTGTGACGACAGAACTCTCGAAAGAAAATATAAGACCTCTTCCGGTTTGAAAAAGGCAGCTATCGGTGCGCTGCTAAGGGAGCGCGGAATAACGCCGGAAACGGAATAAAATGAATAGAACTGTATCGGTTGAGTATATTTGTACTTGGTGTGGTAAAAAGGTCATCAGAGCATCGGGAACCGGATGCCCAAAACCGGACGTTTGCCCAAGAAAACCAAAGCTTAAAGATGGCAGAATGAGACCGCATACTTGGATTATAAACAGAAAGTTCTGAATTATGTGAAAACGGCACTCACGCATGAGTGCCGTTTTCACATAATTCCCGATTTTTATAATTTATGTTTTTTCGTCCGCAATCGGTTGCTTTTTCTGTCAGTATTTGTTAAAATATTACCGTATATTGATCTTTTGTAAGGAGAAGCTTATGAAGACCGAAATTTTGCTTGAAAACTGTAAGATGTACTTGACAGCGGACGGGGTTAAGGCTGCGGAGATCCTGCCTTACGATGGGGCAGAGGACAGCTTTATCCGTATAAACGAGCTTGCTTTCCTTTGGAAGCGCACGGTAAAAGAGCCTACCGTTAATATGCGCATGGAGCTGCTCACCGTAAAAAAGCCCGATTTTACTATGATACCCTCAATAAGCTATAACGGCAACGGATGGGGAACCACCCCCGAGTACGTTGGCGACCGTGCGGAGGACGGTACCCCCTGGACCTTTGCCTGGCACAGAGGCACCATTCCTTCCTGTACCTTCAGCGCAACGGACGAGGCTTGCGTTGCAATGATGACCGATATCGGTGAGGACACCGCCTGCTCTCTCTATCTTGAGGGCGACAGGGAAAAGCACGTTGTTATATATCCCGAGGAGGAGCAACCAAAGACCCTGCAACGCCATTTCTGGGGTGAAGCATATCAGGGCGAGGGCACTCCCAGAACCGAGTTTACCGCAATAATTCTTGCTTATCCAGCAGAAAAGAAACCTATTAAATACGATAAGCTGCTTGATTTTGCATGGCGCTATTACGGACACGCAATAGCCGCCCCCAGAACTCCCGAGAATCTTTACGATCTTGCGATCTCATATTCCCGTTACCTTTACGAGGAGGAGAAAAACGGATTCTGCGGCTTTACTATGGGTTGCCAGTGGCATCTTGCCCAGCACGCTTATATGAAGACCGTGAACCGCTTTGAGATAAGCTGGGTAGGGCAGTCCGCTTCTATGGCAAACGCAATGCTCTATCATTATCTTAAGACCGGCGATAAGGACGCACTTAAGATGGGTATCGACGTTCACGATTCCTGGATAAAGTACGGAACCCGTCAGGACGGCCTTATCGACGCACGCCTTGACTGGGATCCTTGGCGCGACAGATATTACGCAGACGATTACACTCCCGATAAGTGGAAGCTGGGCGAGAGCGCTTGCGAGAGCCACAAGGCTTTCGCGGGCAAAAAATTCCGCCGTGACGAGAACGGACAGATAAAGCTTGCAATAGACGCATGCAACATCGGCGGCGCCGCCGACGGATATTTTGAGGGATACGACCTTGCAAAGCAGTGCGGCATTGATAAGCCCGAATATCTTGCTACGGCATTCGGTATCTGCGATTTTGCCATAAGCACTCAGGATGCAAGCGGCAGATACGCAAAGAGCTGGGATTACGACGGTTCCATTCTTGCGGCAGACGGCACCATCGGATGCTTCCTCGTTCTTCCTATGCTTACGGCATATAAGCGTTCCGGCGAGCAGAAATATCTTGATTCCGCGCTTAAGGCGTTCAATTTCTATTACGAAGCGTTGGAGCGTGACGGATTTACCACAGCAGGCGCCCTTGACACCTATTGCATAGATAAAGAATCCTCCAGCCCTCTGCTCCGCGATGCTCTCGCCCTTTACGATATTACGGGCGATAAGAAGTATATCGAAGCCGCAAGGAATATCGCGTGGTATCTTTGCACCTGGCTTATGTACTACACCATTGAATACCCGGAGGACAGCCTTATCGGCTCCATGGGTTACGATACCTTCGGTTCAACCTCCGTCAGCACCGCCCATCAGGCGCTTGATCAGTATGCACTGCGCGACGTTATGTCCTTCCTGCGTCTTGCTGAGCTTACGGGTGAGAATCATTGGAAGGAAAAGGGACTTGCGTTCTTTGCAAACGCTTGCCAGTGCATTTCCGACGGTACTATGTACGTAAACCGCCGCGTGCGCCCCGCAGGAGCACAGGACGAAGCAATTTTCCATACAAGATGGGGAAGACACGGCGTTCCGCCTTTTTCTCCCTCCCAGTGGCTGCCCGCTTGGCCGTCTGCCTTCCGTCTTGAGATCCTTCGCTTTACAGAGGATTGGGATATCCTCCGCGAGGGACTTACCTCTATTGAAAACGCTATCGAGCACGTTAAATAATTTTAAAGGGGATGCGCCGCATCCCCTTTAAAATTTGCAATTATTATAGACAAATTGCGCAAAACGTGATATACTTGAAAAAAACAGTTTTGGTGAGTTATGAAATCGGTTAGAAATATTTATAAAAAGGGAATCGGCCCTTCAAGCTCCCATACCATGGGTCCTGCCTTTGCGGCGGCTGATTTTATCGAAAAATATCCTGATGCCGACAGTGTTAAGGCTGTTTTATTCGGTTCTCTTGCCAAAACGGGCAAGGGTCACGGAACAGACAGAGCCATAAGCGGCGCTCTTTCTCCTATTCCTGCGGAGATCGTCTTTAATATGGACGATACGGTAGAGCTCTCTCATCCAAATACTATGGAGCTTACTGCCTTCAAGGAAGGGGAGCTTCTCGGGAAAGGCACTTATCTTTCCATCGGAGGCGGCGAGATACGTATACCGGGGGATGAGGGAAGCGAGCCGCCGGATATTTATCCGGAAAACTCCTTTGCCGAGATAGCTGAAAAATGCAAAGCGCGAAATATCCGTATCTCCGATTACGTATTTGAGCGCGAGGGCGAGGGTTTCCGCGAGTTTTTGCACGACGTATGGAACACGATGAGCGCCGCCATCCGCGAGGGTCTTACCCATACGGGCATCCTTCCAGGCGGTCTTGAGGTGGAGAGAAAGGCACAGCGCCTTTATAACCAAAAGCATATTGACGAAAGTCCACAGACCAGGGAAAACCGACTTGTTTGCTCATACGCTTTTGCCGTTAGTGAGCAGAACGCAGACTGCGGCCTTATCGTTACTGCCCCCACCTGCGGCTCCTGCGGAGTGGTTCCCGCAGTGCTTAAGTATATGCAGGAGAAAAACGCCTTTTCCGATGAGGATATAATTCGCGCCCTTGCCGTGGGCGGGCTTATCGGCAATCTGGTAGCGGAGAACGCTTCCGTAAGCGGTGCGGAATGCGGCTGTCAGGCAGAGGTGGGAACCGCTTGCTCAATGGCCGCCGCCGCCCTTGCGGAGCTATACGAGATGGGAATCGACCAGATCGAATATGCGGCTGAGATTTCTCTGGAGCATCATCTTGGCCTTACTTGCGATCCCGTGTGCGGATTGGTGCAAATACCCTGTATAGAACGCAACGCCGTTGCCGCTATGCGCGCAATAAACTCACTAAGCCTTGCAAACTTCCTCTCCGACAGCCGTAAGATCTCCTTCGATATGGTGGTTGAAACCATGTATCAGACGGGAAGAGATCTTCACGGCAGATACCGCGAGACCTCCGAGGGCGGACTTGCAAAGCTTTATAAGGCTGAAAAATAAGAAAATCAATTATAAAAAAATACTTCTAAGGAGAAAAACAATGAAAAAGTTACTTACTCTTGCACTGGCGCTTCTTATGATCGTTTCCTGCTTTGCTTTTGCTTCCTGCACAAAGGAGCCTACGGCTTACGAGCTCGTTTCCTCTGCCGTTGAAAAGAGCGCCGCTCTTCAGAACATCGAGCTTGAGCAGACCGTAAATATGAAGATGGATATGATGGATATGCTGGGTATGTCCGTGGAAGTTCCGATAACCATGACGATGAAGGGCAAGGACATTAACTCCGAGAACGCCGTTTATTACTCTCTCGTTAACACAACAATGATGGGTATGAGCGTTGATTCCACCGTTTATATTGAGGGAACGGACGTTTATACTCTTACTATGGGCGAGGGCTTCAAGATGCATCTTGACAGCCTTGAAGGAGAATACGATATTGCAAAGGACCTCACCGCTGTGTTCTCCTGCCCCGCAGAGAGTGTTTTTGAGGGCGTCATGATCGTTAATAACGAGGACGGCACCCGTTCCGTTTCTCTCGTTATGACTCAGGATGAGTACATCAACTCATACCGTCCCTATTACGATTCTCTCGTTGGAGAGCTTGGCGTTGGTACCGACGGCGTGAAGATCAGCGATATCAAGGTCACCGTTACCGTGAACAAGGACGGTTACGTCTGCGGCTACAAGATGAGCTGTGTGATCGACGCAAAGATGAACGAGATGGGTATGGAGCTTGACGTTAAGGCAAACGTTGATACCGATATCAAGTTCGTTAACATCGGCGGTAACGTTACCATTACTCCTCCCGAGGGATACAAGGACTTCACCGAGATCCCCGCAGATTCCGAGACCTGATCAGATTTTGAGCCTTTCGGGGCGGATGCACGCATCCGCCCCGAAATTTTTGTATTTATTGTGAAATAATGTTTATTTTAACTATTGAAAAAGGTCGAAAAATGGAGTAAAATCTTTTGGTATTACTTCAACGGAAGGTCAAATTATGAGGATTTTTCAACCAAAGTTATTTCAATCCCTGAAAACCTACAGCGCAAAAAAGCTTGTTTCCGATCTGGTGGCGGGTATTATCGTTGCAATTATTGCTTTGCCTCTCTCCATTGCTCTTGCCATAGCCTCCGGAGTTTCCCCCGAAAAGGGACTTTATACCGCCATCGTTGCGGGCTTCGTTATCTCTCTGATGGGCGGAAGCAGCGTGAATATCTCGGGTCCCACAGCCGCTTTTGCGACTATAGTCGCAGGAATCGTAGCCGTGTACGGCACAAGCGGACTCGTGGTTGCCACTCTTATGGCGGGCATTCTGCTCATTCTTATGGGCGTGTTCCGCTTTGGCTCCCTTATTAAGTATATCCCTCTTACCATAACCACGGGCTTTACCTCAGGCATTGCTCTTACAATCGTTATCGGTCAAATTAAGGACTTCCTCGGTCTTACGTATGCCGAGGGCACTCACGCAATAGAAACGATGGAAAAGTTGGAAGCGGTTGCTGCATCCATCGGAACTCTCAATTGGCAGGCTCTCGTTGTTGGCGGCGTTGCCATGCTGATTCTTATTATATGGCCAAAGATCTCGAAAAAGATCCCCGGATCCCTTATAGCAGTTATCGTCGGCGTGCTTATGGTAAAGCTTCTGCCGCTTGAGGTGAATACCATCGGCGATCTTTATACCATCTCAAAGCAGCTTCCCGCGTTTGCATTCCCCGAATTTGATTTCAATACCGTTCGTCAGCTTATTCCTTCCGCGTTTACCATTGCTATACTTGCGGGCATTGAATCACTTCTTTCCTGCGTTGTCAGTGACGGTATGGTTGGAGATAAGCATAATTCAAATACGGAGCTTATCGCCCAGGGGCTTGGTAATATAGCATCCGGTCTTTTCGGCGGCATTCCTGCCACCGGCGCCATTGCACGTACAGCCGCAAACATCAAAAACGGGGGCAGAACTCCCGTTGCGGGTATGGTTCACGCCGTCGTGCTTCTTCTTATCCTCGTGCTTTTGATGCCTTACGCCGCATGGATCCCCATGCCCGTTATTGCCGCCATACTCTTTATGGTCGCTTACAATATGTGCGAATGGCGCAGATTCGTTAAGATCTGCAAGACAGCGCCTTTAAGCGACGTTCTTGTTCTCGTGCTTACCTTCGTGCTCACTGTCGTGTTCGACCTCGTGGTTGCTATCGAGGTGGGCATGGTGCTTTCTGCCATTCTGTTTATGAAGCGTATGTCCGATGTTTCCAATCTTCGCACCTGGAAATCCAATGCTGACGGCGACGTGCGTTTTAAGTCGTTGCCCGCAACGGTCGAGGTGGTGGAGCTTGACGGACCCATGTTCTTTGCAACCTCGGATAAATTTGCTGCTATTGAAATTAAAGATAACGTAAAAACCGTTATACTTCGAATGCGCACGGTTCCGAGTCTTGATATATCCGCGTTGAGCTCTCTTGAGACTATTTTTGCTCTCTGTGAGAAAAAGGGAATCAAGCTTATTCTTTCCCACGTAAACGAGCAGCCTCTCTCCGTAATGAAAAAAGCGGGGTTTGTAGCCAAGATAGGTGAAGAAAATCTTGTGCCAAATATTGATTCAGCAATTGAGCTTGCAACAAAATAACAATGAAAAAGGATGTGCGCTGCACATCCTTTTTCATTAACTTGTCAGATTCCAAGATAACTGCCGTCGCGTTCTCCGTTTTTAACGTTTGAGTACCGGTAGTAAAGGTTCATATATTTGACGGCGTTGAAGCGCTTGTGGCTCTTCAGTTGAAAAATCTTATCGTATACGTAAATATTCAGCTTGTTTCTGCCGAGAACTGCTATAGCGCTTACGTCGTTAAATGAAAACGTCAGTCCGTTATTTCCCGTGGCTGTAATCTTGTCGCCGTAGAGAGCAAGGCTTACCTCTCCCATGGGTATCTTGCGCTTGTATGGAATTACCTCAAAGAGCATAGCCTTGTCGGTACATACCGGATGTTCCGTCAGAGCATAAGGATCCAATGAGTTTACGTACTCCGTCTGGGCTTTGTACCATTCCTTCACGGTAGAATAAGTGAACTCCGTGCTGTTTGAGGTAAGCCGCAGATCGCTTCCGTATTTTGCGGAAATTCCGCATTTTTTACAGGTCACGGCATCACCGTGGCTTTCAAATTCGGAAATACCGCACTTCGGACAGAAGAATATAGCTCTCTCAAGATATTCTGCCGATCTCTTATGAACGAACCTTGCATTTGCATCGGTCTCGTCAACGTACAGCTCTTTTTCAATACGCGCAAAGAGCTCGCCTTCTTACATTGCCTTGTATTCTTCCGGTTCGATCACGGTTTTAACGTATGCGCGCATGCTTCCTTTTCTCGTAACGTCGCTCCACCTGGGTTGAACGCCGTAGCCCCCTTCAAGACGGAGAATGGCTACGGGGAGCTTTAGTGCTTGTATAAGCGAGGTTACGGAAGGCTTTATGTATCCCGTCTCGCCGCTGAAGGTGCGGTTTCCTTCGGGGGCTATGGCAATGGTGCCGCCTTCTCTTGCAACCTGCATACAGTTAAGCACGGCGCGAACGTCAGTGGTGGATTTTTTTATGGGAATTGGATTTACAAGGAATTTTATAAGCTTGGATACGAAGCCGTTTGAAAACAGATCCTCGGATGCAACGTAATACACCGCACCGGGGTATACCATTCCAACGAAGAATTGATCGAAGGCGGTTTGATGATTGTAGAGGATGAGGTGAGGCCGTTCCTTGTATTTTTCAAACCTTTGGATCTTTATTCCGTATTTGATTAAACTTAGCGGATAGATTATTGCGTTAGCAATATTCCTGACCCAGACGTGGTGCCGCTTTATCCATTTTTTCTTCTTTTTTCTCGGTTTTCCCATAATGACTCCTTAACGAGGATTTCAAGAAAAAGACCTTGACCCACCGCAAAGTGGGCCAAGGCTTTCTTTATTCGGCGATCATATCCTCAATAGCGGTGAGAAACGCGCTTTGCTCGCTTGATGAAAGTATCGTATAGCAAACGTAGTTTCCGAAGATGTCGGTCTTGGCGCCGTCAACCTTCGGCTTTTCCGATTGGCTGTAACGGTTATCCCAGGTAGCAACGCGACCTTCAAGATATTTGTTGAGTGCTTCGGCAATTTTCTGTGCACTGTCTGCATCCTTTGCCTTGAAGATTCCGAATTCGTCAATGGAGGAGCTTCCTCCGGGTGTCATTACCTTGCACTCGGAATAAAGGGAAGCGTCAACGTTCAGGTAAAAGCTCATAAACTCGCCGCTTGCTTCGGTAAGATTGGAGGCAAGAGATATTTTCTTCACACCGCTTTCGGCAAGCGCGGATACGGCAACGTCGTTTTTATAGGTCTTTTCGCCGCCGCAGGAAATAAGCGCGGAGAAAAGGGTGAGGGCTGCAACCAAGCAGATGATAATTCTTGAAAATTTCTTCATATTGACCTCTTAGTGGTTGGATAAATTTGGAAGTGCGTGGGTTCTCACGTAATTCAGAATGGTTCTGTATGCATCGGGATTCAGGTGGATGCCGTCAAGATGATAGGAATTGAATTCGGAGCGGAGCTGACCGTTTGCGTCCTTGAGTACGTCCTCTGTCTTAAGCACGGGTATTCCAAGCTCCTCGCAGGCTTCGTAGAGCCACTTGTTTCGCTCGTCTACGTGGGCTTGACGGATGGGTGATCCTTTATCAATGAGAGCCTTGTCAATTACGGGGTAGATGGATTGGAAAACGAGAACGGTGTTGGGTGAGTTGTCCTTCACCATATTGTAAACGTTCTTTACCTGAAGCTTGAAGTATTCTTCCTTTTTTGCCGAGGTCCAACCGTAATCTTCGCTGTTGTAATATGCGGAGAAATTGATTCCAAGTGTAACGACAAGCACCTTGGGCTTTACCTTTGAGAGCACCTCAGAGATGCGCACGTCGGTCCAGTCGGCGTAATGAACGCCATCAACAGGAAGGGCAACGGACTTGTTCGTCATATCGCTGAATTCAAGAGTTCCGCCTGCGGGCACCCACACCTGCGTATCGTCAAGATCACTGTAGTGGTGCATATGGTAGGTGGTGGAATCTCCGAGAAATACGAAGTTCTTCAGATAATCAACGCCCGCATCGGGGCTTTCGGGTATGAATACCGTATAGCTGTCGCCGGAGGGGGGCGGCTCTGTTGACGGTGCGTCCGTTGCCGGAGGCTCGGTTGAGGGGGAATCCGTTGCGGGGGCGTCTGTTATCGGCGACGTCGTGGTTACGGGACCAGTACCTGCGGGCACGTCGGTTGCGTCGGGCGCGTCGGTTATCGGAAGACTGTCGGTAGTAACTCCGCTCGTAACGGGTGTTTCAGTCACGGGTGCGGAGAGGCGACTCACAAATAATAGCCCCAGAATAACTACTGCAGCAATAGTAACGCAAAGAAGTATGATAAGTATCTTATTCAGCAGTGATTCGCTGCCGTTATGCGGCACGCGATTGCCGCCCGGATTCTGTTGCATGGTCATCAGTCGTCCTTCCTTTTGTTCAAAACGGAAATAATAAGACCGCGGACGGCCATGATCACCGCGTAAGCGGCAATGCTGAGTACTATGCATACCATCTTGCCTGCGGGGGTTGCTCCGTTACCAAGAACATTAACGTATAGCAGAAAAACGGTAAGAACGCACAATATACAATGGAGCGCGTATGCAAGAAAGGCGGGAATGCGTTTGAATTTCAGCAGGATCGCGGAAATGCTGAAGGAAAGGGAAGCAAGAAACAGCGCGGTTATCATATCTGCGGTCATGGCAGGCTGCTGTGCATTGCTTGCGTAAAAGCCGAAGAGATAGAATATAAACACCATTGCGGTAAAGATGATGCACGCATTGGTAAGTGATTTTTTCAGGTACTTGCCCATAGTATCCTCCTATGTGTTACTGTATAATAATATCACACATAAAAGTGATTATCAAGTGACAATTTCAAATTAGTAGAATAAACTTATATTTAATAATAAATTATACGTCATCAAGATTGACTTTTGCATAATTATTTAGTATAATTAATAAAATCCGATAATCTATGAAAAATTATGAAAGTGAATTTACTTATGGTCAGCAGAAGAAGCGCCAGAGAGGCCGTGATCGGCCTTGTTTTTGAGCTTGGTTTCCATTCCTCCGAGGATACCGCTGAGGAGATACTTGCGACAGCGCGCGCGGAAAGAGAGATTCCGGAGGACAGTTATATAGATACCTGCTTTCTTGGAATCTGCGGAAAGCTTTCGGAGATAGATTCCGAGATAGAAAAGCATTCCTGCGGCTGGAGAGTTGAGAGAATATCCCGCGTTTCTCTTGCCGTTCTCAGGCTTGCGGTGTTCGAGCTTCTTTATGCGGAGCCGAGACTTCCGTACAGCATAGCCATTAACGAGGCTGTTGAGCTTTGCAAGCAGTATGCAGAGGACGGATCTGCCTCATTTGTTAACGGCGTGCTTAACAGCATAGCCAAGAGTAACGGCTGCGAGGCGTAAATGAAAGGCTTGTTTGCAGGTGTTGACACCAGCAACTACACCACCAGCGTTGCCCTTGTCGATACCGATGGAAGGATCGTTGCCAATATTAAATTGCCGCTTCCGGTAAAGGAGGGTGAGCTTGGTCTGCGCCAGCAAGCGGCGCTTTTTGAGCATACCAAAAATTTACCGGACGCTTTTTTGCGATTGAATGAGTATATGGACGGTGAGATACTCGCCGTTGGAGTTTCCGCCAAGCCGAGAAATAAGGAAGGCTCCTATATGCCCTGCTTCCTTGCGGGCGTTTCCGCCGCGCAAGCCTTTGCCACGGCAAGCAAAACGCCTCTTTACCGCTTTTCTCATCAATGCGGACACGTACGCGCCGCAATCGCAGGAGCAGAGATTCCCGTTTTTGACGGCAAGTTTACCGCGCTCCATATTTCGGGCGGTACCACGGAGATGCTTTTGTGCGAGAAGGGTGTAAACGGCTTCGATTGCGATATTACGGGCGGCACCGCAGATCTTTGCGCAGGTCAGGCGGTGGACAGGACCGGCGTTATGCTGGGAATGCCCTTTCCATGCGGCCCTCACCTTGAAAAAGCCGCTCTTACGTATAAAGAAAAATGCCCTTCACTTAAGCTCTCGGTAAAGGGAACGTATTTTAATCTGTCCGGATTACAGAACATACTCCAAAAAGAATACGCTCAAAGCGGTGATGCGGCCAAGGTCAGCTATATGTGCCTGGAGTTCATTGCCCGTTCTCTTCATAAAGCGATTGAGGCACAGCTTGAAGCTTACGGCAGAATGCCCGTTATATGCTCCGGCGGCGTTATGAGCAATTCTCTTATCAAGGACCGTCTTGCAGATATAGACGGCATATATTTTGCACCCCCCGTGCTATCGGCTGATAATGCCGTTGGTATTGCATATCTTGCAAAGGAAAAATTTGAAGGAAAGTGAGAATAGCCTTGAAGGATACCTTGACAGTCAGCGAGATAACCTCATATATAAAACAGCTCGTTGACGGCGACGAGGTGCTTTCCTATGCCGCTGTAAGCGGTGAGATCTCCAATTTTAAGGCTCACTACGCAAGCGGTCATCTCTATTTTTCCTTAAAGGACGAGGGCGCGCAGATGAAGGCGGTAATGTTCCGCTCCGCTGCGGCGACGCTTGATTTTGAGCCAAAGGACGGGGAGGCCGTGAAGGCTTACGGACGGATAAGCGTTTACCCCCAGGGAGGGCAGTATCAGCTGTACGTAACCCGCCTCGTTCGTGACGGCGCAGGCTCTCTCTGGCAACAGTACGAAAGATTGAAAAAGCAGCTTGAAGCGGAGGGCCTCTTTGAGGAGAGCCGCAAGAAGCCGCTTCCTCGCTTTCCGAGGCGTGTGGGTGTTATTACCTCAAAAACGGGAGCGGCAGTAAGGGATATTATCTCAGTAATGACAAGAAGATGGCCTCTTGCCGAGATCGTCTTTTGCGGAGCATCCGTCCAGGGGACCGAGGCACCGGCAGAGCTTCGCCGTGCTCTCGCTCTTATGATAGAAAAGGGAAAGGTTGATACGGTCATAATAGGTCGCGGCGGCGGCTCCATTGAGGATCTGTGGGCTTTTAACGACGAGATGCTTGTGCGCGATATCGCGACGTGTCCGATCCCCATAATCAGCGCCGTCGGTCACGAGACGGACTTTACGCTCAGCGATTTTGCTGCCGACGTTCGCGCTCCCACTCCAAGCGCAGCCGCAGAGCTTGCAGTGCCCGACAGGGCAGAGTATACCGCCAGACTTGCGGCGTTGGATTCCTCGATGAAAAACAGCTTCATATCCCGCATTTCGGATCTGAGGCAATATATAGACTCCCTCGCAGGGCGCGGCGTTATGCGTTCTCCTCTTGGAAGCATTGAATGGCGCAGAAAAGAGCTTGAATCCATTCATCGCCTCCTTATGAGCAGAATGGAGAAGATTAAAACTCAAAAAAATGCGCGGCTTACGGCCCTCGTTTCCGGGCTGAACGCTTTAAGCCCCTTGAACGTTATAGACAGAGGCTACGTGCTTGCCTCCGATGGCGAGGGAAGGACCGTGCAGGGCGCAGGCTCCCTTAAGGCGGGAGACGAGCTGATACTCAGATTTGCAGACGGTATTGCCGAGGCAACCGTAACGAATACCGAGCTTTTTTACGGAGATGAAAAAAATGGCTGAAAAGAAAGAAATGAGCTTTGAAGAGTCTGTTGCGAGACTTGAGCAGATAGTTAAGGATCTTGAAAACGGCAAAGCACCTCTATCCGATTCTCTTGCCCTTTTTGAGGAGGGCGTTGCGCTGGTTCGCGCTTGCACGGAGGAGCTTGATAAGGCTGAGAAAAGAATAATTGAACTGACCGGCGGTGAAGCTGATGAATAAGGAATCGGTAGCGGCAACCGTCAAGACCGATGCGCTGATGATAGAGGGCGCCCTTGAAGCTATGCTTTCCGCCTCCGAATATTGCGCGGATCTTACCGATGCAATGAGGTACTCCGTTCTCGGCGGCGGAAAAAGAATCAGAGGAGTTATTTGCCTTGAGGTCTGCAAAATGCTTGGTGGTGACGCAGAGAAGGCCTTGCCCTTTGCCTGTGCCCTTGAGCTTATGCACGCCTCCAGCCTGGTTCACGACGATATGCCCGAGCTTGACAACGACGATATGCGCAGAGGCAAGCCCTCCTGCCATAAAAAATACGGACAGACCACGGCTTTGCTTTGCGGTGATGCTTTAATATGCCTTGCATTTGAGGCTTTGACCTCGACCGAGGGCGGATGCGTAAGAAAGGCCGTTCGCGAGCTTGCGGATGCAGGCGGTCGCGGAGGTATCTGCTCCGGTCAGATGCTTGACGTGGCATCCGAGAATGCGGAGATAACCTATGAAGAGCTTCTTCGTTTGCAATCCCTGAAAACAGGCAGGCTTATGAAGGCTTCGGCGGTGCTGGGTGCTTTATGTGCCAAGGCAGAAAAGGCGGATATAGAAAACTGCGCCGCTTATGCGCAAAATCTCGGACTTGCTTTCCAGATCGTAGACGATCTGCTTGATGCCGAGGAGGAGGGAAGCGACGCAAAGCGCGGACTTGCCACTTTCCTTACTTTTATGAAGGCAGATGATGCACGCGCGGAAGCCGCAAGACTTTCCGAGGGAGCGAAGAGAGCAATTTCCCCATACGGTGATAACGGATTTCTTATCGGTCTTTGCGATTATTTATTGGAGAGAACCTACTGATGCGTGCTGACGTTTTGCTTACTTTGCTCGGATATGCTGAAAGCAGAAACCGCGCACAGCGCCTTATAGAATCGGGATGCGTGTACGCTAACGGCAAGCCCGTAAAAAAATCGGGTGCCGAGCTTCCCGAGGATGCGGATATCTCCGTTGTCAGCATCGGCGAGACCTTCGTATCCCGCGGCGCATATAAGCTTGTGGGGGCTCTTTCGGATTTCGGCATTGATCCCGCAGGCAAAAGGTGCATTGATATCGGAGCTTCTACGGGCGGCTTTACCGATTGCCTTTTAAAGCGCGGTGCCGCATCCGTCACCGCCGTTGATTGCGGCAGGGGACAGCTTGCTCCCTCCATCGCTGCAGATAGCAGGGTTACTTCCCTTGAAGGCTGCAACGCAAGATATATTACCGCCGAAGAGGTCGGAGGAAATTTTGATCTCTGCGTTATGGACGTTTCATTCATTTCACAGACCTACATTCTTCCCGCGCTTGCGCCGCTGATGAATGAAAACGGACTTGTTTGCGCTCTTATCAAGCCGCAATTTGAGCTTGATGCAAAAAGCGTATCCAAGGGAGTGGTCAAGGGGGCGGATAAGCATCTGCGTGCTCTTTACCGCATTTATGACAGCCTTGACGCTTGCGGACTCGTTCCCGTGGATTTTACAGTTTCTCCCATTGAGGGTGGAGACGGAAACAAGGAGTTCTTCGGACTTTATGCAAAAAAGGGAGCAAGCGTAAAGACTTACGATAAAGCAGGACTTCGCCATCTCGCATTTTTGAACGTGAGGTAAATATGGAAAAAAAGCTGCACGATTTAGTTCTCGTAACGAATAAATATAAGGACAGGGATCTTGCGTGGTTCCATACCGTGCTTGACTATCTGGTTTCAATTGGGTTCAATATCAGGATCCCCTCCGAGTTTGCGGTGCGTGAGCATAAGAATACGACCGTGTATTCCGACTTGAATGAGATGTACAAGGGCGCTGACGGCGCAGTTCTTCTCGGCGGTGACGGAACCATTCTTAACGCCGCAGAGTATGCAATTCCTAACGACTGTCCCATGATAGGAATAAATCTTGGAAGAATGGGTTATCTTGCGGAGCTTGAACCGGAGGAATACTCCATGCTTGCCCGACTTGCATCCGGTGACTACCGCATTGAGGAGAGAATGACTCTGTGCGTTGAGATCGAGGACGAGGGAAAGAGAACCGTGCTTTGCGAGAATGCGTTAAACGACGCGGTCGTACAGCACACAACGGGTCTGCATTGCATAGATCTTCAGCTATCCTGTGATAACGCGTCGGTGCTCGGATACAGAGGAAACGGTCTTATTATTGCGACCCCCACGGGATCCACCGCCTATTCGCTTTCTGCAGGAGGTCCCGTTCTTGATCCTGCCCTTCGGTGTATGAACGTGGTCCCCATTTGCTGTGTCAGCCCCGCTGCAAAACCGTTGGTTTTTGCCGGCAACAGCGTTATGACGGTGGAAAACGTCTTTGACCGCGAGGATAACGTGCTTCTTAATATCGACGGCAAGATTACCGTGCCACTTCCTTACGGAGCAAAGGCTATCTGCACGGGCGCTGAAAAAAGCGCAAGGATGATAAAGATCAAAGACAACAAGTTTTTCTCGGTCCTCAGGGCTAAAATAAGCTGATAACAGGAGAAAGAGATGAAGAACGAAAGACAAGAAAAGATCCTTGAGATGGTAAGCAAGTATACTATCGAAACTCAGGAAGAGCTTATCAGCCTGCTTTCCCGCCTCGGATACGAGGTGACCCAGGCAACGGTAAGCCGCGATATCAGAGATCTCAAGCTCTCCAAGATAATGACCCCTCGCGGTACTTATAAATACGTACTTCCCAAAAATCACGAGGGCTCCAACGTGCGATTCAAAAGCGCACTCTCCGAGTCGATAACTAAAATAGATTATGCAATGAATCAGATAGTCATAAAGACCTTTCCCGGAATGGCACAGGCAATAGCTGCCGCCATTGACAGTATCGAAGATCCGAACGTGCTTGGTTGCGTTGCGGGGGATGATGCAATTATCGTCGTCACCCGTGATGAGGAAAGTGCAAAGGCTGTCAGCTCGGATATTCGCAGGCTTATCAGAGAGATGAACTGAAAATTATCGGAGGTGTGCGGCTATGCTGTGCTCACTGCATATAGAGAATCTTGCAGTAATTAAAAGCTGCGATATAAACTTTTCTCCCGGATTCACCGCCCTCACGGGCGAGACGGGTGCGGGTAAATCCATAATACTTGACGGTATCGGTCTTCTTTGCGGCTCCAGGGCCGACAAAGGGCTTGTCAGAAACGGAGAAGAAAAGGCTGAAGTCAGCGGTTTCTTTTCGAACGTAGATAACGCGGTGCGTTCTCTCGGCTCCGAGGCGGGGATCGCCGCAGAGGACGGAGAGCTCCTTCTATCGAGGTCCATTACCGCAGACGGACGCTCCGCCTGCCGCATAAACGGACGGCAGGTCCCTCTGTCGGTCTTCAAGGAGCTTGCGGCACGGCTTGTAAACATACACGGTCAGCAGGACAACTGGTCTCTTCTCGATGAGAGCAGGCATCTTGCATTGCTTGATAAGTATGCTTCCGATAGCAAGCTGCTTGAAGATTACAGAGAGGCCTTTGGCCTTTATTCCGGGAAGAAAGCAGAGCTTCACAGGCTTGTTAAGCAGATAGAAAAGGACAGGGAGGAGCAGGACGTTCTCTCCTACCGACTGAGCGATATCGGTTCCGTTAAGCTGAAGCCCGGGGAGGAACAAAAGCTCCTTGAGGAAAGAAAGCTTCTGCAGAATGCTGAAAGGCTTGAAAAACAGTCCGGATTTGCATATCGTGCATTAAAGGGCGGAGACAAGGTAAACGCCGTTTATCTGCTTGATCGCAGTATCACTGCGTTGAGATCTCTTTCAGAGGTAACAGAGGAATTCGATAAGCTGGCGGAAAGACTTGAAAATGCCAAATACGAGATCGAGGACGTTGCGGATACCGCAGTTTCGCTGATCGGTACCTTCGACGGCGATCCTACGGCGTTGCTTACCGCTCTTGAAACCCGTCTTGATAAGATAGAGCGGCTAAAAAAGAAGTACCGCAGGGATGCGGACGGGCTGATCGAGCTTTATGAGGACACGAAAAAGCGCCTTGATCAGCTTGAAAGCTCAGACGGAGATATTGAATGCTTTGAAGACGAGCTTAAGGGGCTGAAAAGGATCTGCCTTGATAAAGCCTCTTTGCTTACAGACGCCCGCAGGAAAGCGGCAGCCGAGCTTGCCGAAAGAATATGCTCGGAGCTTGCTTTTCTTGATATGCCAAACGTCAGGTTTACCGTACTTGTTGAGCCTGAAGACGACAGCCAGCTTGGCGCAAACGGCGCGGATGCCGTAAGATTTATGCTTGCGGGTTCTGCCGGGGAGGAGCCAAAGCCTCTTTCTAAAATTGCTTCGGGCGGTGAGCTATCCAGAGTGATGCTTGCCATAAAGAGCGTATTTGCCGAGGCAGACGGCGTTGACACCGTGATTTTTGATGAAATAGACGCGGGAGTTTCGGGAAAGACGGCTCGCAAGATCGGCATCAAGCTAAAAAATGCGTCTGAGAACGCGCAGGTATTCTGCGTTACCCATTCGGCTCAGATAGCATCCCTTGCTTCATCCCATCTTGTTGTCAGCAAATCGCTCGTTGACGGCAGATACTCATCCTCGGTAAGAGAAATATCGGGCGAAGAGAGAGTTGGAGAGCTATCGCGAATCCTTGGTGGCATAAACGTTACCGACGCACAGCGCAAGGCGGCAATAGATCTGCTGAACGCTGATAACGATTTTGAATAATATAACTTGAAAGGATATACAACAATGAAAATTTACGAGGAACTCCAGGCACGCGGTCTTGTTGCGCAGGTTACAGACGAGCCTGAGATAAGAGAGCTTATCAATGAAGGTAAGGCAACCTTCTACATCGGATTTGACTGCACGGCAGACAGCCTTACCGCAGGTCACTTTATGGCGCTTACCATGATGAAGCGCCTGCAGATGGCAGGTAACAAGCCCGTTGCTCTTATCGGCGGCGGCACCACCATGATCGGTGACCCCTCCGGAAGAAGCGATATGAGAAAGATGCTTACCCGCGAGGATATAGACCATAACGCACAGTGCTTCAAGCGCCAGATGGAGAAATTCATCGATTTCGGCGAGGGCAAGGCTATTATGGTAAATAACGCCGATTGGCTTCTGAGCCTTAATTACGTTGACCTTCTTCGTGAGGTCGGCTCCTGCTTCTCCGTAAACAATATGCTTCGTGCAGAGTGCTACAAGCAAAGAATGGAGAAGGGACTCAGCTTCCTTGAATTCAACTACATGATCATGCAGAGCTATGATTTCTACCATCTCTTCAAGCACTACAACTGCAATATGCAGTTCGGAGGTGACGATCAGTGGTCCAATATGCTCGGCGGCACCGAGCTTGTGCGCAAGAAGTTGGGTAAGGATGCATATGCTATGACTATAACCCTTCTTACCGATTCCCACGGCAACAAGATGGGCAAGACCGCAGGTAACGCAGTATGGCTTGATCCCAACAAGACCTCTCCCTACGATTTCTTCCAGTATTGGAGAAACGTTGGCGATGCAGACGTTATCAAGTGCATGAAGATGCTTACCTTTATGTCTCTTGAGGAGATCGCAGAGTACGAGAAGCTTGAGGGCGGCGAGCTTAACCGCGCCAAGGAAAAGCTTGCCTTTGAGATGACTCAGCTGGTTCACGGTACCGAAGAGGCGCAGAAGGCTCTCGACGCCGCAAAGAGCGTGTTCGGCGGCGCAGGCGAGAACGCCAATATGCCTACGGTAACCGTTGATGCGGGAGCGTTTTCAGAAGAGGGCACTGCGCAGGTTGCAGAGCTTCTCGTTATCGGTGCGATGGCTCCCTCCAAGGGCGAGGCAAAGCGCCTCATTCAGCAGGGAGGTATCTTCTGCGGGGATAAGAAGATCGAGCGCTTTGACGCAGTTCTTACCAAGGAAGAGCTTGCTGACGGTATCGTTATCAGAAAGGGTAAGAAGACCTTTAAAAAATTCATTCTCGGTTGAGGTAGTATGAACAGCTTTACCGAAGCTTTTGTAACGAAATTTTCCGAAATTTTTCCCGATTGCTCCATTGAACTGAATTATGACCTTGCCGCCCATACCACCATGCGCGTCGGCGGCAAGGCCGCCGTTGCCGTCTTTCCAAAAAAGGACGGGGAGCTATGCTCCGCAATTGATATTTGCACTGAACTTGGTCTGAAGCATGCGGTTCTCGGTCACGGCTCAAACGTGGTCTGCTCGGATAGCGGATACGACGGAGTAATAATCAGGACCGAAAAAATGAGCGATATTTCCGTTTGCGGCAATGAAATCGTTGCTTGCAGCGGAGCATCTCTTAACGCACTTGCCCGAGCTGCTCTGAATGCGGGACTGACGGGTGCGGAATTTATGTACGGTATTCCCGGTTCGGTTGGCGGCGCTTGCTATATGAATGCGGGTGCTTACGGCGGACAGTTAAGTGACGTTGCCGTTACGGTAACTGCCTACGACAGCACAAAAAAAGAGATCGTTGAATATAATGCTTCAGAATGTGGTTTCGGTTACCGCCAAAGTATTTTTCACGGTAACGATACGTTGACTGTATTATCCTGTACGATCAGGCTTTCTCCGGGCGAGGCCGATGCCGTTTCCGCTAAAATGGATGAGCTGATAAACTCAAGAAAAGAGAAACAGCCTCTTGAATACCCCAGTGCGGGGAGCTTCTTTAAGAGATGCGAAGGCTACTTTACCGCAAAGCTCATTGACGATTGCGGTCTTAAGGGTGCTCGGGTTGGCGGTGCCATGATCTCAGAAAAGCACGCGGGTTTCCTTATCAATTACGATAACGCAACCTGTGCCGATATAATGGCTCTTGCGGATAAGGTGAAGCTCGCCGTCAAGGAAAGATTCGGCGTTGATATCGAAAGAGAGGTCGAATACCTTGAATAACAGCACTTCCTGGAATGCCGTTCTTAAGACGGAGCTTTGCGGTGCAGAAACCAAAAGGCAATGCTGTCGCAGGGCGCTGGTTTTCGGACTTTTGTACGGTGCTCAAAGGCTTGAGAACGGTGACGTGGTTCTCGCTGTTCCCAAATGTGCAGAGGAGCTTGCGCGCAAGCTTATCCACGAGCAGTTTACCCGTGAAGCTGAGAACGTGGGAAGTAAGCGCGAGAAAATACTTCTGCGCTTCAATTCCAGAGCCGCAAGAATAATGCTTGAGAAGCAGGGCGAATTTTCCGAGTATATTAAGTGCGCCGAATGCACGGCAGAAATGCTGAGAGGTATCTTTATTTCCGTGGGAAGCATGAATTCTCCGGAAAAGGAATGTTATCTTCAAATAATGCCGGCAGATGCACACGCCTGTTACGGTGCAAAGGAGATAGCGGAGAAGGTTGGTATATCCTTTTCCGTTGGTGAAAGACGGGGAAAAAGCTATCTGTACGTAAAAAGAAGAGACGTGATCGAGAGCTTCCTCGGTCTGCTCGGCGCTAATAATTCGTATTTTGATTTTCTTAATGCAGGTATCGGAAAACAGACCCTTGCGGACGCAAACAGGGCTGCCAACTGCATTACTCGCAATATTTCAAAAACCGTTAACGCGGCAAAAAACCAGCTTGAGCTTATAAAAAGCGTTCAGGAGGCTGACAGGCTTTCCATATTACCGCCGGAGCTTGCTGAGACAGCGAGGCTGAGACTTGAATACCCCGATTCCTCTCTTGCGTCTCTTGCAGCTCATCATAATCCTCCCGTTTCAAAATCGGGACTTTACCACAGGCTTGAAAAAATAACGGAAATACTGACTGAGGACCGCAAAAAGAGAAACGGTTTTTAGGAAAGGAGGCGCCCATGCACGAGTTCGTACATTTGCATCTGCACAGTGAATACAGCCTGCTTGACGGCGCCTGCCGCATCAAGGATATACCGAGAAGGGCAAAGGAGCTCGGGCAGACCGCCTGTGCCATCACCGATCACGGCTCTCTTTTCGGTGCCGTTGCCTTTTATAATGCTTGCAAGGAGCAGGGAATAAAGCCGATAATAGGTTGCGAGGTCTACGTTGCTCCCCGATCGCGCAAGGATAAGGAGGGCAGACGGGATTTTTCCGGCAATCATCTGGTTTTGCTCTGCAGAAATGCCGAGGGATATAAAAATCTTTGCCGCATTGTCAGCGATGCGTACGTTGAAGGCTTTTATACGAAGCCGAGAACCGATATTGAAATGCTGAGAAAGTACAGCGGCGGTCTTATAGCGCTTTCCGCGTGCCTTGCGGGATACATTCCCCAACAGATCAGCGCGGGTAATTTTGAGGAGGCTGAAAACTACGCACTTTTAATGCGCGATATTTTCGGGCCTGACGGCTTTTACCTCGAAATACAGGATCATCGCATTGAGGAGCAGGCGGCGGTAAATTCCGCTCTTGCCGACATTTCCGAAAAGACGGGTATCCCTCTGGTTTGCACAAACGACGTGCATTATCTTGAAAAAAAGGATGCCTATACGCAGGCCATTCTTACTTGTATTCAGACGGGCAACGTAATAAGTGACGGTCGCCCTCTCGGTTTTGAAACCGACGAGTTTTATTTCAAGAGCGGCGACGAAATGTACAGACTGTTTTCGGGATATAAAAACGCTCTTGAAAATACCGTTAAGATTGCAGATGCCTGCAATTACGATTTTACTTTTGGCGAATTGCAGCTGCCTACCTTTGATACGAGAGGTACTCCGCCTCCCGTTCTTCTGCGCCATTACGCGGAAAACGGTCTGAAAAAGAGGGAAGCGGCTCATCACATAGATTACGCAAAGCACCCACGCGAGGTCTATCTCGAAAGAATCGAGCACGAGCTTTCAATAATCGAAAGCATGGGCTTTTGCGAATATTTCCTCATAGTAAGAGATTTCGTTACCTGGGCAAAGGTGAACGGTATTCCCGTGGGGCCCGGAAGAGGCTCTGGTGCCGGAAGTCTCGTTTCCTATCTCATAGGAATTACCGACGTTGACCCCATAGTATACAGTCTTCTTTTTGAAAGATTTCTTAACCCCGAGCGCGTAACGATGCCTGATTTTGATATTGATATATGTCAGGTAAGGCGTGAGGAGGTCATCCGATACGTAACGGATAAATACGGCGCGGATCACGTTTCGCAGATCATTGCCTTCGATACTCTTGCCGCACGCGGAGCCATCAGAGACGTTGGAAGAGCTCTTGGTCTGCCTTATTCCGAATGCGACGCCGTTGCAAAGGCGGTGCCGCGTGCGTATAACGCCACTATAGCCGACGCAATGGAAACTGCGGAGTTCTCTAAGCTTTATCGCTCCACTCCGCAGATAAAACAGCTTATAGACATCGCCTCCGCTCTTGAGGGAATGCCGAGGCACGCGTCCACACACGCCGCGGGCGTGGTTATCACGGACAGGCCTCTGACGGATTACATTCCCATAGCAAAGAACGGGGATACCACCGTAACCCAATACGAGATGACCACCGTTGAGGCTCTTGGACTCGTTAAGATCGATTTTCTCGGACTTCGTTTCGTTACTATTATGGACACGGCTGAAAAGCTCATAAAGAAGGAATATCCCGATTTTGATCTTTCCTCCGTTCCCTTTGACGATAAAAAGACCTTTAAGCTGGTTTCCGGCGGTCACACAGCGGGAATCTTTCAGCTTGAGTCTGCGGGAATGCGACAGACTCTTATGCGTCTTCAGCCCGATTCCATAGACGATATAATCGCTTCCATTGCTTTGTACCGTCCGGGACCCATGGAGTCCATTCCGCGGTATATCGAATGCCGCCATAATCCCGATAAGGTAGAGTATACCGTACCGAAGCTTAAGGATATTATCGGCGTCACCCACGGATGCATCGTTTATCAGGAGCAGGTAATGCAGATATTCCGTGAGCTTGCGGGGTATACCTACGGTCAGGCGGATATCGTGCGCCGTGCTATGGCCAAGAAGAAGCTTGACGTGATGAAGCGTGAGGGCGATAAATTCGTGCTTGAGGCTTCAAAGCGCGGCATCCCCGCAGAGAAGGCCGAAAGCATATATTCCGAAATGGCTAATTTTGCAAAGTACGCGTTTAACAAGAGCCATGCCGCCGCATACGCGGTTATCTCATATAGGACAGCGTATCTTAAAGCTCATTATACCCGTTTCTATATGGCGGCTCTCCTTTCCTCGGTTTTGGGAGATTTTGCTTCTACCGCCGCGTATATTGCCGAGTGCGGCAAATACGGAATCAAGGTGCTGGCGCCGGATATCAACGAAAGCGACGTGGCGTTCACCGTTTGCGGAAGCAATATTCGCTTTGGTCTGCTTGCGGTCAAAGGCATTGGTGCTCAATTTGCCCGCGAAGTAGTCGCGGAGAGAAGCAGAAAGCCTTTTTCGTCCTTTGCTGACTTTATTTCCAGAATGTCCGAGCACGGTGTTAATAAAAAGCAACTCGAGATGCTTATCAAGTGCGGAGCCTTTGACAGTCTTGGAGTTTACAGAAGCAGACTGATGGCAACCTATGAGCTTCAGCTTGATATGCAAAACGAAAAAATGCGCCGCAATATATCAGGTCAGCTTGATCTGTTCAGCTCCGTTGAAGGAATGGATACGAGCGGCTTTGAATATCCGGATCTTGACGAGTTTTCCATGAAGGATATGCTCGTTATGGAAAAGGAAAGTGCGGGAATGTACTTCTCCGGTCATATGCTTGACGATTTCTCCGATGCGGTAAGCGAGATCGAACATTCGGACATTTCCGATCTTGTATCCGTTGACGAGGATAACGGAGAAGATATGGACGGGAAAAACGTCACTATCATCGGCACCGTGCGCAAGATCACGAAGAAAAACACCAAAAACGGTGAGATCATGGCTTTCGTGACCGTTGAGGACAGATTTGCGGAAATAGAAATACTCGTTTTCCCAAAGGTGTTTGCCCGATTCGGTGATCTGATCGAAAGCGATGCGGCGGTTGCCGTAAGCGGCACGCTCTCCGTTCGCGAGGACGAAAGCCCCAAGCTTCTTGTGAAGGAGTTAAGGTCTCTTGACCGTAACGGTACTGCCCCGAAAAATATTCCCGCCGCACCCGCCGTTGCAAATAATCCCGATCACCCCCGCCCCGCAAATTTAAGCGGAATGGGTGGTGCCTTCGGATCTGCCGCTATTATGCAGGCAATGCGTATGGCACAGCAGAAAAACGCGCAAAATAGACCTGCGCCCGAAAAAAGCTCTGCGGAGGAGCCGCAGAGCCGTAAGATAGACAAGCTGTGCATTAAGGTGCCTTCTATGGATTCGGTTGCCGCAAGGAAGGCGGAGAATCTTATCGGCATCTTTTGCGGTAGCGTAAGAGTGCTTTTTTACGATGCAAGTACCAAAAAGTATATAGCTCTTTCCAATTACGGAGCAGACGTTTGCCCCGCTTTAATGAGAGAATTAAAGCTTCTTGTCGGTGATGAAAACGCGGTGATAGTATATCAGCCCGTGTAATCCTCGATAAGTGATACGAGCTCGCTTACCGTGTAAATCATTATTCCGTTCTCAAGATAGGTTCTGTCTGTCTGCGGAAGGGAATAGGTATATACGTTCAGCTCCTCAATTACCTTGCCCGTTCGGTAGTCGAAGATAGCGACCTTTCCTTCCTTTTCTCTTACAACGAAGAGCGCTTCGTCGAATACCGTATCGCTATCCTCCGCCATTGCGTTTACTGCCTCGTACAGCTTGTCTATACCGCTGTTGAGTTTTACGGTGCGTCCGTAAACTACTGCCGTCAGCAGTATGGCGGTGGATATTGCCGTGATAAGCAGCTCTGCAAAATGCTTTTTCACAAAAACGTTTATTTTCATATTCAGCTCCGTTCATTGTTTTTTCCATATTATTTGCTTATATTCACAATTTATTCAAAATAACGGTATATAATATACTTGAAATTCGCTGAAAGGATACAACAGTGAAGCACACACCTGTTAAATTTAAACCGGCAAAAAAGCGAATAAACTGGGGAGATGAGATCCTTCACGCCCTTGAGATCATTGGCAGCCTGCTTATGAAGCTGCTCTCCGCCGTGGTGAACGTTGTTCTTACGGTGCTGCTTATCGGCGTGCTTACGGGTATTATCGCCGGCACTGCTTTTGCTGTGTATATCAAGAATTATATCGATCCCACGGTTGATGAAGCGTTGTTTATGAGTGGCGGTACAAGCCAGACGACAAAGCTTTATTATTACGATTATACTGATCGCACCAACAGAATAGGTGAAGCGGTAGAGCTTGAGGATCAACGTCTTTACGGTACCGAAAACAGCCTTTGGGCTCCTCTTTCCGATATACCTAAGGAGCTGAGGGATGCCTTTATTTCGATCGAGGATAAGCGTTTTCAGGATCACAAGGGTGTTGACTGGATCAGATCTCTTAAGGCGGTTGCCAACTTCTTCCTTGGGTTTGACGATACCACCGGCGGCGGCTCGACCATTACTCAGCAGCTTATAAAAAACGTTACTGAATACGATGACGTAACCATTCAGCGTAAGGTGCAGGAAATGCTGATGGCGTTGAATCTTGAGAAGGTAAAGACCAAGGATGAGATCCTTGAGCTGTATCTTAATATAGTTCCGCTTTCTCAGCGTTGTATCGGCGTGCAGGCCGCGGCAAACACGTATTTTTCCAAGGACGTTAGTGAGCTTTCGCTTATTGAATGCTGTGCCATCGCATCTATCACCAATGCCCCCACCAGATACGACCCCGTTCAGCATCCCGAAAACAACGCGTATCGCCGTAACCTTATTCTTGACTTTATGCTTGAATTCGGCTGTATCACCCTTGATGAATACGAGGATGCTTATACCGAGATTGAGGTTATCTATAACGAGGATGACGAGATCGAGGACATAATAGTAATAGAAGAAAAGCTCGTTATCAATTATAACGAGACTGCAAACGATGCTATCGCAACCAACTCCTGGTATACCGATACCGTGATTTCAGACGTTATTAACGACCTTGTGGAAAAGAAGGGATATACCCGCCTTGCCGCAAGTAATATGATCTACTACGGAGGCCTTAACATTTATACCTGTATGGATCCCGACGTTCAGGCAAAGATGGAAAAGGTAATGGAGAATGAGGCGAACTTCCCTGAGAAAACCAGCGGAGTTGCGGCTGAATGCTCCATGGTAGTTATTGATCCCTTCACGGGCGATCTTTTGGGCGTTATCGGCGGCAGGGGAGAGAAAACTGAGAACCGTATTCTCAATTACGCTATCCAGACTTTGCGTCCACCCGGATCGTCCATTAAGCCTCTTGCGGTCTACGGGCCTTCCATTGAGGAGAAGATCGTGACCTGGTCGACCGTTTTTGACGACGTTCCCATAAACTTCGGCGAAAACGATAATGATCCCTGGCCCGATAACCTTCCCTACGTTTACGAGGGTCTCGTTAACGTAAAATACGGTCTTGCAACCTCCAAGAACACCGTATCGCTAAAAACGCTTACCAAACTCACAATTGACAAGTCCTTTGACTATATGCAGAACAGATTCAAGCTTCCCACGCTTGTTGACGTTGCGTATTATAATGACGGAACCTCATATACCGATCGCGGTCTTGCCGCGCTCGGTCTCGGTCAGCTGTCTCACGGTGCAACCGTCCGTGATATGGTCTCCTGCTATACCGCTTTCCCGAACCGCGGTGTTGTCAGCAAGTGCAGATCGTATTTGGAGGTAACGGATTCCAGCGGAAACGTGATACTCTCAAACGATTACGAGGCGCGAGTCGTGTTCAGCGAGGAGACCGCGTACGTCGTTACGAAGATCCTTGAAAACGTAGTTGATTGGGGTACTTCAACTAAGATATCCCTTGATCAGAAGATCGACTGTGCCGGTAAGACGGGTACCTCAAACGACGATAAGGATCGCTGGTTCATCGGCTTTACTCCTTATTACGTTGGCGGAGTATGGTACGGTTACGCAACGCCCAAAACCATGACGAGTGAGCTGTGGTACAGCCCCTCCAACCGTATCTGGGACCTTGTAATGACTCTTGTTCACGAGGATATTATCAAGGATATCGAAAGCGGAGCAGCGGAAAAGAAGACCTTCGAGCAGCCCGCGAACGTTGTTAAGGCTTCTTATTGCAAATACAGCGGAAAGCTTATGAGCGAGGCGTGCTATCTTGATCCCCGTTATGATGCTACCCAGCCCTACGGAGGCATCGGTGAGGAAGGATACTTCGTTGCGGGCACGGAGCCCACGGAAAAATGCGATTGCCACGTTATCGTGCTTTACGATTCCGTAACGGGAGGTCTTGCTCACTCCGGTTGCCCCAAAGAGAACGTTATCAAGGTTGCTTTGATAACCTTACCCGAGAACCGAGTATTCCCCATGCAGCTGGCGGTTTCCGATGCTGAGTACGTGTACAGGCCTCTTGCCCCCGGTTCTCGCCCGGCAGCCTACACTTATAACCCCTATTTTGCGGCAACACTTGCAAAGGACACCTTTGCGGGCATCAGTAATTATTGGGGCGCAAAGCAGTTCAACGCTTTCTGTACCGCGCACTTTGATTATGATGCTTACGATAAGGGTAAGCTGAAGGAATACGAGGGAATTCACGCCGTTTCTCCCGCTGTTGCAGAGCCGGTTATGGCTTTGCCGCCCGTTGCAAGCAGTGAAGAAAGACGCAGGGAAAACGGGGATATCCTTTGATCCAACTTTGAATACTCTATTGACAAAATATAGTTAATGTATTATAATTTTATCATAATCTTCAGGAGGTTTATATTATGTTCAAGAGACTGATTTCACTTGCGCTTTGCGCTATGATGGTATTTGCACTTGCTTCCTGCGGCGGTGGCGGAAACGGTGAAGTTACTACCGAAAGCAACATTCCCGCAGAGATCCATTGCAACGTTACCGTAAAGATCGCCGCAACCGATACCAAGGGCGAGGAGATCCTTATCGACAATCTTCCCATTATTCTCCGAAACAGAACCGAGTGGCCCACCATTCTTGATGCACTTGCACAGGCTTGCTCCGCATACGAGATCAAGTATTCCGCAAGCGAGGACGGATCCACCGTCGGCACCATCAAGAACTACGCAAACTTCGCAACCGATTCCACGGGCGCTACCTGCTTCTGGGAGTGGACCAAGAACGGCAAGACCCCCGATTCCGGTAAGGCAGGCGATACTCTCGTTACCGACGGCGACGTTTACGTATTCACTTATACCCGTATTGGAGGATCCGAGCAATGAAAACAGTAAATATTAAGCTTAACACCATTGAGGACGTTCGCGATTTCGTAAACGCAGTGGCTTCCACTGATATCGATATTGATCTTTCTTCCGGAAGATACGTTGTTGACGGCAAGTCCATTATGGGTATCTTCAGCCTTGACCTGCTTAACCCCGTAGCCCTCACCGCTCATTCCGATGATTGCGATGAGCTTATGGCAAAGCTTGACAAGTTTATCCTTAAATAAAAATAACTCCCGCGATCGGCAACGGTCGCGGGAGTTTTTTTACTCGTTATTATTTCTGGGACGCACGCATCGCTTTTGTGGGTCATAGACAAAAGCTCGGCATTTAGCTGTGGCACTGACCACACCCTTTTTGCGGCATATAAATTCGTCGGGTAAAGTGGATGGTATGGAGTTTTCGCAATATGCGCAGATGCGCAACTCATCATTCTGCTTTGCCATGGTAACCTCACGTAATTTTGATTCTTTTTTATATTTTAACACTAAAATACGTGGTTTTCAATAGCAATGTCGAAATTTGGCGCAAATACTGATGCGAGTATTAAAGCAACTCCCGCCATAAGGCATTTAATTACTAAATATGGATATTTAGGTATGCTCGGTGCGCAAGCGCATATCTGGAAAAATACCGAAAGACCGCAAAATGCGGCGCTGAACGCACAGGCGGCTATACGGAGGTGAATCGGGAGTTCGGAAGCGACCAGGGTTGCACTGCCTAACTCCAGAAAACCCATAAAGAATGCATACACCTCCTCAGACATATTGAATGCAGTGCCAAGGCAGCTTCCGAGGGAAGTAAAAAAGACCATTAAAACCGTAACGCTGCATGAAGCTGATGCAGAGTTCCTAATTGCCGTATTTATTGCATTTCTGATATCGGGGATTTCTTCTTTTGGCGGTGATGCGGTAGTTTTCGCCTTTTTTGATAATACTATAGTTGCTATAAGTCCCGTGATTGCAGAAAAAAGCCACATTATGCCTCCGAGAAAGCTTGAGCCAAGCACTGCTTTCCCGATTATGCATATGCAAAACGCGGGAGAAGTATGTGAGCAGAATGGGAGCAGCAGAGATGCTTCCTTTTTGCTTATACAGCCTCTCTGATATAGCTTTTCCGTCAGCACGGCTCCGATCGGATTGCCACACGTGGCGCCGACCGAGTAAACGGTAAAAATTGAAAGCCGCCCATTTCCCTCGGGTAAAGTAGCGCCGATTATATTTGAAAGAACGAAGCAGGGGATCAGTACGGGCAGAACCCGCTCGAGAGCCGTATTCATAGCTTCTTTTGCGGCATTTTCCGAATCCACCGTTACCGTCACAAGAGGAATCAGTATCAAGCACGTCAAAACGATAGCGTAGCGGCTCAAGGAATCCTTCGTTGACATTTTAATGACCGTCCGTTCATATAATTTACAGTATTATATGTAATACTTCTACACGTAGAACGGAGTAAAGATGAAGATAAGTTTGCAAATCAAGAAAAAATTTTCGGAAATATACGAGCAGTTCAGCGGATTCAGCCTTGAGATGCGTGATCGGGGAGGCGCAATAATTTGTGGTGTCAGGGGGGTAATTTGCTCACGGGACGAAGCGGTGCAGCTTGCTCTCGTTAACGGGGAAGAGCTGTTTATATGCGGCAAAGAGCTTTCCTGCGTTTCCTATGCGGGCGGTACGGTTTCCGTGTGCGGCAGGATACAGGCAGTAAGCTTTACGGGGTACGCGCATGAATAAAATTAAGCTTGCGCGGTTTTTGCCGGAAAGAAGAATAATTATAACAACCGACGGGGAATGCAGTCGCATCGTTTTTGACGTTGCCATAAAGGCGGGACGTTATGCCCGTTGTCTGAGCACAGATCCCGGTATAAGTTGCTTCTGTATAGATGAATGTCTGTACGGAGCTCTATCCTCGCGTCTTGAAAGCATCGGCATCGGCTGTAAAAGAAAAAGAGGAGCCTTTTACGGCTACAAACGCAGATACGGAGTTCTTTGCGGAATAATTATCTTTCTGGTGATATTAGCATTATTTTCTTCTATTCTATGGTCAATAGAAGTTGAAGGCAACGTTAATATGACAGACGAGGAAGTTAAGGCGGTTTTGAAGGAATGCGGAGTGCATGAAGGAATGCCGTTAAAAAGTCTTGATAACGACAAGGTGCGTATTGAGGCTATGTCAATATCAAAGGATATTGCATGGATCAGCGTTAACCTTATCGGTATGCGGGCAAAGGTAGTAATTGCCGAAGCGGCAAGAATGCCGTACAAAGACGAAAGCTACGGTTATTCGCACATTATTGCGGCAAACGACGGGATAATTACAGAGATGACAGTGGAGCGCGGTCAGCCCATGGTAAAGGTGGGAGAGACGGTAAGAAAGGGCGAGCTTTTAGTCTCCGGTATCATTGAGGAAAGAGACGGTGACGTTTCATACGTTAAGGCTTCCGCGCGAGTATTGGCAAGAACCGAGCACGAGGTTGAGGTATATCAGCCCTTAAAAGCAGAAAAAATCACCGTAAAGCAAGGAAAAATGAGTAAATTAACCATTGGTTTATACGGAAAATCAATTATTTTTTCGTTAAGATATGGACTTGACGGGCAAGACTGTGATATAATCCATAAAAGAGGGAGTGTTTCTCTTTTTAAAGGATTTTCACTTCCCGTGCTGTATGATGCGGAATATATTTCCGAAAGCTCGGTAAGCTCTGTGTCGCTTTCCGAGGCGGATGCTCTTCGTGCGGCAGAAAAGGAGGCGTACAAACGCCTGTTTTCCATCGGTGAGCTGCAGCTGATATCAAAAAGAATATCGGCGGTAAGCGACGCTAGCGGAGTTACCGTAAAGCTGTACGCAGTTTGCGAGGAAAACGTTTCTGATGAAATGCCGTTTACGGCAGAGCCTTAAAACGGAGGTTATAATGGCTGAAAATAACGTATATCTGTCATCGGGCGGTATCACCTCCGCCATCTTTGGCAGCTTCGATAAAAACGCCTCGCTGATCGAGGACGCCTTTGACGTGCGCATTGTCAATCGCAGTCAATCTGATGAGGGAGCCGACTGCGTTTCCGTAAGCGGAGACGATGCGGCGTCTGTCAAGGATGCCTGCGAGGTGATAGAGCTTCTGTCGCGCACCGCAATCGACGGCGAGACCATAAGCGAGCAGACCGTTGAATACTTTATAGGTATGGTCAAGGACGGAAAGAAAGCAGAGCTTGAGGGCTTTGACGATAACTGCGTTTGCGTTACGGCGAAGGGAAGACCAATAAAGCCAAAGACCGTTGGCCAGCGCAGATACGTTGATAAGATCAGGCAGAACACCGTGGTTCTCGGTATCGGCCCTGCGGGTACGGGAAAGACCTTTCTTGCCGTTGCTATGGCAGTTAAGGCACTGAGGGCTAAGGAAATAAGCAGAATAGTGCTGACAAGACCTGCGGTCGAAGCGGGAGAAAAGCTGGGCTTTCTGCCCGGCGATCTTCAAAACAAGATCGATCCTTATCTGCGTCCCCTTTACGATGCTCTTTACGAGATGCTCGGTGCCGAAAATTACGCAAAGCATCTTGAGCGTAATACCATAGAGATCGCGCCGCTTGCGTATATGCGCGGAAGAACGCTTGACGATTCTTTCATTATTCTTGACGAGGCGCAGAACACAACTCCCGAGCAGATGAAGATGTTCCTTACTCGCCTCGGCAATAATTCGCGTGCCGTCGTTACGGGTGACCTTACGCAAACAGATCTTAACATTGGCAGAAGAAGCGGTCTTGCGGAGGCGGTAAAGATCCTTGAGGGCATTGAGGACATTGCCGTACACCGGTTTACGGAGCGGGACGTTGTGCGCCATAAGCTGGTGCAAAGGATCATACTTGCCTATGAAAAATACGAAAAATCAAACGCCCGACAGGACGAAAAAAAGGGCGAATACAGAGTCAGACGGGGAATGAGATAATGAATTTGAGAATTTTCTTTTCAGATGAACAGAGCGAGATCAAGGTAAAGTACGATCTCAAGATGCTTGTGCGTACTGCCATTAAGGAGACTCTCGCTTTTGAGGATTTTGGCAGAGATTGCAACGTTTCCGTCACCTTTACAGACGACGAGGGAATAAAGGCCTTGAACGGCGAATTCAGAAATATAGACAAGCCTACGGACGTTCTTTCATTCCCGATGATGGATGAAAACGATCCGTTCGTTCCCGGGAGAGCCGTTGAGCTTGGTGATATAGTTCTCAATCTGCAGAGAGCAAAGCTGCAGGGAGAGCAGTTCGGACACGGTTTTGCGCGTGAGGCTGCCTTTCTCGTTATTCACTCCACGCTCCATCTCCTTGGCTACGACCACGAAACGGGAGATGAGGACGATGCGGATATGCGCGCAAGGCAAAGCGCCATTGCAGAGCTTTGCGGCTTTGGACTTAAGAACACCACGGAGGTAAAATGATGAGATCTGCTTATATATCGATCGTTGGAAGACCTAACGTAGGAAAATCAACCTTGCTTAACGCAATACTGGGTGAGAAGATCGCCATCGTTTCAAAAAAACCACAGACTACCCGTAACAGGATAATGGGAGTACACACGGTTGGAGAAACGCAGTTCGTTTTTCTTGACACGCCCGGCATACACAATCCCAGAACCGATCTGGGTAAGTTTATGGTGGACGCGGCAAAGGGAGCTATCGGCGATGCCGATCTTGCGATCCTCGTTGTTGAGCCACACGGCAACGTTGGCGAGATAGAGCAGAAGATAATCGGCAAGATCCGCAAGTGCCAGATTCCCGCCATACTTGTAATAAACAAGACGGATGCCTTTGACGCACAGAAGATCGGTGATACCATTCTTGCATATTCTGCGGAGTTCGATTTTGCTGCCGTGGTGCCTCTTTCCGCAAAGAACAATCAGGGCGTGGATATTCTTATAGAGGAAGCATCAAAGCACACGCAGGAGATGCCCTGGCTGTTCCCCGAAGATATGATAACCGATCAGCCCGACAGACAGATCGCCGCGGAGATCATCAGAGAAAAGCTGCTCCGAACTCTTGACAGAGAGGTCCCTCACGGTACGGCAGTCGTTGTCGAAGAGTTCCTTGAGGAAAAGACCATGCTCCGCATCCGCGCAAATATCTATTGCGAGAAGGAAAGCCACAAGGGAATTATCATAGGTCACAAGGGCGCCGCCTTAAAACTTGTTGGCACCAAGGCGCGCCAGGATCTTGAGGCGTTTTTCGGATGCAAGGTCTTTATCGATCTTTGGGTAAAGGTCAAGGAAAATTGGAGAGATAATCCCACCGTTGTTCGTAACTTCGGTTACACGAAGGACTGATATGGCTTCCTTGGACGCTAAATGCAAGGGGCTGGTTCTTCGCTCAACGGACGTTGGCGATAACGATAAGCTTTTAACTATACTTACCGACGAATACGGAAAGATAACCGTTTCCGCAAAGGGGGCAAGATCCCTTAAAAGCAGGTTTATGCCCGTTTCGCAACAGTTTGCATACGGAGAATTTACCTTCACCGCGCGAGGCGACTTCAAGTGGCTGAAGGACGCTACTCTTGCCGAGAGCTTTTTTTCCGTGAGACGTGACCTTCCTTGCCTTGCCCTTGCCTGCTACGTTGCTTCCGTTACAGAGCAGCTTGCCCTTGAAAATCAACCGGACAGAGAGCTTCTTCGGCTAACCCTTAATACCCTTTATATGCTTTGCGGGGATAAATATCCTCTTGATCATATTAAGGCCGTTTACGAAATGGCTGCCGCCTCTGTCGGCGGTTTCACGCCCGAGACGGATTATTGCGGGAATTGCGGTAAATCAGAAGGGCTATCCTATATGGATATCGTTGGCGGTGTTTGCCTTTGCCGTGAGTGCGTAAAAAGCTTATTTTCCGCAACGGAAATGCCCGTAACGGTTATGCCTATATCTCCCGAAGTGCTTGACGCTGTAAGGTACGTATGCACACCGGACGTTAAAAATATCTTTTCTTTTAAGATTCCGCAGCATGAAGCTGAGGAGCTTTCAGATCTTTCCGAAAAGTATCTTCTTGCACAGCTTGACTGCGGATTCAAGACTCTTTCCTTTTATCATGAGGTTAAAAACTGATGAACATTACCGAGCGCACTCTTGAAGTGCTTGAATATAACAAAATCAAGGAAATGCTTGCTTCCTGCGCTCCCACCAAGGGAGGTGCGCAGGCGGCGCTTGCCCTTTATCCCACTGACGATTTTGAGATGGTACTTCGCCGCCAGCGAAGAACCACGGATGCAAAGCGTCTTTGCGATATCAAGGGTATGCCGCCTTTTTGCGGAGTGACTGACATTTCCGATTCCGTTGGCAGAGCAGAGAAATCCGCCGTGCTGACTCCCCACGAGCTGATAGAGATATCCCGCGTGCTTTCCGCCGCCCGTCAGCTTACGGATTACATTGAAACCGATAAGAAATTCGATACTTGCCTTGATGACGTCTTTGCATCGCTTACCCCGAATAAATATCTTGAAAATCGCATAACGTCCGCAATTATATCAGACGATATGATCGCAGACGAGGCAAGCCGTGAGCTTGCGGAGATACGCCGCAAGATACGTGCCGCCAACAACCGCATCAAGGAAGCTCTCAATAAATTCATGAGCGGTGCAGGGTCAAAATTTCTGCAGGAGAACATTGTTACAACCAGAGGGGGCAGATACGTTGTTCCCGTTAAATCGGAGCACAGAGGCGAAGTAAAGGGCCTCGTACACGATACCTCCGCTTCGGGGGCTACCGTGTTTATCGAGCCCGCCGCAGTGCTTGAGGCAAACAACGAGCTCCGCGTGCTTGAAAGCAAGGAGCAAAGGGAGATAGAAAGGATACTTGCGGAGCTTTCCTCCGAGGTTGCGGCTTGCTCCAATCAGCTCTTCCGTAATTATTTGAGTATAAACGAGTTATCTCTTGTTTTTGCCTGTGCTTCGCTTTCTTATGAGATGAAGGCAAATATGCCCTCCTTCTCTGAGGAAAGAACCATATCTCTTTATTCGGCAAGACATCCCCTTATCGATAAGGACAAGGTGGTTCCCATAAACGTGGATCTTTCAGGAGGATTCGATACTCTCGTTATTACCGGACCTAACACGGGTGGTAAGACGGTCACCCTGAAAACACTTGGACTTCTTACTCTTATGGCGCAATCGGGTCTTCATATCCCCGCGGCGGAAAATTCCGTTTGCGGCGTGTTCGATCACGTAAGAGCTGATATCGGAGACGAGCAGAGTATAGAGCAATCCCTTTCCACCTTCTCATCACATATGGTAAATATCGTGGAAATAATCAAGACCGCCGGAGAGCGTTCTCTCGTTCTTTTCGATGAGCTTGGTGCGGGTACCGATCCCGTTGAGGGCGCCGCTCTTGCAACCGCTATCCTTGAAGAGGTACGCAGAAAGGGCGCGCTGACAGCCGCTACTACCCATTATGCCGAGTTGAAGTCTTACGCCATTGATACAGACGGTGTTGTAAACGCATCCTGTGAATTTAACGTGGAGACGCTGCGCCCCACATACCGTCTTATTATGGGTACCCCCGGCAAATCAAACGCCTTTGCCATTGCGGGAAAGCTTGGAATTGACGAGGCCATTATCGACAGAGCGGCACAGCTCGTTTCCGGCGACGTTAAAAAGTTTGAATCCGTAATTGAAAAGCTTGATCAGAGCAGAATAGAAGCCGAAAGGATCAAGGCAGAGCTGCAGGCAGAAAGAGAAGCCTTTACAAAATTCAAAGCCGATTCCGAAAAACGCATTAATTCCATGAATGCGGAAAAGGAACGTGAGATCGAGGCCGCCCGCACGAAGGTGCGCCAGACTCTTGACGGTGCCAGGGCTACGGCTGAATTCGTTTTTGAAGAGATAGAAAAGCTCCGTAAGCAGAAGGCAAAGGATCTTACTGCGGAGGAGCTTGCCAAAAAGAAAAAAGAGCTCCGCGATGCAATGCGCCGTGGGGAGGAGAACGCCTCCGATATCAATAAAGATGCGGACGACGATTACGTATTGCCCCGAGCACTTAAAAAGGGCGACGACGTCAAGATGCGCAATATCGGTAAGCGCGGAGTGCTTCTTGAAGATCCCGACCGATCGGGTAACGTGCGCATTCAGTGCGGTGCCGTTATCACAAGAACCAATGTAAGCAATCTCCGTCTCCTTGATAAGGAGGACAAGCCCAAGGAAAAGCAGGAAAAGAGCGTTCACCGCGTTACGGCCGCGGGAGGCTTTTCTCCCGAGCTTGATCTTCGCGGTCAGCTTACCGATGATGCCTGGTTCATGTGCGATAAATATATAGACGATGCAATGATGGCCAACATCCGTTCCGTCAGAATCATTCACGGAAAGGGAACGGGAGCGCTCCGCAGCTATCTGTGGTCTTGGTTTAAGGGAGATTGCAGAATTGCATCCTACCGACTGGGCGTTCACGGAGAAGGGGATAGCGGAGTAACGATCCTTGAACTAAAATAAGGAGTAATTATGCGAAATTCTAAGAATCGCGATAAGCTTTTGCTTATAATTTCCATCATCGTTGCGATTTGTGTTGCAGTTGCTTTTGCCCTTGCAGAGCGTCAGCCCGACCGGCCCGCAGGGACAGAGCCCGATGATACGGATTCTGCCGTAATTTCCGATACTACCTCAGATATTACGGATGAGATCACAACTGCGAAGGTGACGGATGCTCCCGTAACGACGGAGGATCCCGTAACTGAGCCTCCCGCCACCGAGCCGCCGACCACAGAGCCTCCTCCGGTTGAGAAGGTAATATCCGTTCTTGCTTGCGGCGACAATTTGCTTTACAGACCGAACACTTTTGAAGCAGATGAACGGGCAACTGACGGAAAGCGCAGTTATACGTTTACCTACGAAAACGTGCGTGAGCTTCTGAGCTCTGCAGATATTTCCTTTATAAATCAGGAAACGCTGCTATGCGGAGGTAACACCGGTTATCCTTTGTTCAACAGCCCCTTTGAGGTTGCAGATACACTTGCAGAGCTTGGCTTTGACGTTGCCAATATAGCAACCAACCATATGCTTGACGTTGGGTACGATTACGGGGTTTATTCAACGGGTGAGGGAATTGCGGTCAGCCGCAAAACTCTTGAAGGTAAGGGCATCCTTGCCATCGGCGGTTACGACAGTGAGGACGACTTCAAAAGCATTCGCATCATCGAGCGCGAAGGTGTAAGGATAGCTTTCCTCGCCTTTACCGACAGCACAAACACCATCAAGCTTTCTCCCGATAGCGATATTTTTATCCCTTATCTTACAGAGGAAAACGTGCGCACCGCAGTTTCTCTTGCAAAGGAGATGGCGGACGTGGTTATCGTCTCCGCCCATTGGGGCGTTGACAGCTCTCGTAACGTTACGGATGAGCAGAGAACCTTTGCTAAACTTTTTGCTGATCTTGGCGTTGACGCGGTTATCGGGCATCACTCCCATATCGTCCACCCCATCGAATGGATAGAGGGCAAGGACGGCAACAAGATGCTTTGCGCTTATTCTCTTGGCAATTTTATCGGTATTATGGAATATCCCCTCACCATTCTTGGCGGTATTCTCACTTTTGATATTCATACCCTTGAGGGCAGCAAGCCTTGGATAGAGAACGTGGGATTCGTTCCAACGGTATATCATTACAACAGATACTATCGCAATAACGTGATCTACTATCTGGAGGACTATACAAACGATCTTGCTGACGAGCACGGCGTTTATCTTTGCTATTACAACCGTTTTACCGTAGAGGAATTAAGCGAGTACCTTGAAGATACCGTAGGTAAAGAGTTTTTAAGAAGCAAGAATGACTACAGATAAGCTTGAATATACCATTAAGCGCTCGCGGCGCAAGACACTTGCCATTCGCGTTGAGCGTGACGGAACGATTACGGTCCTTGCGCCTTTGCGTGCTTCCGCAAGTTTGATTGCCGAAGCCGTTGAGAAAAACAGGGAGTGGATAAATAAAAAAAGAGCACTTCTGGCTGAAGTGACGTCAAAATACGACCGTACACCCATAACCGAGGATGAGCTCTGCAGGCTTCTTGCCGAAGCAAAGGAGTATATTCCCAAGAGAGTTTCTTTTCTTGCGGATGAATTTAAAGTGAGCATCGGCAAAGTATCTGTCAAGGCAATGCGATCAAAATGGGGAAGCTGCTCAGGAAAAAGGAATATCAGCATAAACTGTCTCCTTATGCTCGCGCCCCGCGAGGTGCTTGATTATATTATCATTCACGAGCTTTGCCACGTTACCCATATGGACCACTCGAAGAGCTTTTATGCTCTTGTGGATCAGCGCTGTGATTTCAGAAAAAGCAGTGAAAAATGGCTGAAAACAGAGGGTTCTGCCATAATAGATCGCGCAAAGCGCGGAGCATTCAGCTAATGAAAAAAGCCGATACGCCAGGCGTATCGGCTTTTTCTTATTTGTTTGGCGCGGGCTGATAGGTCACGGTAGGACCGTGAATAACGGGAATATCAGGGCCGCCCTCGGGGTTCTTGCGGAACGTCAGTCTGTCCATACATAATCTTCTTGCGCGGAAGCTATCTACCGCATCGTGGCAGTGGTATAGCACGAAAAGCTCGCTTCCGTCGGGGGAAGGGACTATCCAGGTACATCCAACGCCCGTGATGCTTGCGGTTGCGTCAAGAAGTGGATTGGTATCTTTGGGCTTGATAAAGCCTTCCATTGGCTTATCGGAAACGATATATCCCTCGGAATACGACGTTTTATAGTGGCTTCCCGCGTAGAAAACGTAATAATAACCCTCGTGGTAAATTACGTTGGGACGCTCGCAAACGGGGGTCGAAACACCGTTTTCCTTCTTCATTTCCCATGCCTCGGTAGGCTCCGCCAGCTTTGTGGGAGATTTATCGAGAACGGTGATCTTTCCGTCCTTCACTTCAACGTTGGTGGCGTACAGCACGTTTCCAACGCCGGGATCGGTTCGGTAAAAATAGAGAATATCCTTGCCGCTTACGGGATCGTTGAAGATAAAGGAGCCTGCGGGGCTGTTAGCGGAAAGAAGCATATGCTCCTCAAGAGTTCCTTCTTGAGTGTAAGGTCCGCGAACTTTGTCTGAGGTTGCATAAAAAACGGAAAGACCTGAATTTTCATTCTTGTGAGAGGTATAGAGTAAATAGAACTTACCGTCACGCTCGTAAATACCTGCGCCACCGAAGTATTTTGTGCCGTAAAGCTTCGTCTTATCTGCAATAGCACCTGCTTCTTGCCAATTTACAAGATCGGTGCTCACACGGCACACGAAGCTGCCTGTGGTGAACATATAGTAAGTGCCATCGTAGAGAAGAACGGTGGGATCGGCGATTACGGTATTTGGCAACATAGGGTTTATGTATCTGTCGCCTTCCGCAGGGGCGACCGTCTCGCTTATTACCGGGTCAGATATTCCGGCTTTAGTTCCGCCGCAGAAGCTGATTCCTATCTCGGAAGAGGGGAGGCGGGTGCAGGATACGTTGATTATGGGTGCTGACTCGATCTCGTCGGTTCCAAAATATACCGAAATGCTGCTTCTGAGGTTTCCAAGACGGATAAGATACTCGGTATCCTTAACGAAAGGGTACTTTGCGTATCCAAGTAGTGTGTTCTCTCCGTCTTTCACTTCGTACAGCGCGATTCTTCCGTTAAGCGCGTCAAGCATCAGCTTATGAGCAGCGGTGATGCTTCCTTCGCCATCCTTGCGCACGTCGGTAAATATCTCAAGTCTTGCGCTTTTTGATTCAAAGCTGAACTTGAAATCAAAGGTAGTGTCGGAAGCAAACTTTTCCTCGCTGAGTATAACCTTGCTTTTGTCTCCGTCAATATTAGAATACATTCCGTCTGTAAACATGATGGTATCATCCGTAAAAAAGTGTTTTTCAACTATCGGAACATCCGTAACGTCTGTGAGCTGATCCGTAGTTTCGGCGGGTACGTTGCCGCCACACCCAAAGAGGGAAGCGGCGACAAGTACGGCGATTATCATTTTGTATATCTTATTCATCATTAATAATCGGTCTTAAGCTTTTCAATATTTGAGTTAAGCTTATTGATGGCAACACTGCTGGCTCTCTGATATGCCGTGTAAAGCTTGGAAAGACCCGTGGGGTTATTGTTGCGGAGAAGATTGGTGATGTTCTCCTGATGGTTGGATATCTTATAGAGATGTCCTACGTCGTAGATCCTGTTGTTGAAGATGATATCAAGGCTGATCTTACTCTGATCGTCGCGGATATACGTACCGTTAAGGGTCTTATCGTAATATGCAGGGGTAAGGATCTCCTGAGAATGGTAACCGAGAAGCTCGATAACTGCACTTACTGTCTCGGGATCGGAGCAAACGTCGGGAACGCAGATAAACGCGCTGTGCCATGGAGCGATGGGAGAATACCATTCCTGGTCAACGGTGTATCTGGGCTGAGGAAGGATACCGTAGTCGGTCTCCATATCGCGGAAGCGGTGGCACTCGTTGAACATGGTCATCATAAAGAGTCCCTGTCCGTTTGTGAACATATCAAACCACTGAACTCCGCCCGTCATATGCTGGAAGTTGATAGCGTACTTGGAGTTACCGAAGTTAACGAACTGATTTACGATAGCATCGTTTCGCTCGTTGTACATGGTAAGCTCGATGAAACCTTCCTCGTTTACCTTGGCGATCTTGCCGCCTCCTGCCTTCATGGTTGCAAGAAGCTCGTCGTCCCAGATTATGGCACCGTACTGGTCGCGGCTGTCCATAATATCGTCACCGTTCAGATCCTCGCTGACGAGAGAGCTGATGCGGATAAGCTCGTCAAGCGTCCATTTGCCTTCTTCAACCAGCTTGTAAAGATCCGTGCCGTCGGTAACCTTGTCCTTGTAAAGGTTCTTATTAAAGAGAACGCAGAAGGTAAAGTCGTCAATTGCGGTGGAGAGGTCGCCCGTAATAAAGAACATAGAGTTTGCAATGGAAAGATCACGGATTGCGGTCTGATCCCACCAGCTGTTCTTAAGGTTGATATTTGTCATCTCGGAAAGATCGTAGAGTATGCCCTCGGTCGCAAGGGTTGAGCAGGAGTAACCGCCGAGAATGCAAAGCTCGTAGTCGTTCTCACCTGCCGTATCGTTGCGTCGCATCATAGATTCAGCCGTGGATGCAGCAGCGAAAGTGTTTTCGGCAGTAAGTATTACGCCGTACTTTTCAGCCATTACGGAGTTCTTCTGGAAAACGGCCTCGTCCATAACGGTTCCCGAATCTTTAACGGTGAAATCGTCGGGAGTGTGCTTGGAGTTACCGGAAAGATGAACGTTAAACTCCATATCGTCAAGATAGATGTCGTTCTTGAGAGTATCGTAAATTCCGGTTGTGGTGGGCGTTGTGTCGGGTGCGTTCGTAACGTCATCGGTTACTGCGGGGGTGGTGTCGGCGTTTCCGCCGTTTCCGCAAGCAACGACGGATAAGAGCATTACAGAAATGATAAGCAACGCTAAAATTCTTTTAGTCATTTGAATACCTCCGATTTAGTTCTGATTTGATTATATATTCAAATCATCACTTTGTAAATACTCAAATGCTGATTTTTGTATACAAAATTGTAGATTGTTCTTTACATTAAAGCTTTTTGGTGATATTATATTTACGTTGGAGGTGAGCTTGTGCAGCGTAAGAGGAACGATGGCGTAGAAAAAATAGTCTTTGAACTTAAAAAACCTGAAACTTCACCGAACGGTTTATATTTTACCATGGGAGGCACGACTTATCCCACGGCTGAATATTGCCATATCAGGACTAATCGCTCGGGGATATTTTGGGGCGGTATATTCGTTTTTGAGTACATTATCAGCGGCAAAGGATACGTTGAAACCAACGGACAATCTTACCCCGTTTCCGCCGGAGATACCGTTTTAATGAATGCGCTGAGGGATATAACTTATTATTCCGACCCGCATGATCCTTATAAAAAGGTGTGGATCAATTTTACGGGAGATCTTGCAAGGGGAATGATCTCCGGTCTCTCTTTGGATAAAAACGTGTATATTTTTAAATATCCGTCAGAGGCGTTGATCAAGGAGATACACGGTCTGCATACGGCGCTTACGCCCCAAAACCGCGCGGACTCCTACGACAGAATGGCGGCAATCGTCTTTAAGCTTATGCTTTCGGTTAATTCATTTGCAAGAAAGACGAATGCTTTTTCTGCGGGTCAATCTGCCGCTGAACGCGTCAAAGAGTTTATCGACGGTCTTACACTGCCAAACGTCACGCTTGACGATCTTGCATTGCGCTTCGATCTCAACAAAAACTATCTTATCCATTCCTTTAAAAACAGATACGGAATTCCGCCTAATCAGTATATTATCTCAAAGAAGATCGAACGTGCTAAAAAAATGATGATGGATAAGGATATGAGCATTTCGGAGATCTCCGTTGCTCTTAATTACAGCAGTACTCAGCACTTTTCAAAATCCTTTCGGCAGGTTGCGGGCGTTTCCCCCGGTGCTTACAAAAAAATGTTCCGCGAGGGTTCAGCCGAAGCTGATATGTAAGCCCCTTGGGGCGTTTATCTCGTTTCCTCGTATATTTTTAAAAGTCGGTTGTACTTAGCGGTGCGCTCGCTTCTTGCGGGTGCGCCGCTTTTTATCATATCAGCAGAGGTTGCCACTGCAATATCCGCAATGGAGGTATCCTCCGTTTCCCCGCTTCTATGGCTTACTATTACCTTATAGCCCGCTTTCTTTGCCGTATCAATACAGTCAAGAGTTTCCGTGAGCGTTCCTATCTGGTTGGGCTTTATGAGGATCGCGTTGGCGGCTCCGCATTCAATACCCCTCAGCAGTCTTGATCTGTTGGTGACGAAAAGATCGTCACCCACGAGTACCGTGCCGCGGTGAGATTCGGTAAAAGAAGCCCAAAGATTCCAATCATCCTCTGCAAAGGGATCCTCGATGGATATTATGGGGTATTTGTTAAGCAACTCGCCGTAGTGCTCCGCAAGCTCGGCGGGCAGATATTTTTTGCCCGATTTTTCCATCAGATAGGTTCCGTCAGCTGCCGCGTTCTTAAATTCGCTGGATGCAACATCAAGGCCGAAGAAAAAGTCCTTACCGCATTCGTATCCTGCTTTTTCTACGGCTTTCACGAGAACGTCAAGAGCTTCGGTATCAGATCCAAGCTGAGGAGCAAATCCGCCTTCGTCACCTACTGCAGTTGAAAGACCGCTGCGCGTTAGCTCATTCTTAAGTGAGTTATATACTTTAACGGCGTTCTCAAGCATTTTGGGAAATTCATCTCTTTTCGGTATGATCATAAACTCCTGAATATCAAGGCTGTTATCACTGTGCTTGCCTCCGTTTATGACGTTAAGCATGGGAACGGGCATTGATGAAGCATTACACCCCCCAAGATACCTGTAAAAGGGAACACCAACTACCTTTGCTGCGCATTTTGCAACTGCCAGAGACAGAGCAAGCAACGCGTTTGCGCCTATTCTGGATTTATTATCCGTACCGTCTGCTTCAATTAAAATACGGTCGATTCCTCGCTGATCCCGCACGTCGCGGAAAAGCAGTCTGTCCCTCAGCTCCGTGTTTATGAAGCTTACCGCTTTTTCAACGCTTTTTCCGTTATAGCGGTCCGCTATTCCGTCGCGCAGCTCGTGTGCTTCAAAGCTTCCGGTAGAAGCGCCGCTTGGGGAGGATGCGATACCCATTTTTTCTCCGCACCACACCTCAGCCTGTACAGTTGGGGTTCCTCTTGAATCAAGGATCTGCCTTGCTCTTATTCTTTCGATCTTATAGCTCATAAAAAACACCTCCGTTTGAGATGATTATTCCCACTCAAACGGAGGTGTATTCTGTTTTGATTTATTTCATTTTCATAAGGGAGTTAAGCATCACCGCGCAATCACCTCGCAGGAGAAGCCCGCTTGGGTCCGCATATCCGTTTTTGAGTGTCAACAGATTGTTGCCGATTGCAAAATTAACAGCAGGACCGCACCAATCGGGACATGCATTATAATCGGCAAAGGTCTGTATGGCTTCGTCATCACTACCAATTAACGCACTTGCCATTACTGCTGCTTCTGCTCTGGTTACGTTGCCGTTGGGATTGAAAACGGTAACGCCGTTTTCATTTATACCCTTGATTATTCCCATCCTTGCGGCAGTTGCCACGTACGCCTTATATTTTTGGGGAACGCTTTCAAAATCTGCAAACTTGTCGGTGCTGATTTCATTCGCTTCGATGCCCGCCGCCTGCATCAGCATTGCAAGCATCTCGGCGCGGGTAACGGTACCCTCCGGGTCAAAATACTCATTCTTTCCAACCGTCACGCTCTGCATTAATCCGTCTGCACACACGGCAATTGCGGCGTATTCGTTTTTATTGTCCGTCATATCGGCAAGCACGGTCTTCGTTTTGTTTTTTAAGGTTTTGACGGTCACCTTCTCAACATCGCTGAAGTTTCCGTACTTGTCACATACAACGTAGCTGAAAGAGTCTTTACCGGTGTAGTTCTTTTTTGGCGTGTAGCAAAATTCGCCGTATTCACCGTTTATTAGCGTAAGAGTACCGTGCTTTGGCTGCTTTGTTATTCTGTAGCTTATTGCGTCGTTTTCGGGATCACTGGCTGAAAGTCGTGAATAGAGTGGAACGTTTCTGTAGGTTTCGTAGGAAGGGGCGTTGATGGGAACGGCTGCAGTGGGTGCGGCGTTGATGGTGTCAAGAAAGACGATCTTGCAGTTATGCTCGGTGCCCCCTTGCCTTTCGGATAATCGATAGGTGAAGGTCGTCGTGTCAATTTCGCTTGATGCGGCGCGGAATCTCAGGTGGGAGAGCACGTCGCTCGTAACGGTCATTCCTTCTGATAAGGTGGTATTTCCTATAAAAAGGTAACCGTCCTCAGCGGGAGGAACGGAGGTAAAGGTAATACCGTCGATATCCGAGATTCCGAGGTTCTGAAGAAAATCAGTTTTGGTGAAAACAACGTCGCAGTTATAAAGTCCGGCTTTTACCGATTCGCTCTTTGCACTCAGGACCTCTATGGCCGGGGAAATGCTTGCCGCATTAACGGCGGTAGGTATGGCGGTAATTATCATTGCCGTTAAGATCAGCATCGTAATTTTCTTTTTCATTTTGATCTCCTGTTCTTTAATGGTATTTTTATTTTCACCTCTAAAGCCTATTTTATACAGGTACGCAGCTATAAATTTTGCATACAATGATGATGGGCGAAGAAATTTCGCCAAAGGAGATAATATGCTTAAATTTTCAAACGACGACTACGCAACTCCGAGAGAGAGAATCGGAACGCGCAGAAATCTTATAATGGACGGTACCCATAATAACGACGGAAAATATTCATGCGACGGCACGAGAGTGGGCGGAGCATCCGGCTTTCCCATTCCCGCATCCTGCCACGGACGTGCAAGTCTTGCATCCGTTTACGCGCCGATGCAGAGCTATACCGGGCTTTTTGATCCCGTAACCGCTCTTTGCAACGGCACTCTTTTTGAGGAGCTGTATAAGCCGCTGAAGGGAGGTAGCTTCAATGGATAATATGAATATCAAGGACAGACTCAAGGCGGCGGATTTTGCCCTCTGGGAAACCGTGCTTTATCTTGATGCTTATCCCGATGACAAGGTAGCCCTTGCAAATTTTTATAAGCTGAGAGATGAGGCAGAGGCTCTTACTGAGGAATACGAGCGCAGATACGGAACCTTAACACCTTTCGGTAATAACGGTGACACCTGGCAGTGGACCAAGGGGCCCTGGCCTTGGGAAAGTGAGGCAAACTGATGTTTTTATACGAAAAGAAGCTGCAATATCCCGTAAAGATCAAAAATCCCAATCCGGCAATTGCAAAATTTATTATTTCCCAGATCGGCGGTCCCGACGGTGAGCTTGGTGCATCACTCCGTTACCTTCAGCAAAGATACTCAATGCCCTATAACGAGGTAATTGGAATCCTTACTGACGTGGGCGTTGAGGAGTTGGGGCATATGGAGATGGTAAGTGCCATTATTTATCAGCTTACCCGCAATCTTACACCTGCAGAGATCAAGAAAGCCGGCTTTGACACCTATTTCGTGGATCACACCACGGGAGTTTATCCTCAAGCCGCCAGCGGTGTTCCTTATACTGCGGCTGCCATGGCAGTTAAGGGCGACGTGCTTGCGGATCTCCACGAGGACCTTGCCGCTGAGCAGAAGGCAAGAGTCACTTATGACAATATCTTACGTCTTGTTGACGATCCCGACGTACGCGAGCCCATCAAATTCCTCCGTGCCCGCGAGATCGTGCACTTCCAGCGCTTTGCAGATGCAATGCGCATAGCGCAGGACAGGATGGATTGCAAGAACTTCTACGCAGTAAATCCTTCCTTTGACACAAGAAAATAACAAGAAAAGAGCACTTGCGGCGCAAGTGCTCTTTTTTTTGTTAATTAAAAGATCTTTCCGGGGTTGAGAAGGTTCTTGGGGTCGAATACCTTTTTGATGCCGCGCATAAGCTCAACGGCTACGGGGTCAAGAGAACGGTTAAGGTATTCCTTCTTTGCAAAGCCGATGCCGTGCTCACCGGAAACCTCACCCTCAAGCTCCTTCGCCTTTGCGTACATATCGTCCATTGCCTCGGAGAGCTTGTTTTTCCACTGATCCTCGGTGAGATCATCCTTAAGAACGTAGATGTGAAGGTTGCCGTCACCTGCGTGACCGAAGCACTTAATACGTGCCCCCACCTTTTCCTGGAGCTTGTGGGAGAATTCAACCATCTCGCTTACGTTGCTTCTGGGAACTACTACGTCTACCTCGTCCATATCGGTGGTGGAGTTCTTTATTGCCTCAAGGAAAGCTCCGCGCGCTTTCCAGATAGTCTCGTCGCGCTCTGCGGTGTCACTGATGAAGATATCCTTTGCTCCGCGCTCAAGGCAGATCTGAGCGGCGCCTTCGTAATATCCCTCGATCTCCTTGGTGCTCTGTCCGTCAAATTTTAGAAGCAGATACGCGTCTGCGGAGCTGTCCGGGAACTTGCTGCCAAGATAGCTCTCGGCGTCCTCAATAACTTCCTTCTGCATAAACTCAATAGCCGTGGGAATGCACTTTGCCTTGATAATGGCGGGAACGGTCTTTATAGCCGTGGAGATATCGGGGAAAGGAATAAGAAGGCTTATGGTCTTCTTGGGAAGAGGAAGCAGCTTAAGTGTTGCCTTGGTGATAATGGCAAGGGTTCCCTCGCTTCCTATAATAAGATCCTTAAGATCGTAGCCGGAGCTGTTCTTAACTATCTTTCCGCCGAAGGTTACGATGCGTCCGTCGGGAAGCACTACCTCAAGCTCACGCACGTAATCGCGGGTAACGCCGTATTTAACGGCTCTCATACCGCCTGCGTTGGTGCTGATATTGCCGCCGATAGTCGCGGTCTTTTCACCGGGATCCGGAGGATAGAACAGATCGTGCTCTTCAACGTACTTGGAAAGCTCCATAAGCAGTACACCCGGCTCAACGGTAACGGTGAGGTTTTCCTCGTCAAGCTCAAGAAAATGGTTCATAAGAGTGGTGTCAAGGATGATACCGCCGCATACGGGAACGCACGCACCAACGAGACCTGTGCCGCTTCCGCGTGCCGTTACGGGAATATCGTGCTCGTACGCGTATTTGCATACTGCGCTGATCTCCTCGGCGCTTACTGCCTTAACGACGGCATCGGGCTTACTGTAGGTGCCGCCCAGCTCGTCGTGGCTGTATTCCTCGATAATGTCCTTGCCGATGAGGACGCGCGCCGCATCAGCGATAAGCTCCTTTAAATAAAGGCAATCCTTTTCGTTAATCATCACTTGCCCTCCCTTATTTTAGAGATGAGTTTAGGAAGAATCTCGTAAACGTCACCCACAAGACCGTAATTGGCGATCTTGAAGATGGGGGCGTTTTCATCGCTGTTGATAGCAAAGATGTAATCGGAGTTGTTCATTCCCGCAGAGAACTGTACGGCACCGGAAATACCGCAGCAGATGATAAGCTTGGGTCTTACGGTTCTGCCGGAAAGACCGATCTGATGCTTTGCATCCATCCAGCCCGCCTCAACGAGGGGGCGGGTGCAGGCGATCTCTGCACCTATAAGATCCGCAAGCTCCTTTGCAAGAGCAATATCGTCCTTTGATTTCAGACCGCGTCCAACGGCAACGATAACGTCGGCGCTTTCAATGGTCTTTACCTTCTGCTTGGGAAGGACTTCAATTATTTCGGTTGTGGTGGTCAGATCGATCCCGTCAACGGAGCAGGGAATTATCTTACCCTTTGCCGAGTCTGCTCTTTCGGGAGCGTTCATAACCTTGTAGCGCACCGTTGCAAGCTGAGGGCGGTTGTTGGGGCAGATGATCTGAGCCATGATGTTACCGCCGAATGCGGGACGGATCTGGATAAGGTCGGTATTTTCAGCCATATCGAGAATGGTGCAGTCTGCGGTAAGACCGGTTTTGAATCTCGCGGCAATACGGGGAGCAAGCTCGCGTCCCGTGGTGGTCGCGCCAACGAGAATAGCGCAGGGCTTGTTGGTCTTTATGTAGCTTTCAAAAACAGCCGTATAAAGCTCGGGGATATATCTCTTAAGACGTGGATCGTCGTAAACGTAAACCTCGTCCGTGCCGTAGTGCAGAAGCTCCTCCGCACTTTCGGTGATCTCACTGCCGATAAAAACAGCACATACCTTGTGGCCTATCTTATCCGCAAGCTCTCTTGCCTTTCCGAGAAGCTCAAGGGTTACGGGGTGAATTTTTCCGTCCTCGTGGTCGACGTATACCACAACGCCGTTCCATTCGGCCTTGTTGATCTCGGGCTTCTTTTCATCCTCAACGAAGGTAGCGGCGCCCTCGGGGCCCTTCTTAACGCAGATGCGGCACATTTTGCAGGCCGCGGAAACGTCTACCTTGCCGTCCTTCTCGTAAAGTGCGCCGAAGGGACACAGCTTAAGAAAAGAGGGTATGTCGGTTATTTTAGAAGTATCTATTACAAGTTTTGGCATATCCGTTCACCTCTCATATAAATTTCAGCTCTTTGAGCTTTTCGGAGAGCTTTGCGGTAAGCTCGTCGGCATTACCGTGCCAAAGCTCACGGTCGTCGTTTACGCTTGGCGGGAATATGCGCTGTACCTGAGTGGGAGAGCCGTTAAGTCCGTAGCCCTCGGGGGAGTTATCCTTAAGATCCTTAAGAGTAACGAACCTTACCTCTCTGTCCTTGGTTGCCTGCTTCTTCAAATATGAAGGAAGTCGGGGAATACAGATATCCTTCTCAACGCTGATAAGGCATGGGAATTTAAGAACGAGCTTTTCGCTTGCTTCGGGAAGCTCGCGGCTAACCGTCATAGTTGTATCGGTTATCTCGTTCACAGCCGTAACGTTGGTAACGGAGGGAAGCCCCAGCCATTCGGAAATCTCGGGACCAACTTGCGCGGTATCGCCGTCTGTGCTCTGCTTTCCGCAGATGATCAGATCGTAATCGCCGATAAGGTCAATTCCGCCTGCTATTGCCTTGCTTGTTGCAAGAACGTCCGCACCTGCAAAGGCACGGTCGGTAAGCAGAATTCCCGCATCGGTTCCGAGAGAATAGGACTCGCGGATAACGGCTTCGGCCTGGGGAGGACCCATGGAGATAACGGTTACCTTGCCGCCCTTTTGTTCCTTGATCCGGAGAGCGGTTTCGATTGCGTAAAGGTCGTAAGGATTCATTTTGGAGTCAACGCCGTTTCTCTTAAGAACTCCGGTTACGGGATCCACTTCAACCTTGTTCGTGTCCGGGACTTGTTTGATACATACGATTATATTCATACTATAGTCCTTTCAAATTTAAACTTTTCGTATAATTTTATCATAAATTGAATGGTATTTCAATCGAATTTGATGAAAAATGCCAATTTCGTCAATTTTGTCATTTACAGAACACTTTTTTGTGGTCTTTAGCTAAAATCGTTAAATGAATATCAAAGTTTATGTTGATCAGCTTGTCCTTCTTAACTTGACTTTTCACATCCGTGCTGATAGAATAAGCTTGTTAAATTATAAATAAAAGAAAGGCGATTAAAACTATGGCAAATTATCCTACCCCACACATAAATGTCGAACCGAAAGATTTTGCTCCCTCCGTGCTTATGCCCGGAGATCCTCTGCGCGCAAAATTCATTGCGGAAAATTTTCTTGAAAACGCAAGGCTCGTAAATAACGTAAGAGGTATTCAGGGCTACACCGGCACCTGGCACGGCTCCCCCGTTTCGGTTATGGCAAGCGGCATGGGTATGCCCTCTATCGGTATATACAGCTGGGAGCTTTTTAACATTTTCGGGGTTGAGGCTATTTTCCGCGTCGGTTCTGCGGGATCCCTGCAGCCAAACGTAAAGGTTCGCGATATCGTGCTTGCCCAGAGCGCATCAACCAACAGTGCATACGGCAACCAGTTCCGTCTCCCGGGAACTTACGCCCCTACCGGTGATTTTGATCTGCTCTGCAAGGCGCTTGAGGAGGCAAAAAAGCTTGGTGCAACCGTGCACGTTGGTAACGTCCTTTCAAGCGACACCTTCTATTCCGACGATCCCGACCAGTCCGCTCGATTTGCCGCTATGAACGTTCTGTGCGTTGAGATGGAATGCGCGGCACTGTATATGAATGCCGCAAAGGCAGGGAAAAAGGCTCTCGGTATACTCACTATTTCCGATGAGATCTTCACGGGAGTTGCAACCACCGCAGAGGAGCGTCAGACATCCTTTACCCAGATGATGGAAGCCGCTCTAAACACGGCGATCCGCATCTGAAGCAATTATTGAGATTGTGTATTCTGCCTAAATCAAAACGACAAAAATCGTCATTTATTTTTCATTTGGCAATTGAAAAATTGTGACGAAAATGTTAATATATTGTTATATTGCCGTTAACAGGGGGAATTATGAAGCTTTTTGAGGATGCTATCCGCAACAACTGCAAGGTTTTGCCAGGCGACGTTCTTAAGATCGACCATTTCCTTAACCATCAGCTTGACGTTAATTTGCTTTCCGCGGGCGGCGAGGAGTTTTCCCGTTTGTTTGCCGATAAGGGTGTGAATAAGATCCTGACCGTTGAGTCCTCCGGAATCGGAGTTGCTTGTCTTACCGCAATTCATTTCGGATGTCCCGTGCTTTATGCAAAGAAGGTGTTCGGAAAAAACAGTGATGATGCCCTTTATACGGTTAAGTGCTTTTCTTACACCAAGGGAATTGAATATGACATTTCCGTATCAGCTAAGTATCTCGGGCCGGACGATCGCGTGCTTATCATAGACGATTTTCTTGCGGGCGGAAACGCCCTTAAGGCGCTTATTGCTCTTTGCGATAAGGCGGGTGCCACCGTCGTTGGTTGCGGCACGGTTGTAGAAAAGGCTTATCAGGGCGGCGGAGATGCAGTAAGAGCCATGGGTTACCAGGTTGAATCTCTTGCAAAAATAGCGTCTATGTCTCCCGAAGAGGGAATCAGCTTTTGCTGAGGAGGTATTTGATAAAGGCACAGCCTTTTGAAAATAAAAAATTTTTTGGAGGAATTTTGCAATGCAAAGAAGGATCCTTTCCCTTATTCTCGCAGTGCTGATGATCGCATCCTTCAGCACTATGTTTGCGTCCTGCGGAAGCGGTTCCGGCGATTTCAAGGTCGGCTTCATTTTCCTGCACGACGAAAACTCCACCTACGATCTTAACTTCATCAATGCAGTTAAGACCGCTCAGAAGAACCTCGGTCTCTCCGACGACCAGGTTATCATCAAGGTCAACATCCCCGAAGGTCAGGAGTGCTACGACGCAGCTGCAGACCTTGTTGACCAGGGCTGCTCCCTTATTTTTGCGGACAGCTTCGGCCACGAGCCCTACATGATCCAGGCAGCTAAGGAGTTCAAGGACGTTCAGTTCTGCCACGCTACCGGTACCAGAGCTCACACCGAGGGTCTCTCCAACTACCACAACGCTTTCGCTTCCATCTACGAAGGCAGATATCTTGCAGGTATCGCTGCAGGTATGAAGCTCAATGAGATGATCGCTGCAGGTAAGTTCAAGGCTGACGAGGCTAAGATCGGCTACGTTGGCGCTTACACCTACGCAGAGGTTATTTCCGGCTACACCTCCTTCTTCCTTGGCGCAAGAAGCGTATGCCCCACCGCTACTATGGAAGTTTCCTTCACAGGTAGCTGGTACGACGAGGCTGCAGAGAAGGAAGCTGCTAACAACCTTATCTCTTCCGGTTGCAAGCTCATTTCTCAGCACGCTGACTCCATGGGCGCTCCCACCGCATGTGAGGCTGCAGGCGTTCCCAACGTTTCCTATAACGGAAGCACCATCGCTGCAGGTCCCAACACCTTCATCGTATCTTCCGCTATCAACTGGGCACCTTACATGGAGTTCATCATCACCTCCGTTAAGAACGGCACCGAGATCCCCGCTGACTGGTGCAAGGGTCTTGAGGCAGGCTCCGTTGTGATCAGCGAGATCAACGATAAGGTTGCTGCTGCCGGCACCAAGGAAGCTCTTGAGGCTGCCAAGACCGGTCTTATCAACGGTACCATCCACGTATTCGATATCAACACCTTCACCGTAAACGGCGCGAAGCTTACCGATGAGCATCTTGCTGATGTTGA
>SVSB01000015.1 GCA_015064505.1 Oscillospiraceae bacterium
TGGAGGTCATGGACGAGCGCGCCCATTCCCTCTCGTTTGCAACGAAATGCTTTACGCAGGCGGCAACACCGTGCTTTTCCACCCCCTTTATCATTTCCGCCGCCATAACGCCGGAAAGATAGGGATCCTCGGAAAAATACTCAAAGTTTCTGCCGCACAGGGGGAAACGATGGATATTCACGCCCGGCGCAAGCCAGACGTCCACGTCGCTTTGGAGCATTTCTCTGCCAACCATATCGCCGAGAGCCGCAACAAGCTCCTTATTCCAGGTGCAGGCAAGGGCGGTGGCACCGGGGATACCCGTGCCCTTGGTGGTAATGCGCAGACCCGCGGGTCCGTCTGCGGAGTTTGCCATGGGAATACCGTATTTTTCCGCCACAGCCTCCGTGCCGCCCCAGGCACCCGTGGCAAAGGCGCCCGAAATGACCGCAAGCTCGCAAAGCTCGGCGTTGGTCATCTGCCCAAGGAAGCTTTCCATGGTCACCTTGCCGTTCATCACGTCTGCAAATTTATAGGGCTTTGGGGGATATATCATTTCCGCTTCCGTATCCTTATGGAAAACGCCGCGGTCCGTGGTGGAGGCACCTCTTGTCTTTTCCTTGCCGTCGTAAACGAGATATTCAAAGGCGGATGCAGGCTCGCAATATTCGGTAAGCTGCTCCGTTACGCGGAGCACGGGCTCCTTATGAACGCCCGCCACAACCGTATCCTTAATTGAGGTACCGATATGCACCGCGTAATCTCCCGCCTCCAGCACGTAGGCGGACTTATTGCCCGTTCTGCCCATATCGTCGTAGCTTGCCATGGAGTCTATATCAAAGGATACGGTAAGCACCTCGCTCTCTCCCGGAGCAAGCAGACGGGTCTTTGCAAAGCCGCAAAGCTCCTTTGATGCCTTGGAGATAACGGCGCCTCCCGTGCCCTTCTGGGGAGCGGAATAATATACCTGCACGCTCTCCTTGCCGCTTACCTTGCCAACGTTGGTCACCTTTACGGAAACGGTTATTACCCCGTCCTTTTCCCCGTAGGTAACGTCGGAGGTATCAAACTCCGTATAGGAAAGACCGTAACCGAATGGATAATCCACCTCTATACCGAAGGTCTCGAAATATCTGTAGCCAACGTAGATATCCTCGGTGTAATCAACCTTTTCCTTGGAGCCGTAAAACTGAGAATAGCCGGGATAATCGCGGATATTCTTTGCGTAGGTATCCGCCGTCTTTCCCGATGGATTGATCTTTCCCACCAAGGTCTCGCAAAGCACCTGAGTGCCTCTGATGCCCATATATGGGGCGGTTATGACCGCATCGGCGTAAACGCCGCTCACTCTGCCCTTTGCAAAGGAGCAGTTCACCGCAAGACCCGTATTGAGCACCACTATAACGGGCTTGCCGTTAAAGGCCGCACAGATCTTCTTCAGCTCCGTTATTTCACGGGCGTTGAGTCCGTAATCGCTTGCGGCGGTATCCGCGCTCTCTGAAGCACTGCGGCTTACTATATAGATCGCCTTATCCGCGTATTCGGCAGCACCCTTATATTCGTCTGCCGTGGGATTATACACGTAATCCGTTTCTGCCGCCGCCTTTGCAGCCGCGGCGCGGTAGGAATTGCAGAGCTTGTTATAAACGCCGCCGAGCACGCCCTGACTTACGTAGGAATTGAGAATATCGCAGGGGCTTTTGGGCGTTTCCGTAAGGGTGAAATATCCGCTTCCCCTTCCCATAAGGAAAAATCCGCCGTACTTGCCGTCGGTAAAAACCTGCCCTTCTCCAAAGATCGCAATTTTATCATTCTTCGTAAGAGGGAGGGCGCCGTTATCGTTTTTTAACAGTACCATGCTTTCCTTTGCCGCCTCGTAGCTGACGTCTGCGCCGTCGGTTACGGGGAGCGCGAGAACGAATGTGGGAACACAGCAAAACGCCGTTACCACCGCCAATATAAATGCAAGCACTCTGTAGGATCTCATATAGTCCCTCCGCGTTTATTTCTATTCCGATTTTAACATACGGTTCGGCGCAAGTCAACAAAAACGACCGCGATATCCGAATAAGGATACCTGCGGTCGTTTTATTCATCATCCGATTTATCTTCTGTGCACGCAACGGAAAGGGCAATGCGGAATTCACCGAATTTCTGGATATAGGTGGAAATGCTCTCTTCCCTGCCCTTTACGGGGTCCTCCGTATAGAAAGGACGGGTGGCGTAGGCCTTGAACGCCGCCTCGCGCCTCGTCCAGAAGCGGTAAAATTCCTCTCCCGTGGGATCGGTCCTTGCCTTTTCCGTATCCTCACCCGCAAAATATCTTTCAAGCACCGAAACGTTCTTTTCCATAAGGGGACGTATCTCCTCCACGTCTATCCCCACGGGAGAGTCCGCTATGGCGGCGGCGGCAAAATTGCGGGAATGGGATATGCTTATATAAACGCCGTAAACGCAAGGAAGCAACGGCTTGCCGTTTTGGTTCTTATAGATCTGCTTATAAAGCACCTTGCCCCAATCGCCGTACTCGTCGGAAAGCAGAGAAAGCAACAGCTCTCTTGCGGTCTCCTCGGCTCTGCCCGGGCATTTGCGCACAGAAAAACTAAGCATTCTTTTTGAGCTCCGCAAGCTTGCGGCTTACCCTTCTGCGGATACGGATAATATCGCGGAACATCTTTACGCTGTCGCGGAGCACGTTTATTTTGGATTCGCCGTGGTTTATGATCTTTACGGGCATCTCCGTTATCTTCATGCCGAATTTCGTTGCGTAGCAAAGCGCCTCAAAATCAAAGGCAAAGCGATCCGTTTCGCAAAGGGAGAATATTTTTTCTGCCGCAGAGGCGGTAAAGCACTTAAAGCCAACCTGAGAATCGGAAAGCCTGAAGCCGCCAAGCATCTGCAGAAGGCAAAGATAGACCTTACTTGCAACCTTGCGGATAAAGGTATATCCGCTGTAGCCGTCGCCCGCCAGCTTGCGGCTTCCGATTATAAGATCGGAATCGGGATTTTTTTCAAATATCTTAACGCACTCGCCGATGACCTCGGTGCCGTAGGCAAGATCCGCATCGGTAAAGATACGCAAATCGCCCGTTGCCTCCAGCATTCCCGTGCGTACCGCACAGCCCTTGCCGCGGTTTTTTTCGTAGCCCGTTACCTTAACGCAGGGCAGCTCCAGAGCGCGCACCTTATCTCCGCATCCGTCGCGGCTTCCGTCGTCTATAAACAGGATCTCGTAATCCTCGAAGGCATCCTTGCAGTAATCGGAAAGAGCGCGTGCGCTGTTTTCGATTATCTTTGCCTCGTTATACATGGGTATACAAACGGAAATTTTCATATCTGCTCCTTTTTCTCATATACGTAAACGTCAAAAGAGAAGGTAATATCAAGCTTTTCAAGCGCAAAAAGCGCTTCTGCCGCCTCCTTTGAGGTGCGGCGGCTGTATGGTGTCATATTATAGAGGGCGGCAATGGCGTTTTTATCAAGGGTGCGGACGTAGCTTACCCGCTTCTTTTCCGCAAGAGCCATGCTTTTGGGCAGATCGCCCCGCTCTCCGTTCTCCGTTACCGTATCGTAAAGCCGCGCCTTCATCTGATGGAGATGATCGGGTGCCGCCGCGGCGATTATGAGCCTGCCGTTTTTCTTGAGCACCCGCAAAAACTCCTCCTCCGCCACGGGGGCGAACACGGAAAGCACCGAGTCCGCGCTTTCCTCCATAAGAGGCAAACGGTAAACGGAGCTGACGGCAAAGAGGCAGTTATTATTCAGCCTTTTTGCCTTTTTTGCGCCGTATTCTACCGCGTGTTTGGAAAGATCAAAAGCGTAAACCGCATCTGCGTTCATTGCCGCAAATTCCGAATAATAGCCGTTACCGCAGCCCGCATCAACGCAAACGCCGCCTCTTTCCGCTACCTTCTCCCCGATAAATTCCGCAAGGGGTAGGAACCATCCCTCCTCCAGAAAGGCTATTCGGGCGCGGACCATATCGGCGGGATCTCCGCTGTTGGGATCGTAGCCTCCGCCCGCCAGATTTACGTGACCTGCGCGGGAAACGTCAAAGGTGTGCTTTTTTATGCCGCCGCAGACAAGGCTTCTCTTCCCCTCCTCGGGGCAAAGAGCCGCTCTGCAAACGGGACAGATAAGTGCATTGAAGTCCATCAGTTCTCTACCTTTATAAGCTTTGCCTGCAGACAGTAGCGCCCCGAGGGAACGATATTGGTGCAGGTGGAAAGGGTAAGTATTCTATCGGAGGTATCAAGAGTAAGATCCGTTGCAAACATGGAGTAGCTCTGCATCTCCGAAAGGAAGTTTGCATAATCCTGCTCGCTATCAAAGATCACGCGGAAGTACTGATGCCTTTCATTGGTCTTGAAGAATGCAAAGGGCTGATAGATATAAAGCCCGGTTTCCGTGTAAACATAAACGTTGTGGGTGCGGAAAAATTCCTCGTCCGCATATTTGGTAAGCTCCGCAAACATAGTGCCTCTCGTCATATTATGACCGTACAGCACAGTGTTTTTGTTATACTCAACGCCAAGACGGCTGCAGCGCCAATCGGCAAAAATGGAACCGCTGTCCAGATATCCGCGGTTTACGGGATCGTGCACCAGGTAAAACTCGTTATCCTCTCCAAGAACGAAGGGATAGCTGATATTGGTATCCTCCACCCTGATAAAGCCGTAAATATCGGGGTTTTGCGCCTTCATCTCCCTGAGACGGCTCTTGATGCGCTCTATCTGCAGATTATATTCCGTGTTGATCACGTTGACAGCACCCGAGATACCGAGACGAAGCTGCTCGGAAACGCTGTACAGCGTGGGCTGCTCCGCGCCCTTGAGAAGAGACGCAACACCGTAATAGTCTCCGTCCTCATCCTCAAAAAGTCCTGCCGACAGATCGTCGTATATATCCGTTGCAAGTCTTGCATCCAGCGCACCGCCGATAAGAGTTACGGCGCAGGCAACGAACACGACGGCACAGCAAAGCAACAAAACGTCGGAAAGACCGTTTATCAGCTTTTTCTTCTTTTTTTCCTTCTTTTGGGCACCCAGCTCCTCGGGAGTGACAGCGTACAGCGAGTCGATAAAAACACCGCGGCTCTCGGGTGCGGCTATTTGATTTTTCTTCTTTTTACCGAACATCGTTTCTCCTGTCAAAGCGAGAGAAGCTTTTCTACCTCTCGCACCGTATCCTTTGCGGAAATACCCGCAGTTTCGTATATGCTTTCACCAAGCTTGCCGCGCACGAAGGGATCCCGCACCGCAAGAACGGAACGGTTTTTCCCATTAAGGGCGGCACCGTATCGGCGGCAAAGCTCGTCAAAGAGCATCATTCCCGCGCCGCCGCCGAGTACTCCCTCCTCAAGATATACCGCACAGCGGCAATTTTCAAGCAGGGGGGCTATATGGGGAGCAAGATCGCACACCGGCGCTATCTGCTCCATCAGCACGATACCCGTTTTGATGCCTTGGGAATTAAGCGCGTCTGCAGCCTTTTGTGCCTCCGTTACTATTTTTCCGTAGGTGATTATAAGGGCATCGCAGCTCTCGCCATTTTCGAAGGAGGTCTTTATCATAGGGTGATCCGTGGGAATAAAGCCTTCCGCGTTCACTTCGCCGCAGTTGGGGTAGCGCACCGCGCAGGGGGAGTGGCAAAGCCTTGCCTCCTCCAGTGCATTACGAAGCGAAGCAAACGTCACGGGGGCGTATATGCGCATATCCCTTACCTGAGAAAGGAAGGATACGTCAAGTATTCCGTGGTGGGTGGGTCCGTCTGCGGACGCAAGACCCGCACGGTCAACGCAAAGCACAACCCCAAGGCTCTGCAGTCCTATATCGTGGATCACGCTGTCATAGGAGCGCTGTAAAAACGAGGAATACACAGCAAAGAAAGGTTTTTTACCTTGGGCGGCAAGCCCTGCCGCAAAGGTCGCGGCGTGCTCCTCCGCAATACCAACGTCAAAAAATCGGCGGGGGTGCGCCTTGCTGAAGGGGGAAAGCCCCGTTGAATGAGCCATAGAGGCGGTTATTGCACAAATGTTTTTGTCCTTTTCTGCCGCATCTGTAAGCCACGCGCCCATCTCTGCGGAAAAATTGCGCACCGAGGGCGTACCTCTCGGCGGTATGCCGTGAAATTCACGGGGATTCTGCTCTGCGGGGGCGTAACCCTTGCCCTTGACGGTCTTGAGATGCAGAATAACGCTCTCGCCCTTCTCCTTGGCGGCACGGAGCAGACGCTCCACCGCAAAGTAATCGTTACCGTTTGCGGGTCCCAGATAGAAAAGACCCATTTCCTCAAAGTAATTTGAGGAGAATATCATATTCTTAAAGAATTTTTTTGTATCGCGCACGGCGGCGTACATGGGCTCGCCCACCAGCGGAATGCCGGAAAGGAAGCTTCCCGTGCGGCTCTTGGTATTCATATAGCTTGGTGACGAGCGGATCTTTGCAATGTGGTTTGCAAAGGCGCCCGTGTTTTTTGAGATGCTCATCTCGTTCTCGTTGAGAATTACGATAAGCTTAAGATCTCCGCGGCAGTTGTTCAGCGCTTCGTGGACCATGCCGCCCGTAAAGGCTCCGTCGCCCACCACGGCAACGCTGAAGGCGTCGTTTCCCGATATCCTGTCGCCCTCCGCAAAGCCGACGGCGGCAGAAATGGCAGTGGAGCTGTGACCCGCACCAAAGGCGTCGTGCTCGCTTTCCGCGCGGCGGGTAAAGCCGGAAAGACCGCCGGGCTTGCGGAGAGTGCCGAAGCCGTCTCTCCTTCCCGTTAACAGCTTATGCACGTAGCTCTGGTGACCTACGTCAAAGATTATATGATCCTTTGGAGTATCAAATACGCGGTGAAGCGCGATGGAAAGCTCCACAACGCCCAGATTTGAGGCAAGATGACCGCCCGTTTCCGTTACGTTCTCCACAAGAAAGCGGCGTATCTCACGGGCAAGCTCGGGCATAAGAGCCGCGTCCATATTCTTAAGATCCGCGGGAGAGTTTATTCTGTTAAGCAAAGGATATTTTTCCATTGTATTCTCCTTCCCGCATTTTTATGCCGATACCCGAATTTATTCTAAAGTATTGTAGCACAATTATGTGCCGATTGCAAGCAAAACGGCAAACGAATGCCCCGTTTTGAGCCCGTTTGCCGCATATTTTACAGTTTGTTAATTTTTTTGAGATAAAAACGCAAGCCGCTACGCGGCAAGGCCCAATAACGGATAGCAGAGATATGATCCTGAATATGCAGAAACTTATATCTTTTATCTTTCATCTATTCTCTATTATCTTTTATCTGCGCGAAGCGCCGCCGTTGCCTCCCGCAGAAAAATCGTCGTAGACGAGGAAAAAAGCCCGAAGCAAACCGAAGGCGTACTTACGTACGTCGAGGTGCTTGGGGCTTTTTCTCCGAAGTATACGGCGATTTTTCAAAGGGAGGTTCGGGAGAGGATTATATCCACCATCTCCCCCACACACTTCATCGTTGATATCTCGCCCATTTTAAACTTCATATTAAAGCGCTTTTCAACTGCGTGGATGATATTGATATGCTCAAGGCTGTCCCAACCTTCGATATCCTTTGCGGTGGTTTCGGGGAAGAGGGTTATATCCTCGTCAAAAATGTCGGTGAAGATGCTGTTAAGCTCAACGTATACGTTTTCTGCGGTCATATTTATTTCCTTTCGTTTTCCGGATGATCCGTTTTTTTGATGTGACATTCAAGGGGTGCTGCATCGGTGGAGATCAACCACTCGGTATTTCCCTCCGCGTCCTCGTTTACCTTATCAAAGCCGAGCTCACCGAGGAGATCGCGCACCATACCGTTCTTGGCGGTGGGATAATAATATCCGCGGAGGGTCTTTACGCCCGCCTTTGCCGCCGCCTCCAGAAGAGAATTGCGCATAAGCTGCTCCATACCGCGCTTAAGCACGCGGCAGCTCATTATCCAAAGGAGGATATCCGCACAGTCGCCGTTCTTTTTGGCGATGATCACGGAAACGACGCCGTTATCGCCAAAGCGGTCGGCAAGCTTGCCGCACAGACGGATATACTCGCCGCTTGCGGCGATCTCTTCGATCTCCGTTTCCGTATAGCGGCGGGTGGTAAGGTTGAATTGGTTGCTCTTGTTTGCAAGCTGGGCAATGCGCTTGAGATAGATACGGGGGAAATCACCGACGGCGGCAACCATATCAAGGCTCTTAAGGTATTCGCCGTAATCGGCAAAGTTAAGGGAAAGCTCTGCGCGCTTTGCGTTCTCACGGTACATTTCGTTGCGCTTAAGATCCTCTCCCGAGAGAGAAAGGGGCTCAAAATATCCGCCGCGGTCAATGGTGCGAACGTAGCTTTCGGGGCTCGTCATCTCGGGCACTGCGGCTCCTGCCACGTTCTCGTGCACTATATGGCGCTCTGCGGGGTTATCATCCGCGAACACAACGCTGTCGGGAAGCAGATCAAGGCTTGCAACGGTCTGCAGAATATTGCCGTCCTTGCGATCCCAGTTTGCCTTTATAACGGCAAAATCCTCGGGGTGCAGGTATCCATCGGGGTGGCGAAGTCCGTCAAGAGCGTTTTCCTCGTCGTTCTTGGAGGCAACCGTCAGCACTATTCCCGTTTGAGATACTTCCTTAACGTACTTCTGGAACTCGCGGTAGGCCTGACCCACGGGAGTTTCCTCACCGAGATCAAGACCCTGCTGACCCACGTCACCAACAACGCCGCCCCAAAGGGTGTTATCAAGGTCAAGAGCAAGAACCTTTTTGTTCTTGCCGCTGATGGCTTTGATTATATTGGCAACGCTGTGGCAAAGCATGGGAACGCAAGCCGTTGCGGGGCTTTGCTTGTACATATACCATTCCTCGGGGCTGTTCCAGGCATCAAGGCCGCAAACTGCGGAAAGGTACGCAATATCGTGGATATAAAAACCCGTTGTGCTTGCCGCATAGTCGGCAAAAAGCATATTCAGACGGTTTATAAAATTCACTCTGCCGCGGCGGTCGCTTGCGTCCAGATTACCGAGAAGACGGTACGCGGGCGGCTCGAAGTTATTCTGAATGATAACGCAATTATATCTTGCGGAAAGTGCCTGCCAAAGAGTCTTATAGCGGGCAAGCTCATTTTCCAGCAACGCTTCCGCCTCCTCTGCGGTGCTTGTGGGCGCGGGGAGATCCACGTTGCGGTTGCAGGTGTGGATATACACTATCTCGGGTCTGAACTCGTCAAGCTCGGGAGTGCCGAAGGTGCCGTCCTGCCAGAAGCGGTTATATTCCGATTCGTAGAAGGTGGGCTCCACGCCCTTGTCAAGCAGAAAGATCTCCAGAATGGGACGTATGATGCCCGTGGTAGCGCCGCCCAGAATAGCCACGCGCTTTTTTACGCGGGCACTTCCGTCTGAGGAAAGAGCCTTTTTCAGCTTGCGGCGGTTTTGCAGTATATATTCCCCGTCAAAGGGATAGGTAAGCTCTTTTAACATCTCTTCACCTACTTTTTACTTTGTTCTCATATATTCCATATAGCCAACGCCCGTTCCGCAGGAGAAGAACGCGCACATTGATACCATAAAGTCGGTTATCTCGTGCTCCTTCATAAATTCCACGGCGTTCAGCTCGAAATATCGGAAGTCCACCACCCATATTTCCTCAAAGGAGCCGGTGAGGAAGGGCACGAGGGCATTGCCGTAGCTGTCCTTGATAACGAACAGTCTTCTGCCGTTCTTCACGTCGGTGGTTATGTGGGTAACTCTGTCATCGCTTCCGATGAACACGAGATAGGATGAGGAAATATCTACCCAATCGAAGAACAGAGAGCTTTCAAAGCCGTTCTGCATATTTCTGTCGAAATACTCGGTCTTATAGCTGTTCTGGGGCTTATAATACACGAAGGTCTCGGGATTGTTCTTCAGCACCTTATCGTTTGTGAAGGCGTACATGGAGCCAACGTATCCCTCGCGCTCTATCTTTTCGTAGGTGGAAAGATCCGCAAAGGGCACTCCTGCTTTTTTTGCAAACGCCTGTGCGGCGTAATATGCGCCGAGAGTGCTCCAATGGTGGTCGGTGCGGGTGTAGATATTTTCCTTGACGTGGGGCAGGAGCGCCGCATAGGCGTTTATCTCCGTTGCGCCCTCAAGGAGAGTTGCGGCGTACTCTATATGACCCTTCTGGTCGTTCGTATACGCGCTGTACTTATCGGGCAGATAGAAGGAAACGGCGGTGGGAGTTATCATAGACCACACGTTCACACCCTCGCCCAGATCCTTTTTATAGGCGTTTATGGATGCGCAATACTTTGCCGTTGCATCGTAAGATCCGTAATACAGCATTATTGCGCGCTTATCAAGCACTATAATGCCGTTATCGCGGAGGATATCGTTTACGTCGGGCAGAGGCTCGGTTACGGGAGGCTCGGTTACGGGAGGCTCGGTCACAGGCTCCGTTACAGGCTCCGTTACGGGTTCTGTTATCGGTTCCGTTACGGGCTCGTCCGTGCCCGGAACGTCGGTTGCGGGAGTATCGGTCACGGGCGCGTCGGTGACGGGTTCGGTGACGGGATCGGTTACGGGCTCAGTTACGGGATCGGTTACAGGGTTCGTTATTACGGGAGGCTTGTCGTCGGGGGGTCTGTCGTCTGCGGGAGGAAGCACGGGAATATCACCGTGGATCTTAACTCCGTCAAGGCGCACTCCGAAAAGCTCGGGGATGGACGCCGCCATATCAACGAGTGCATCTCTGCCGGGAACAGTATCCGTATAATATTTGGTTACGCCGCGCATATATTCGCCGCTTAAAACGCCTTGAACCGAAAGCTCGGGCATCGCTGCCAGCTTGCGCTTTTCCGCCACGGATTCCGTTGGGCGCTTGCAGACCACGAGGCAGACCGCAACGGCAACGGTAACGAGCGCAAGACAGAGTATCTGCACGATGGCAAAGGCTCTGTCCAGCCGCTCCTTTGAAAGGCGGGGCGGTATTTTATCTTTTTCTTTAATATTTTCGTTTGCCATGACTTTATCCTTTTATCAGAAGTTTGCGTAAAGGAAGGGATTTGAGGTGGATGAAACAAGCATAAGGCTTGCCACTATCAGAAGAACAAGAGAGAACACGAGCCTTGCGGTGTTGTAAGCGATCACGCCCGCAGGCAGACGGCTTGCTTTTTCCCTGATAAACGCGATCACGGGGAAGGAGAAGAGCAGTGCCGCAAGGACGAGGAACAGGTTGTTTGCAAGAGAATGAAGCACCGTTTCCTCCCACAGGGGATTACCGTTAAGACCCACAAGGCCGCGGAGGAAGGCAAAGAGCTCCGAGGTCTTCTCAAAGCGGAAGATGCCAAAGCCAATGATAAGCACGAGCTTCGTGTAGATATGCTTTACGGGAACGGGGATCTTTTTCATACGCTTTTTACCGAGAAGCGTTTCAAGCAAGATAAACGCGCCGAAGAACAAGCCCCAGATAACGTAGTTCCAGGCGGCACCGTGCCATACACCCGTGGAGAACCAAACGAGGAATAGGGCAAGATACTTGCGCTGACGGCCGAAGATGGGCACGTACAGCAGATAATCGCGGAAGAAGGAGCCGAGAGTCATGTGCCAGCGCTGCCAGAACTCCGCAATGGTCTTGCAAAGGAAGGGATAATTGAAGTTCTCGGGGTAAGGGATACCGAAAAGACGGGCAAGTCCGATCGCCATATCACTGTAGCCGGAGAAATCGAAATACATCTGCAGTGCGTAGATCGCGGCACCTATCCAGCAAGCGGCAACGGATGCGGCGGCTATCTCCGTACCGAAGAGAGAATCCGTAAGCTTTGCAAGGCTATCGGCAATTATGACCTTTTTTGCAAGGCCGCAGATAATGCGGGTGGCACCCGCGCTGATATCGGACGTACCAACCTTGCGCTCCGCAAGAGAATCACGCACGTCCGCATAGCGGACGATGGGGCCTGCAACGGTAGAGGGGAACAGAGAAACGTACATAAGGAAGCGGAAGAAATTCTTTTCCGGCTCCGTTTTCTCCCAATGAACGTCCAAAAGATAAGATATAAGGCGGAAGGTATAGAAGCTTATGCCGAGGGGAAGTCCAAGCTTTGGAGCGGCGATGGAAAGATCAAAGGCGGCGTTGATATTCTCAATAACGAAGCCCGTGTACTTGAATACGCCAAGAAGTCCCAAATTGAGAATTATGCCCACCGCAAGGACTGCCGTGGAGCGCTTTCCTTCTCCGAAGCGGGAAAGAAGCAGAGCCGCGCCGTAATTCACGAGAGCGGCGCAAACGAGCAAGGGCAAAAAGCGTATATCCCCCCAGGCATAGAAGATAAGGGAGAATATAAGCAATACGGCGTTACGCCAGCGAATGTTTTTGGATATAAAATACGCCGTCAAGCACAATGGCAAAAAGGCATACAAGAAGAGAAGATCGGAAAAATTCATAGGGCATCCTTCAATATAAGTATAGATAATAACATTTTATCGCAAAATGACGAAAAATGCAATACGAATATGAAATTACCCAAACAAAAACCGCACACCCATAATAATAAGTATTGCGCCGCCCGCAAGCTGTGCCGCTTTTCTGTGCTTTGCGCCGAACGCCGCACCTATCATAACGCCGAGAACGCACATGCAAAATGTCACGAGGGCGATAACCGCGCAAACCGGGAAAATATTTACCGCGGGATCCAGAGAAAAGGCAACGCCCACGGCAAGTGCGTCCACGCTTGTGGCAACGCCCACGGGCAGAAGAGCGGCAACGGAGGTGCCCACCAAGGCAAAGGAGTCATCCTCCCGCGCTCCGAGAGCGGTCTTTACGCCGATGAATACGAGCAACGCGGCGGCAACGTAATTATCAAAGGGGTCGATAAAAGGAGCAACGGTTCCCCCCGCGAAATATCCCGCAAGGGGCATAAGCCCCTGAAAAAAGCCGAACACTGCCCCCGTGCGCAGAGCAAGGGAGGTATCAAGGCGCACTGCTCCAAGCCCCCTTGCCACTGAAGCGGCGAAGGCGTCTGCCCCGAGACCAAGAGAAATAAAAAGAACTCTAAAAAAGCTCATAAACGCTCCAAAAAGCAAAAAAGCCGTTGAAACGATGCTTCAACGACTTTTTGTTATTAAATAATGCGGGTAACGGAAGAATGCTTACTTTGCATAAGCAAGGGTAAGCTTGTTCGTTACTATCTCCATATAGGAATAATCCCCGTAGCCTGCCTTTGCCTTATACACGATATAAGTATATTCGCTGTCGTTTGCATATATAACGCAAACAAGATTGTTATCACCGTCAACCGTTTGGCTCTTTACCGTATAATCAAAGGTAACGGGCTTGCCGTCGGTCTCCGTCATATTGTCCTTGGTTATCTCAATGGTCGCCTCTGCACCAACCAGAGTCCACTTTCCGTAAAGCAGATCAACGGTTACGGGCGCCTCGGTTTCGGTAGCTACGGTCGTTGCGGGAGCATCGGTTGCAGGGGCATCGGTTACGGGTACGTCGGTAACGGGGTCGGTAACCGCAGGGGTAGTATCGGAAATGGGGGGAGTTTTTTCTCCGCATGCTGTCATAATCACGGCAAGAGTAAGGGAAAGAACAAGAATAAGAGCTATCTTTTTCATTTCGTCCTCCGAATAAAGCTTTTTAAAAATTTTATCACAATACGCGGGCAAAAGCAATACTTTTTCCGACACGTTTGTAATAATCCGAACAACGGAATTGTTACTTTTTTTATAATTTTTCACGGCGCTATTGCGGAGTGCGGATTACCGTAGGGACCGGCGTCTCGACGGTCCGCCAAGGCGGTTGCGCGGTCTTCGACGCATGCGCTCACTCCTTCGGGGTTCGATACCCCGACGTCCCGCCCTACATTTGTTACTTTTTTTATAATTTTTCACGGCGCTATTGCGGAGTGCGGATTACCGTAGGGACCGGCGTCTCGACGGTCCGCCAAGGCGGTTGCGCGGTCTTCGACGCGTGCGCTCACTCCTTCGGGGTTCGATACCCCGACGTCCCGCCCTACATTTGTTACTTTTTTTATAATTTTTCACGGTGCTATTGCGGAGTGCGGAATATAATAGTATAATATATAAGTATTATTATAACTTGCGGAGGCTGAAGTGACCGAAAAAGGTAGATTACTGCTTGAAGCCGTAAAAAATAAAAAATGCGCCGTGGTGGGAATGGGAGTTTCCAACGTGCCGCTTGCGAAATATCTTCTCGATATGGGCGGAGCCGTCACAATGCGCGACGCGAAGGAAAGAGAAAAGCTCTCCCCCACCGTACTTGAGTTAGAGGAAAAGGGCGGAGCCCTTATCTGCGGAGAAAAATACCTTGACGCGCTTTGCGAGGACGTTATCTTCCGCGCCCCCGGTCTGCGCCCCGACATTCCCCCCTTTGCGGAGGCGGTAAAGAACGGCGCTCTGCTTTCAAGCGAGGCGGAGCTTTTTCTGGAGATATGCCCATCCTTTACCGTGGGTATAACGGGAAGCGACGGAAAGACCACCACCACTACCCTCACCCATCTGCTCATCTCCGAGGCGATGAAGCTTGAAAACGCGGGCAGACGCGCTTATATAGGCGGCAATATCGGCATTCCCCTGATTCCCCTTACGAAGGAGCTTACGGAAAGAGATATTGCGGTTTGCGAGCTTTCCAGCTTTCAGCTGCAATGCGCCGAGAAAAGCACTGACGTTGCCGTTATAACCAATCTTTCCCCCAATCACCTGAACTGGCACACGGGTATGGACGAATATATTGCCGCAAAGACCAATATATACCGCCACGGAGAGTGCAGGGCTCTTATAACCAACGCAGAAAACGCCGTCTGCGCGGAGCTTGCGGACAGGATAAGTGCCGAAAATGCTTCCTCTTGCCGCCCTGTCGTTACGCTGTTTTCCTCCCAAAAGCGACCCGATGGGGGAGATAGCCGTATCTGGCTTGAGGACGGCATAATATACTACGAGGGCGAGGACGGCGTTCCCTTCCCCCTCTTTGACGAAAATAACATCCTGCTTCCGGGCAAGCACAACCGCGAAAATTATATGGCGGCGTGCGCCGCGGCTATTGCCTGCGGATTTGCTCCCGAAGCGATAAAAAAGGCGATGGAGGCAGTCGCGCCCACCTTTGGCGGTGTTGAGCACCGTTTGGAGCTTGTGCGGGAAAAGGACGGCGTGCGTTACTACAACAGCTCCATAGACTCCAGCCCCACCCGCACGGAGGCGGCGCTTTCAACCTTCAAGGATAAGAACAGCATACTTATCTGCGGCGGCTCCGATAAAAACATTCCCTTTGCTCCCCTTGCGGAAAGCCTCTGCAAAAAGGCAAAGGCCGTAGTTCTGACGGGGGAGGCAGGCCCCAAGATATGGGATGCCCTGAAAAATTGCCCCCTTACCGAAAAAAGCGGACTTATCATTCTGCGGGAGCCGGAGTTTGACCGCGCGGTAAAAGCCGCAAGCGCCCTTGCTACGGAAGGCGACAGAGTGGTCCTCTCCCCCGCTTGCGCAAGCTTTGACGCATTCCCCAACTTTGAGGTGCGCGGACGGCACTTCAAGGAGCTTGTAAGAAAGCTCTGACCGCACCGCGGAAAACGGCGCCTTTTGCCCCAAAAACGCGGGAGGGGAGACCCCTCCCCTACGACTCGGGAACGGCACAAACCGTTGGGGCGAACTGTGTTCGCCCGATAATAAAGGAGAAAATATGGAACTTAACAACACGGAATTAAAAAGGCTGCTTTTCGCCCTCTCCGATATCCCGTCGGTTTCGGGAATGGAGTACACGGCGGAGGAAGCGCTTTGCGAGCTTATAGGCGAGCATTTTGATTTTTACCGCAAGGAAACAAGCGGAGGACATATCTTTGGCTTGCGTTGCGGCAAGGAAAACGCCCCGAAGCTGCTTATCGACACTCACTTTGACGAGGTGGGCTTTATGGTGACGGATATTCTTGAGGACGGCTTCCTTTCCGTTACCAACGTAGGCGGCATTGACACCCGTATCCTTCCCGCCGCAAAAATAAACGTTTACGGCACCCGTACCGTGCCCGCGTATTTTGCTTCCACGCCTCCCCATCTGCAGGATCGCTCAAAGGCTGGCAGTGCCCCCGAGCTTGACTCCCTACTTCTCGATACCTCCCTTGGAGAAGAAGCAAAGAGAGTGGTGCGCGTTGGTACACTTTGCGGCTTTGCAAGCAAGTGCGAGGAGCTGATGTTTGACGCGGTATGCGGACACGGCTTTGATAACAAAGCAAGCTGTGCCGCCGCCATTGCGGGAATTGCCGCCATCGACAGAGACAAGCTGAAATACGATATTTATCTGCACCTTGCCGCAAGAGAAGAGGTTGGCTGCATCGGCGGCCGCACGGGAGGATACGATATAGCTCCCGATCTTGCTTTGGTGCTTGACGCGGAGTTTGCGGACTTCCCCGGCATCAGAGAGGACAAGACCGTGACGAGAGGAAAGGGACCCAGCCTCACCGCAAGTCCCGTTTGCGATAAGAAGCTTACGGCGCGCGTCAAGAAAATAGCGGACGAATGCCGCATTCCCGTGCAGAAGATAGCTTACGCGGGCAGAACGGGAACCGATACGGACTCGCTGAACATTTCGGGCGTGGGCGTTCCCTGCGTGCTGATGGGTATCCCCCTCTCCGGTATGCACACTGCCGAGGAAATAGTTAATTTGAACGACCTTACCTGTGCCGCAAGGCTCATTAAGGAATTTGCGGAAAGGGGAGAATGATGAGAACTATTATTGAAACCAAGGATCTTATCCCCGATAAAGATCTTTTTAAAAGACTTTGCCTTGCCTTCGGCCCCACGGGCTGTGAGGAGGAAGTGGACGGACTTATAAAGGACGAGCTTGCGGGATATTGCGACAAGATAGAAACCGACCGCCTTGGCAACACCTACGCTTTCTTAGGTACGGACCCCGCAAAAAAGACGCTTATGCTCTTTGCCCACAAGGACGAGGTAGGATTTCTTATTACGGGCGTAAGTCCCGAAGGACTGCTTTACTTCTCGAACGTGGGCGGCATAATGCCCACGGTGCTTATGGGAAGGCGCGTGGTAGTCCGCACTCTTGAAAACAAGGATATTTACGGCGTTATCGCCACCAAGCCCGTGCACATGCTCTCACGGGATGAAAGAAAGCAGCTACCCACCGCCGACGAGATGTACATAGACGTGGGCGCCACCGAAAGAAAGCAGCTTGAGGGAATTATCGACGTTGGCTGTTACGGTACCTTTATTCCCTCCTTTGAATACTTTGGAGAGAATGACAAAAAGCTTGCGGCAAAGGCAATAGACGACCGCATAGGCTGTGCCGTTATGGCAGGCTTTGCACGCAACTATTACCCGGTCAGAGAAAAGCTTCCCGTGAACGTGGTTCTTGCCTTTACGGTGCGTGAGGAAATAGGAAACAGCGGAGCAAACGTTGCCTGCGAGAGGATAAAGCCCGATTACGCTCTTATTCTTGAAAGCACCGCCGCATCCGATATTGCGGGCGTTCCCCAAAGCGGAAAGGTTGCCATTACGGGCGAGGGCGGAGCCGTATCCTTTATGGACAGAAGCACCGTCTACGATAGGGGAATGAAGGATTTCGTATTCCACGTTGCCGATGAAAAGAATATTCCCGTACAGCTTAAAAAGTTCGTTTCCGGCGGAAACGACGCAGGCGCCGTGCACCGTGCCGCAGGCGGCATCCGCACCGTTGCCTTAAGCACCCCCTCCCGCTACATTCACAGCGCCGTTTGCGTTATCGGCAGCAGAGATTACGATTCCGTATTCAAGCTTTCCTGCGCTATTGCGGAAAATGCCGATCTGATAGATAATTATTGAGGTGATATTATGTACAACACTTTAAAAAAGCTTCTTTCCGTTACCGCCCTTGCAACGGGCGAGGCTGCAGTCTGCTCCGTTATAAAGGAAATGATGGCTCCCCTCTGCAACGAGATATATACCGACCCCGTGGGAAATCTTATCTGCCTGAAAAAGAGCACGGGGGAAGGCAAGCAGAAGATAATGCTCTGCGCCCATTGCGATGAGAACGGATTTGCGGTTACTTACGCGGAAAACAACGGCATTCTCCGCTTTGATATGTGCGGAGAAACGGATCTGACCGCCGCCGCATACGGCGACGTGGTATTTGAGAACGGAGTTAAGGGCATACTTATCCCCGAGGGCACGGAGCTTAACGCGCGCCGTATGCACATTGATATCGGCGCAAAGGATCAAAAGGACGCCTTAAAGAAAATAAAGCTCGGGGATTTCTGCGCTCCCGCACACCGCCTTATAAAACAGTGCACCAACGTCTGCGGTACCGCCCTTGACGGACGCCTTGCCTGCGCCGTTCTTATTAAGACCGCAGAGGCGCTTGGCGAGTGCAAGGACGATATCTACTTCGTATTCACGGGCAGACAGACCGTCGGTTTCCGCGGTGCCTGTGCCGCAGTTTACAACGTTGCGCCCCATATTGCAATAAACGTAGGTCTTTGCCCCGAGGAAAAGTGCACTTGCGGCAACGGCGCCGCCATCAAGCTGAAGGATGCCGCAACGGTATGCGACAGAGAGCTTTGCTTTGCACTGGAAGACGCGGCAAAGAGCGCAAAGCTTCCCTATCAGTTTGAGATAAACACCAAGACCGCAAGCGAAGCCACCTCCCTGCAGACCACGGGCGCGGGTGCTGTGGTTGGCGGCGTATCCATTCCCTGCAAGAGATTGCACACCACGGCAGAGCTTGCCTCCCTTAAGGATGCGGAGGGCGCTATGAAACTTCTCTGCGCTTATCTGGAGGGCAGAAGATGAACGGCGAGCTCCTTGAAAAAATATGCGCGGAGGCGGAGAGCGAGCTTGCTCCCGCATTCCGCGAGATAACGAAAATATCCGAAAATAACACCAAAAAGGTCCTTGCCGCCTTTAAAAACGCGCGCATAAGCGCCACCCACTTTGCGGCAAGCGACGGCTACGGCTACAACGACAGAGGCCGCGAGCTTATTGATGAGGTCTACGCGGAGGTGTTCGGCACCGAGGCGGCGGTGGTTCGCCACAGCATCGCAAACGGCACCCACGCACTTACCATCGGTCTTTTCGGTCTGCTCCGCCCAGGTGACACCCTGCTTTCCGTTACGGGCGAGCTTTACGATACCTTAAAAAGCGTAACGGAGAAAAAGGAGGGCGAAGGCTCTCTTCCCGATTACGGTATTTTCTACAAGCAAATAGACTTTGCCACCGTAAACGGCAGAGAGGAATTTGATTACGATGCTCTTGAAAAGGCCCTTGAAGAGGACAAGTCCGTTAAGGTGGTATACGTACAGCGCAGTCGCGGATATGCGGGGCGCCGCACCCTTACAAGCGCGGAAATCAACGAGCTTGCCGACTTCGTTCACGCCCGCAGTAACGCCTTCGTTATGGTGGATAACTGCTACGGCGAATTCGTTGAGGAGATAGAACCATATAAAGCCGATCTGCTGGTGGGCTCACTTATAAAGAACCCGGGCGGCGGAATGGCGGATGCGGGCGGATATCTGGCAGGCACTGCGCGCGCCGTAGAGCTTGCGGCGTACCGTCTGACCGTTCCCGGTATCGGCGGCGAGGTGGGTGCAACCCTCGGACAGAACAAGAACATCTTCCGCGGTCTGTTCTTTGCTCCACACGTTGTTGCGGAGGCCATAAAGACCGCACAGCTTGCGGCGGCGGTATTCTCAAAACTGGGGTACGGCGTTTCGCCTTTGGCGGGAGAAAAGCGCCACGATATTATACAGATAATCGAGCTTGAAAGCGCGGATGCCCTTTGCGCCTTCTGCCGCGGCATACAGGCAAATTCCCCCATCGACTCCTTCCTTACCCCCGAGCCCTGGGATATGCCCGGATACGAGGATCAGGTAATTATGGCGGCGGGAGCATTCGTCAGCGGCTCGTCCATCGAGCTTTCCGCAGACGGACCCCTGCGCCCCCCTTACCGCGTGTTCCTGCAGGGGGGACTTACCTATGAAAGCGGCAAATGCGGTATACTCGGTGCCGCCGAGGAAGTTCTTCGCTGTAAAAAATCATAAAGATAAATAATATATACGAGGAAAAAACAAATGAAAAAGATCTTATCTCTCATCTGCGCAGTTATCTGCGTTCTCGCGCTTGCCTCCTGCGGCAACACCGCAAACGCCCCCAAGGGAATGAAGCTTGCAAGCAACGAAATCTGCGACTATTACTTCTACGTTCCCCAGAACTGGACCGTTGATATGTCCACGGGCGTTGCCTCCGCTTACTTCAGCGATACGGACAAGTCCAATATGTCATTTACCTCCTACGCCCTCTCCAAGGAAATGACCCCGGATGAATATTGGGAAACCCTTAAGATGGATTACTCAGCCATCTTTGCCGAGCTTTCCGAGCCCGAGGTAAAGGAGACCACCCTTGACGGCGTTGCCGCAAAGCAGTATACCTATACCGCAAAGGCAGGCACTGCGGAATTCAAGATCATGCAGGTGTTCTGCATCAAGGGCGAGACCGCTTACGTATTCACCTTCACCGCAACGCCCGAAAAGTTCGCGGAGCATATCGACAAGGTGGGCCTTGTGCTTGCGGAATTCCGCTTTATGTGATGAAAACTCTGTATTTTGACAACAGCGCCACCACCCCTCTCTCCCGCGGAGCAAAGGAGGCGGCGGTGCGCGTTATGGATATTTACGGAAACCCCTCCTCCCTGCACAGCGCGGGGCTTGCGGCGGAAAGGGAGCTTACCGCCGCCAGAGGCGCAGTGCTCTCCGCCCTTGGAAGCGACAAGACCAAGGGCAGGCTGGTATTCTGCGGATGCGGAAGCGAGGCAAACAACCTTGCCGTTCTCGGCGTTGCCAGGGCAAAAAGATTCCGCGGCACGCCGAAGATAATAATAACGGACAGCGAGCACCCCTCCATTGAAAATCAGGTGCGTCTTCTGGAGGAGATGGGCTGGAGCGCCTTCCGCGTACCGACCAAAGGCGGCGCTCTTGATATGAAAGCTCTTGAAGAAAACCTTGACGAGAGCGTTGCCATCGTCAGCCTTATGCACGTGAATAACGAAACGGGCGCAGTTTACGACGTTGCCGCCGCATTTAAGACGGCAAGAAAAAAGGCGCCAAACGCATTTCTGCATTGCGATGCCATACAAGCCTTTTTGAAGATACCAATGAACGTACACCGCCTCGGCTGTGACGCCGTTTCCGTCAGCGGACATAAGGTAAACGCCATGAAGGGCGTCGGCGCCCTTTGGTTTACCCCCGAAGCGGAAAAGCAGCGGCGCTTTTCCCCCGTTATATACGGCGGAGGTCAGGAAGGGGGACTTAGAAGCGGCACGGAGAACACCGTGGGCATTGCATCATTTGGCGGTGCCGTGGCAGAAAAGGCAAAGACCTTTGCAGACGACGCCCGCAAATGCCGCGCCCTCACGGAGCAGATAATTACGGAGCTTTCGGACGTTCCCGAGATCTCCTTTAATCTCCCTCCCCTGCGCGCGCCTCACATAATAAGTATTACCAACAGCCGCGTGAGAAGCGAAACTCTGGTGCATTTTCTTTCCGCCAAGGGAATATTCGTGTCTGCAGGCTCTGCCTGCTCCAGCCACGCAAAGCACCCCTCCTCATCCCTCGTATCCTACGGACTTACGGAAAAGGAGGCGAGCAAGACCGTGAGAGTAAGCCTTTCCCCGGAATATACCTCGGAGGATATTACTTATTTCTGCAACGCCCTAAAGGAAGGCGTTACCACCCTTGCAGGTGAATGATGGGGATGTAAAAAAAGGCCGGACCGAAAAAAAGAGAAAAAAACATCGAAAACACAAGGGTTTCAATGTTCTAAAAGCGTTTTGTAAAAGGTAAGAAAAACTCAAAAATGAGTTTTTCTGTAAAATTCTCTTTTTTTCTACAAACAAAATCCACACTCGACGTATAATATACGCCTATCGTGTGGATGTTTGCCCATTCCAACCATTTTTTCCTATCCCCTTGGCTGTTTTAAGGCGTTGTAAAGAAACTTCGTTTCTTTACAACGCCTTTTTGTTTGCTCTTTCAGTTGCCGTCGTTTGCCGCACTGAGAGATACAACCTTCATATCTCCCGTTTCGCACAGAAGATAGAGGAGATCTTCTATGATGATTCCTCGCTTTTTGCCGTCGTCGCCATCAAGGGAGGTATTTACCAACGGAACAAGATCGTAGCCGTTGAAGTGGAGCAGAACGTATCTTCCCTGCTCGTCAAAGGAATACTCCCCTGCGGTGTAGTCAAAGGTAATGCCAAGCCCCACGAGCCCGCTCTTGCGGTCGATAAGGTACGCCTTGTAATCCTCTGCGTAGCTTGCGCCCATCTTTTCGTACACCGCAACGCTGCGCACACCCTCTGCCGCCTCCTCGTAGACCTCTACCTTTACGCTGTTCCAGCTTTCTCCCCGTCCGATGCCCAGAAGAAAACCGTTGCCCATATTAACGAGCGAGGTGGAAAAACCGCTGATGGTGCCCGTATCCTTGACCTTGATATTATTTATATCGGAAAGATCGAAGAAGAACACGGGATCCGTTTGCTGTACGGCGGTGCATACGTAAGCCGCCGTTCCGTCAAAGCGCACGCTGCGAACCGTTTCCCCCACGGGGGCAAAATACTTCACGCTCTGAAGCACGGTAAAGTCCCCGATATCAACGATATACAGGCTTGCGCTGGTACCGAGAGTTATGGGGGATACTTGGGGCTTGGGGGCGATCATAATACCGAATTCGTTGGTGTTATCGCTTCTGCCCGAGAAGGTGTTTGAGGTGGTGGTAACGATGCGGAGCATCCCGTTATACTCATCAAGGCTGTATTGATCCTTGATATAACCCTCCACCTGTACGCAACCCTTATCCACGAACTTCTCTCCGCCGTAATCAACGCAGCTTATCTCCGTCATGATCACGTAATAGCTGACGTCATCCTCCGTCAGCTTTTCCCTATATTGGCGCACAGCGTAAACGCGCTCTGCGGAAACGTACACCTCGTCCGAATAGGAAAGAAGCGCGGCTTTGTCCTCAAGCTCCAGGGTGCCTTCGTCAAAGCGGCACACCACGGTATAGCGGGAGGAGGTCAGTACCTCGGGGCTTATTATGCAGTCTGCGGGAATGGACTCCGCACCGTCCCCCGTGTTTATTTGGGGAACGAATGTGCTCTCGTCTGAAAAATCTGCGTCGCCTGCGTAAAACTCCGTGATAAGAAGCAGATCGCCGTTAACGAGGCGGGAGGATATATAACCGCCCGAAACGGAGGCTCTGCCCTTTTCACTGATGCTTTCGGGGTCGCTTACGTCAAGAGAAATGACCTCAACTCTTGTAGCGGAATACCCCTCACCCCTTGCGGTACCCGGGGCAACTACCGTTACCGTATTGCAATCCGCGGAAAGATACAGCTCCCATTCGTCGTAATAGTAATATTTTCCCTCTCCGTCGGCGATGCAGTATTTTGCAACCGTCTCGGAGCTTTCTCCGTCTATGGAGTAAACGTAGAGCATCGGAGCATTCAGATAGTAGATATACTTATCGCTTCTCTTGACCAGATCCGCTTCAATCACTCCGCTTACCTGATTATCCGTAGTTTCCGCGTAATTCTGACCGCCCGTTGCTATGGCATCCCCGGGCGCTCTGTCTGCTCCGTTCTGTGCCTTTGCCAAAAACATACCGTCAAGCAGATCGTCCGCGCCTTGGAGGATAGCGTCAAAGCCGTTTCTGTATTGGGGCGGCGTGAAATTTGCCTTGTTCAGCTTTTCTATAATGCCGTAATACTCACTGTCCGCGTATTTCTTAACGCTTGGGGGCGTATTACGGAAGGGCACGAACAGCACCGCTCCCAGAACGAGCGCAAGGGCGGCGGCAATAGCCGCAAAGCGCAGCTTTCGTCTGTTGCTGTTTTTGCCGTTTCCATTGTAGGGACCGGCGTCCCCGACGGTCCGCTTAATACCAAACAGCCCCGCCCTTTCGCGGCTCGGTGCCGCCTCGGCAATATACTTTTCGTCAGCAAGACCGATGGCGTCTATTATTTTATTCTTTTTCATAACGTAATACCTTCCTTTTCAAGATAGGCTTTGAATTTCTTGCGCGTGCGCAGAAGCAGAACCTTTACGTTTGCTTCCGTCATACCCATTCCGTCGGCTATCTCGGCAATAGAACAGAAATACCAATACCTGCGCATAAAAACGATCCTGGTGCGCTTTGGGAGAGCGGCAAGAAAACCGTTCACCGCGTCACGCAGATGCATTTCCGCGCTTACGTACTCGCCCTTGGTATCGGGGATAAGCTCCTCTGCCTCCTCGTAGACCACCTCTGCCACGCGGCTTCGCTTACTTGCGGAGCTTGCGGCAAGGCGGTTCAAGGCTATATTGCGGACGATACGCCCGATAAACGCGGAAAATACACGGGGAACCGTTGGCGGTATGCTGTTCCACACGCCGAGAAAGGCGTCGTTTACGCATTCCTCCGCATCCTCCTTGGAATTAAGTATGCTCCTTGCAATACCCAGACAGTATGCACCGTATTTTTTATCCGTTTCCGTGATCGCATCCTCCGACCGCGCAAAATACAGCTCGATTATTTTTTTGTCATCCACGGCGGTACCTCCGTTTTTTAAGGCCTTCACCTATATAGACAGTTTTTATATGGAAAAGGTTACATATTTGCGAAAATTTTTATCACGAGGGTTTGTTAGCCCATTTTTTGACTTCTCCCGGAAAGGAGCCTTTATTAGCCTTGCCGTTTTCCCCGTCTTCTTGTAGGGACCGGCGTCCCCGACGGTCCTTTTCCTCCGGGTTTCTCGCCGAGATGGTAATTGTTGTTTCGCGCGTACACCTCATCCACCGCTATCGCGGTCCCCCTTCTCCCGCCGGAGAAGGCTTACGTTAGCCTCCCTTGTGTAAAGGTTTCGCGGTGGTGAATGACAGTCCGGTGGACTGTCAGAGCCGCGAAACCCTCAAGGGGAAGCCTCGCCCTCTCAGTCGCTTCGCGCCAGCTCCCCCGGAGGGGGGAGCCTTATTTAGCCTCCCTCTGCCCTTTAAGATTCTTCGCTTTGCTCAAGAATGACAAAAGGGCAGTAGAATTGCTTCCGTTGCCCTTTTCACCTTTTGTATATAAACTTTTCTGAAAGTTCTTTGGGGGTGCGGGGGTTTTCTTTCAAGAAATCCCCGCGTTCTCCTTCGTATTCTAACTTCCCCCGCGTATTCCTTCGTTTCTATCTAATCCCCTCTATTCAGGTTTTTCACGCTGCTCCGCCGCCGGAAAGCCACATAAATATTGCACTCCAAAAGACGTTTACAATAAATGGCCCGACGATGGCGAGGGCAGAAAGCACGATAAGCAAAATACGCAACCAGCGCACGTTATCGCTTGAAGCCGCAAGCACCAAGGCGGCAAAGGGAAACACGAACATCATTATAACGATAAACCACCAGCTGTGGTACCAGGGGATCACGTATCTGACGCCAGAGGAACGGCGGTGCTTTTTCTGCTTTACGGGAGCGCGGTTTCCTGCGCGCATCTCCTCGGGGCAAGGCTTGCCGCAGATGGTGCAATTATCACTTGCAAAGAAGCATTTGCACTCGGGGCAATAATTGAGATCGGGGCGATCAAAGCTTTCGTCCTCATCGAAATATCCAAGGCTTCTTCCCATTTTGCGGCTCCCTTCTTTTTGTATTTTCATTTTATCACAGTCAAATAAAATTTGCAATACTCTTCTTTTTCTCTTGTAAACCGCAGGAAAATGCGCTATCATAATATCAGAAACCAACAAAGGAGAAAAAATATGAAACTGCTTTTTGCATCCGATATACACGGCTCTGCCAAGTGCTGCAGAGCGCTTATGGAAAGAATTGCCGAGGAAAAACCCGACAAGGTGATTTTGCTTGGAGATCTGCTCTACCACGGCCCCCGCAACGCACTTCCGGGGGAATACGACACCACGGTGGTCGCGGAGCTGCTTAACTCCCTTTCCCCTGCCCCCGTTTGCGTGCGCGGAAATTGCGACAGCGAGGTGGACCAGATGGTTCTGCACTTCCCAATGCGCGCATCCACGGGCACTTTGATGCTTGATAACGGCACCACCGTTTACCTCACCCACGGGCATCTCCTTGACAGCATTCTTCCCGTTGCTTCTATGGAAAAGGAAAAGACCTGCGTTATCTTCGGTCACACTCACGTGCCCGAATGCACCGAGGAGGGCAACGTTATACTTATGAATCCCGGCTCCGTTTCCATCCCCAAGGCGGGCTCCACCTACTCCTTTATGACCTACGAAAACGGCACCTTTGAATGGAAGGGCGTTTTCGACGGTCTTATGTACAGGAAGTACACCCTATGACAACGGAAAAAACAAAAAAGCTCCTTATGGACACCGACATTGCAGACGCCCCCGACGATGCCTTTGCCATTTACATGGCAATGTGTATGGGCGCGGAGATCGTTGGCGTGACAACCGTTTTCCGCGATACGGAAAAACGGGCGGAAACCGTAAAAGAGTTGCTTTCCGCCTTCGGTGGAGGCTACGAAAACGTGCCCGTTGTTGCGGGAAACGGCGATAAAAAAACGGACGATGCCGCAGATCTTATAATTGATTGCTGCAAAAAATACGGCAAGGAGCTGACGGTCATAGCCATCGGCCCGTTTACCAACATAGCAAGGGTAATAGAAAAGGATCCCAAGGTACTTTCCCTTGCAGATAAGGTGGTAATTATGGGCGGCGCGTACTTTAAGCAGTACGCGGACTGGAACGTTATGTGCGACGTTGAAAGCGCCGCAAAGATGTTTGAAAACGCAGAAAACCTTCAGTGCATCGGTGCCGACGTGACCCATTTGCTTGACATAGGCGAAGAAAACGCCCAAAGGCTTATTGATTATAAGGGAAAAAACAAAGCCGCCGCGTACGTTTGCCGCCTTTATGCCCGTTGGTACAAGGAAAACCCCAATGACCTTACGGTGCTCCACGACCCCCTTGCGGTCTATTACGCTCTGCACCCCGAAGTGTGCTCTACCGAGCTTGCGCCCGTTACCGTCATTACCGACGGTGCCGCAAGAGGTATGACCTTGAACTTAAACGCATATTCCAAAACGGCAATGAACCCATTTTACAGCAATATTGTTCCACGCACCGTTAAGGTGGCAAAAACAGTCGATAAAAACAGCTTCATTGATACGTTTATGAAGCTGTTCGATGAATAGGAAGTCAACGATCGAAGAATAGTTAGAAAACGAGAGATAATGCGGGGGCTTTCTTGAAAGAAATCCCCCGCACCCCCAAAGAACTTTCAAAACAGTTTATATACAAAAGATGAAAAGGGCAACGGAAGCAATTCTACTGCCCTTTTCTCATTCTGAGCAACGGAAGCCATTTCACTGTCCTTTTGTCATTCTGAGCAAAGCGAAGAATCTTAAAGGGCAGATGGAGGCTAAATAAGGCTCCCCCTCCGGGGGAGCTGGCGCGAAGCGACTGAGAGGGCGAGGCTTCTCCTTGAGGGTTTCGCGGGAGTGAATTGATGTCCGGGGTGCAGCACGCCCGTAGGGCGAGCGATAGGTTTTTCCTTTTTTCGCAACGCAAGTTGCGCCAAGAGCCGCGAAAGGACCGACCCGAAGTACCGAACCCCGAAGGGGTGAGAAGCGCGCAAGCGCGGAGCGAAGCGACTGAAGTACCGAACCCCGAAGGGGTGAGAAGCACCGCTTGCGGTGCCTGAAAAGGAGACAAGGGGGACCGCGACAGCGGTGGATGAGGTGTTCGCGCGAAACAACAATTACCACCTCTGTTTCTTCTTTACGCAACTCCCTTCGTCACGCTACGCGTGCCACCTCCCTCCGCAGGGAGGCTCAGGAGGCGAAACGCCTCCCCTACAGTGGCGAACACCCCGCCGCATCCAAACGCATCTCGCGCAAGCGACGGATGAGGTGTACTTGTAAGCCAAACTAACTTAAGGCCCCTTTGTGTAAAGGGGGCTCCGCGAAGCGGTGGGGGATTGTTTTTCGTCGATTACAATCCTTCCGTCTTTGGCTTTGCCAAATCCACCTCCCTTTACACAAGGGAGGCAAACGAGAGGCTTCCCCTTGAGGGGAAGGTGTCGCGTAAGCGACGGATGAGGTGTGAGTGCACAGTAGCAATCACCATCTCAAAACGCCTCTTTACGCAACTCCTTCCGTCTTTGCCTACGGCAAATCCACCTCCCTCCGCAGGGAGGCTAACGAGAGCCTTCTCCCGCAAAACCCTCAAGAGGGAGGCATTGTAGGGGCGTACCTTGGTGCGCCCGTAAGGCTCCCCGCAAAGGTGATAGCAAACAAATGTAAACGCAAAAGCTCCCGTGTGCAAGCACACGGGAGCTTTTTTAATTAACCGTTTTATTACTTGGTATGGCAGAACTCAACGATATCGCCGATTACGGTGTATTTACCACCAACGGTTTCGCTTCCGTCCACAACTGCGTAAGGACGAGCAGCAAATTCAGCGGTGAGATAGCCTGCCTCATTAAATTCAAGCAGACCGCGGAAGGTTACGGTATCATCCGTGCCGTTATAGAGGTAATTTCTTGCCTCTGTGTCGTAAGCAATAGATTTACCTACAAGCAGCTCTGCATCGTTTGTTCCGGAAATATAGGCAATATTATCCTTGTTGGAAACAGCAGCCATAACTACGCCGAATTCAACTACCTTGTTGGTGTCTACCCAGTTTGCGGAAGTCGTAAATCCAACGCGAACAGCCTCGTTCTGATTACCCTCAACAACTCTGGTCTGAACCTCACCGTTATGAACAAGCTTGGTATTGTCGATCACGTGAACGTGCTCTTCAGAATTAACGGAACCGAAGTTACCGTTGATAACGGTGGTATCAGCTTCGGGGTTTGCAGCTATGATGGTACCATCAGAAACTGTATTAAGCTTAATGGAGGAATGGGTAGTGTAAAGTCTTGCAACAACGCCGTTGTTCACAAGGTCAACGATTCTTACGTTTGCACCGTCACTAACAATGATATTGGTGTTACCGGAACAATTTACGGAAAGATCAGGGTTGCAACCGTAATCCTTAGAAACGCCGTTGATCTTGCCGTTGGTGAGCTTGGTTCCCGCAAATACGTACGCCCAATCAAGACCGTTGAGCTCTATCTTCTGGTCAATTCCGGATTTGTCGGTGGCATTCTGCTCGATCTGTGCCGGCATTGATCCGCGCGCGCCGCTGACAAGCGCGAGCTTAAAGCTGTCATTACCTTCAGAAGCGTTATAAATACAGTTATCGTCTGCACGGAAGTTGTGCCAGTTAAGGAAGAAATACTTTATGCTACTGGTTCCCCTGAAGGAAAGATTGGAGAATGCAAGGTCCGTATAAACCACAATGGAGTTAACGATCTGCGCGGTGTAAAGAGTGCCTGCGCCGTTATCCATGCTGGAAATGGTAAGCTCTCCTCCGGCATCGCTGATTTTTGAATCGGTGAAAACGGAATTACCGCAAACCATCACGGTTCCACCTCTGTTCCACTTCTTAACCGCTTGAGAAGCTACGTCAAGAGTCTTTTTAGGCTCGTTTACGGTGTAACCCGTGTTGCCGTCATGACCATTAACTGAATCTACATAGATGGTGGGCCCGCCGTTTGCATCGGGTGTAATCTTCATAGTATCAAGGCAGTGGCGGCAATATACGGCTGCATCTTCGGTTGAGTCGCCGGTGTTAAGGATGAGCTGATTGTGATACAGAGAAGCATCCATTTCCCAAGTTGCGGAGGCAACGGTACCGGAACCATCAACGTACTTATACGTATTAGTTCCGCTGTTGCCGCAATATACAGCCGTAGAATCCTCAGTGGAAAGCTTATACTTATTATCAAAGTTGTTGTATACGCTTTCAGCATAGTCATCATCACTGCAGATCATATTGTCATAATAAACGGAGCTTGTGATACCGCTTACGTCGTTACCATCGCTGTTTTTCTCGGGAGTTACCGCATTAACACCAGACGATCCAACATTGTCTAAGTACTTGATAAACATATTTACGGTCAAACCGCTTGCATTATAATCCTTGTTAACGGTACCGTCGGTAACTCTTGAACCAATGATTCCGCCGCCTTCGTTAAAGTATGCACTGTTTATATACATATTCAGGGTGGTACCGGAAACACCGGGAACACCTGCATATGCGCTTGACTTGCCGCTTTCGGTTCCGCCAAGGAGATACAGATCATACTTGAAGTCTGTGCCGTTCATATAAACGTTCATGGTGCAACCGGTGTAGGTATCATTACCGAACAGAGCGCAGAAGTTGTCATGCACGAATCTTACGGCACCCAAGTGGAGATTGAACGTAATACCTGTGTGAGTTATCTGTGCAGACCTGCTTCTAAGGCATACATACTGATATTGACCGCCGTTGAGAGTAACGGTCTGCTGGTTGTTTTGGAAAGATTCCCCGGGAACGTACACCGTATTGGTGCCTGTTAGTTCACCGTTCACTACTATAGGACGGTGAGAAGCGGCATTAGCATCAGCATAGGAGAATTTAACGTTCGAACCAACGGTAAAGTCAAAACCCTGGCAGTAAACGAGAAGATTTGAATGGTCAAATTTAAAATTCATATAATTCCACTCAAGATAGCAACCAAGAGTCAGCTTCATGGTGGCTTGTGAGGTGAGGGTCAGCTCACAAGGAGTTTCGTTATCGTAGAAGTTGTACAGATGTCCGGCTTCTATGTCCTCGATCTTTTCAAAAACCGCTTGGGTGCGAGGGTTGGAAGCGGTTCCGGAGTAGCAACGGTATGCATTTTCCGGATAGTTTACGGTACACTTCTGCGTCCATACAAGCTTTTCTGTGCCTTTGTGCGCATCAGTATAAGTTTTGATATAACCGGACTGATGAGGGAGAGTAGTTGACTGTCCCCAAACAATAATAACTCTTTCAAAATTTTCAGTACCGTCAAAGACTACGGTTTCCAAGCCTTCTTGATTGGAAATTTTGCCCGTGACAAGTCCGAATAAATAACCTACGAGCAGATGCTTCGTGGGATTGGCGGAATCAAATACCTCGTCATAAAGAATAACGAGATCATTCTCCCCCTGAATTATACCGGTTTCAAGAGTTTCTTCGGTGGAGGAAACAGCATCAGCCGCAACGACGGTCTCGCTGTTAAGCGCAACGGGTGCAAGACCCATAAGCATAACGGCGCAGAGGACGAACGCAAGAATCTTATTGAGTTTTTTCATCTTCGTTTCCTCCTTAACCGATGAGCCAGCTTACCAGAACGGAGCTGCCTTCTTCGTTATTTGCACTGGCGAGAGTGGCAGTGCTCACTTTTTCCGTCAGATCAATAACCGTGATCTGAGGAGCCGAGTAGGTCTGTTTTTTCATAATGTTTCCCTCTTCATAATCGGCAAAACGTCAAATGGGGACACTTGCCGTTATTAGATATCTATACATTATAAATTATACTTGCGGTTTTATACAAAGTCAACCTTTTTGCATTTTTTCGTAGCTTTAGCTAAAAAAAGTGCGTTTTTTTCGTCAAAAAGTGCAAAAAGCAAGCCAATTTTATACTCTTGCGTTTTTGCGCAGTTTTTTGCAAAAATAAAAAGCCCCCGCAGGAGCCATTGTTAGCCTCCCTCTTGAGGGTTTTGCGGGAGAAGGCATAAATTAGCTTCCCTTGTGTAAAAGGAGGTGCCGAGGAACGAGGCGGAGGGATTGTGGAGAAGCGCAAAAACAATCCCCCACCGCTTCGCGGAGCCCCCTTTGCACAAAGGGGCCTTTAGTTAGTTTGGCTAACAGGACACCTCATCCACCGCTAACGCGGTCCCCCTTCTCCCACTGGAGAAGGCTTACGTGACGTCCTTTGGGACGGTCACGCGGCGATATAAATCCCTTGCGGGATCTGCGATATATTTTTACAAAATGCGATATACGCTCCGCGTGCGATATGTTTGCTTCGCAAACGAGCTTGCGGACTACCCCTTTTTTGTCCTTTATATTTTTCTTTTTGAAAGTTCTAAGGGGGCGCGGGGGATTTCTTTCAAGAAATCCCCCGCACTCTCTCGTATTCTATCTATTTAACTATTTAACCAAAAATCTTCTTTACTGCCGCATCTATGGGTCTTGCAAGGAGATTCATTGCAAGGACAGCAAGGTACGCGCCCTCGCCGTAGGGCAGATACGTGCGAAGTACTATTGCAAGAGCACCGCATCCCGCTCCGTACACAAGCTTACCGACGGCCGTCATGGGCGAGGTTACCGTATCGTTTGCGGCGAAGACGGCGCAGAGCATCAGAGCGCCCGAAAAGAGCTGCCCGAGAGTCCATCGCATTATATCAAAATGGGTACACAGCAAAGCGCACGTGCCCGCGGCACCCGCAAGATACGCAACTGTAATATGCCAGGTTACGGTTTTTCTTAACACGAGATAAGCAAAGCCCGCAAGGAGCAGAAGCGTGCTTACCTCACCTATGGCGCCGTCCATATCGCCGATGAACATATTAACCAGCGGCACGGGGGAAAGCTCCCCTGCCTTAAGTGTGGCGCTTACGTCAACTCCCGTTGCGATGGCGGTCATACCGAAGTTCTGTCCCCATACTGCGGAAGCGAACACTCTGCCGCAGACGGCGGGGTTAAGGATATTCTTGCCAATGCCGCCGAACGCGCCCTTTATTACCACGGTGCCGAAGGCGGCAGAAGCCGCAACCACGTAAAGAGGCACGTAGGAGGGGAAGGTAAACGCCAATACAAGGCCCGAAACGCAGGCGGAAAGATCGGTGATCCCCACCCGACGGCGGACTATAAGGCTCATTACCAGATCGCAAATAACGGAGGTAAGCACCGCCGTTGCCGCAATAAGCAAGGCGCGAACGCCGAAGGTATAGACCGACCAAGCAAGGGCGGGCATTAACGCAATAAGCACGTCAAGCATCATTCCGCTGACCGTATCGTTACCCGCAATAAAGGGAGCGCTTTCGCGAATATTACGCTTCTTCATTCTCTGCGCCCTCCTTTTCCGTTTCTGCCCCTATATCAGGCTGTTCCGCAACCGATTCTGCCGTTTCTGTCGCGAGCTCCTCGGCAATTTCAGCAGAAGCGTCCGCTTTTAGCATAGCTTTGGTCTTTCTTATCTCCTCCGCAATGGGTAGACGGGCGGGGCAAACGTACGCACAGCTGCCGCACTCAATACAGCAATCAATTTTCAGTTTTTCGGCTTTTTTCGTTTTTCCCTTGCGGCAAGCACCGTAAAGCAAGGAAGGCATAAGCGCCATGGGGCAAGCGGAAACGCATCTGCCGCAACGCACGCAGGCGTCTCCGTCCTTTATTCTGTCCTTCTTTTCAAGGCAAAGAATACTGCTCTCGTATATAAGAGGCACTGCGGTATCCGCAAGCTTTTTTCCCATCATGGCGCCGCCAACGATCACGGCATCCGCATCAGCACCGCAATGCTCCAGAATATCGCACACAAGCGTTCCGAGAGGCACGCGCAGGTTCTTCGGCTCCTTTACGGCACCGCTGACGGTCACCACGGTGCTCGTGACCACCTCTCCGTAAGCAAAAGCACGGAAAACGGCGGCACAGGTGCGGCAATTTATAACGAAGCATCCCGCATCCACGGGACTTTGGCCCCGCTTAAGCTTTTTGCCCGTAACTGCGGCAACAAGCAGTCTTTCACTGCCTTGGGGGTACTTGGTTTTCAGCATACGCACGCGCACCAGCTGACCTTGCCCGTTAACGCGGTCCACAGCCTCTGCGGCGTCGTACTTGTCCTCCTCCACTGCGATATAAGCAACACGCAGAGAAAGAGCACGCATAAGTATCTTTGCACCGTTTACCACGTCCTCGGGAGTTTCCAACAAGGTTCGGTGGTCTGCGCTTGCATAGGGCTCGCTTTCCGCGCAGTTGACGATTAGCCGCTCAACCTTGCCCATTGCATCCGCAAGCTTTTTATAGGTGCTCGCTCCGCCGCCCATACCGAAGATGCCCGCAAGGCGTATTCTCTCCAATATCTCCTCGGGCGAATAGGCAGAAAGAGGCTTATCGGCGGCGGGAAGCTTTTCTTCCGCTCTTTCCGACGTTTCCGTTTCCTCCGCATTTTCGGATTCTATCAAGGCATAGCTTGCACCGTCAATTTCCTTTATCTCGCTTATTTTGCCCGAAAGGCTTGCGTGCCACAGCACGCCCCCCGCATCCTCGCAGAGGAGCTGACCGCGCACCACCTTCTGCCCCACGGATATATCGGAGGAGCAGGGCAAAAGCACACGCGTGGGGGTGAAAGCTTCTATTTTATATTTTGCGGTTTTCTTCGGTACGCCGAGAGAAATACCGCCCCTGAAGGTAAAAGCCATATATACCTCCCAATTCTTATCATAATAATATATTGTATCACGCACCCACCGCACATGTCAACAGCGAGAGAACGCGGGGGGGAGTTAGAGAACAAAGGAGAACGCGGGGGATCTCTTGAAAGAGATCCCCCACACCCCCTCAGAACTTCAAAAAGGGAGAAATATAACGGATAAGAAGGGGATCTTAAGACGTCCTTTGAGGGATAGACAATCTGTAAGGGCGATGATTGAACCGTATCTCGCGTAAGCGAGCTCGACGCGACCGAGAGGCTTCCCCTTGAGGGGAAGCTCCCGCAAAGCGGGTGATGAGGTGTATTCGCAAGCCAAACTAACTTAAGGCCCCTTTGTGTAAAGGGGGCTCCGCGAAGCGGTGGGGGATTGTTTTTCATCGATTACAATCCCTCCGCCTCGTTCCTCGGCACCTGTCTCCCGTGGGTCGGTCCTTTCGCGGCTCTGACAGTCCACCGGACTGTCATTCACCACCGCGAAACCTTTACACAAGGGAGGCTCGGGAGGCGAAACGCCTCCCCTACAGTGCGAACACCCCGCCGCATCCAAACGCATCTCGCGCAAGCGACGGATGAGGTGTGCGCGAGAGGCAACCCCCCGCCTATGCAAGAAAAAAGAGAGAACGAACGGTAATACCGAACGTTCTCTCTTTTATAACGCATTTACTGTTCCGTTGTTATGCTTACCCAAAGATCCTCGTAATACTTACGGATATCCGCGTCGATATCGTGGAAGTATTCCTTCTTGATGGCATCAAGATTTGCGGGATAAAGCACCTCGTTGCCCTTAAGTGAGTAATCATCGCTGTTAACAACGGCGGTGTTGGGGGATGCATAGCAGATATACTCTGCGTTTGCCAATGCAACCTCAGGCTCCATTAAGAAGTTTATGAACATATGCGCCGCTTCAAGATTCTGCGCACCCTCGGGGATGCACACCGAATCCACGAAGATGTTCACGCCATCCTCGGGATACACGAAGGCAAGATCGGGATTTATGGACTGCATCGTAAGGAAGTCACCTGCGTAATAGGGCGCAAGCGCCGCGTTGCCGTCCTCCATCTTATTGAATACCTCATCCATAACGTAGCCCTGCAGCAGCGGCTTCTGCTCACGGAGCTTGTTTGCCGCCATATCCCACTCCGCCTTATCAACGGAGTTGAGGCTTATGCCGAGAAGCTGCTGCGCGATAGCAAAGGTATCGCGGGGATTATTGAACATCAGGATATTTCCCTTATATTGGGGATCCCAAAGCGCCGACCAGCTTGTGGGCGCCTCCTCTACCATGGTGGTATTGTAGATAAGACCTACCATACCCACGGAATAAGGCACGCTGTACTCGTCGTTTTCGTCAAAATACAGGCCCTTGTACTGCTCGTCTATAAAGGAGTAATTGGTTATCTTGGAGTAATCCAGCTTCTTGAGCATACCCTCGTTCTTCATACGGGCTATCATATAATCGGAGGGGATGATAACGTCGTAAGAAACGGAGCCGCTCTTTATCTTGCTGTACATTACCTCGTTTGACTCGTAGGTGCTGTAGTTTACGTTTATTCCCGTCAGCAGTTCAAACGCCGCAACCACGTCGAGCGCGCCTTCGCTTCCGTCGGAAATATACTCTGCCCAGTTATAAACGTTCAGCTCCGTACCCGCAAGATCGGTGGTGTAAGTCCCCACCAGATTCTCCACGGTCACGTTTGCGCCGCCGTAGGTAAAGCACGCAATAAGGGAGATGACCATAACGGCAACGAGAGCAAGAGCAACTATCTTTTTGCTCTTTTTGGGTGCTCTGTCACGCTTTACGTCGTCGCGGCTCAGAATGGAGTTATAAACTATAAGCAACGCAAGGATAGCAATAAGGATTATGCTGTACAGCGAGTATATATCGGGAGTAACGGTCTTTTTGACCATTGAATAGATATATACGGGCAGAGTAACGTAATCCGCGCCGCTGGTGTAATAGCTGATAACGAAATCGTCAAAGGAAAGGGTGAACGCCATCAGAAGGCCCGCGGCGATACCGCCGGAGATCTGGGGCATAACCACCTTGAAGAACGCCTTGGTGGGGGTACAGCCAAGATCCTGCGCCGCCTCGTAAAGACGGGGATCGGACTGCTTCAGCTTCGGCAGGACGTTGAGCACCACGTAGGGGATATTAAACGTAATGTGGGCAATAAGCAGAGTTGTAAAATTAACGCGCTCCGTAAGCCCGATAAGCGCACCCGCAAAAACGAACAGTATCATCATGCTGACGCCCGTAACGATATCGGGGTTCATCATGGGGATATTGTTTACCGTAAGAATAGCGCCGCTTACGTACTTATTCTTAAGCCTGTAAATACCGATGGCGGCAACGGTGCCGATGACCGTTGCGATAAGAGCGGAAGCCACCGCCAGCTTAAGGGAGTTCATCAGGCACTCCACGATTGCGCGGTTGTTGGTGAACAGCTCTATATACCATCTGAAGGAAAATCCGCTGAACACCGACGTACTCTTTCCCGCATTGAAGGAGAAGAATATCATCACCGCAAGAGGGGCGTACAGGAAAACGTAAACGAGTATACTTACTATCTTTGAAAGTATCTTCATATTACCACGTCGCCTCCCTCGCTGTCTGAGAAGCGGTTCATAACGAAGGTGCAGATAAGGATGACCACCATAAGCACGAAGCTCATTGCCGCGCCAACGTTCAGTCCGCCCGTGGACCACTGCTCTTTAATCTTGGTTTCGATAAGGTCGCCCACCAGCTTTATCATACCGTTTGACATCTTCTGGGAGATATAGAAGGTAGAGATGGAGGGAACGAACACCATAATAAGACCGGAGATAACGCCGGGTACGGAAAGGGGCAGAATAAGACGGTAAAGCTTTTGCAGCCAATTACAGCCAAGATCGTCCGCCGCCTCAAGAAGCGAGGTGTCTATCTTCGTCATGGTGGTATAAATGGGCAATATCATATAAGGAAGGTAATTATATACCATACCCAATATAACGGCGCCGGAGGTACCGAGCATAGTGATGGGCTGACCTCCGAGAGCCATGATAAGCTTGTTTATAATGCCGCCGTTTTCAAGTATCTGCTGCCAGGAATAAGTACGCACCAGCATATTCATCCACATGGGAAGCATAATAAGCAGCATTTGAATGCGCTGGCTCTTTGCGCCCGAGCGGCTTAAGATATAAGCAAAGGGATAAGCGATAATAAGAGAAATGACCGTTGCCGCAAGGCTGTAGACGAGAGAAAGGCGCATTGCGGTGAGAGAGCCTGCGGAAAAAACGTCCTTGAAATTATCAAGGGTGAAGCTGCCCATGCGGTTTTTCAGAGTTGCAACGGTAAACTCCGCCGCCTCTGCATCCACTCCCGCCATGGAAAGTGCCTTTTCCTTGGCTTCATCAAGGGTTATGGTGGTATCCCCGTCCACGCTTGCTATCTCGTACTCGTAATGCTCGCCGCCCGCATCAAAGCGGATATCGTAATAATTTACGGTTTCCGTAAACGCATAGAACGCAACGAGCACCAGCGGTATGATTATGAAAAGCACGGACCAAAGGACATAGGGTGCGTTAAGCAAGGCCGTCCACAGGGAGGGGCGGGGGCACGCCTCCTTTATCTCGGCGGCCTTCGCCGCCCTGCGCGCGCTCACTCTTCGTCCTCCTCTTCGGGAAGGGCATCCAGCTCCTCGATCTCGTCGCTGAAGGTGCTGTAATCGCCGAACTTGCCCGAATACTCGGATTTTTTCATAATATGGATGGCATCGGGCTCTATGTAAAGTCCGATATTTGCGCCCTCGGCAACGAAGTCGGTGGACTGGATCATCCACTTGAAGCCTCCGATATCCACGATTATCTCGTAATGCACGCCCTTGAAGGTAACGGAGGTAACGGTGCCCTTGAGCATACCCTTATCGGGGGTAACCACGTCCACGTCCTCGGGACGAACGACCACGTCAACGGGCTCGTTCTTTTCAAAGCCCTTGTCAAGGCAATTAAAGGAAGCGCCGGAGAAGCGCACCTTGTAATCCTCCTGCATAATACCGTCAACGATATTACTTTCGCCGATAAAGTCCGCAACGAACGCGTTCTCGGGCTCGTTGTAAATATCCTGGGGAGTGCCGATCTGCTGGATACGGCCGTCTGCCATTACGACCACGGTATCGGACATGGAGAGAGCCTCCTCCTGATCGTGGGTAACGTAAATAAAGGTAATACCCGTTGCCTTCTGCAGATTTTTAAGCTCGTTCTGCATATCCTTGCGCAGCTTAAGGTCAAGAGCCGCAAGGGGCTCGTCCAGAAGCAGGCACTTGGGCTTGCTGATAAGAGCGCGGGCAATGGCAACGCGCTGCTGCTGACCTCCGGAAAGTCTGTCCACGCCTCGGTTTGCAAAGTTCTCCAGATGCACCAGAGAAAGCATCTCCGCAACTCTTTCCTTGATCTCCTTTTCGGGCACCTTGTTTATGCGCAGAGCAAAAGCAACGTTCTCGAAAACGTTAAGGTGCGGGAAAAGAGCATAGCGCTGGAACACCGTGTTCACGGGGCGCTTGAAGGGGGGCGTGTCGTTCATACGCACGCCGTTAAAAAGCAGCTCGCCCTCGTCGGGGGTAACGAAGCCGCCGATTATACGGAGAGTGGTGGTCTTGCCGCAACCGGAAGGGCCCAGCAAGGTGATAAACTCCTTATCGTGGATAATAAGGTCGATATTATCAAGAACCTTTTCTCCGTCGTAAATTTTTGAGATTCCTTTTATTTCAATAAATCTTTCCATCTCAGACCGCCCGCAGGCTTTCATCCTTCCGAAAAGAACGTCGCAAAGCGACGGAACGCCACATAGTGCGCAAGGTAAGAGTGAATAGTGAATAGTGAATAGCAGTAGGGGAGGGGCTTGCTCCTCCCGCTTTGCGAAAACCGCTTTGCGGTTTTCTTCCCCTTCTCTTAACTTTTCACCCTTATCTCTTCCCTTACATAATGCTACGGGCATTCTAGTGCATATTCTAACATTGAATGAATAGAAATGCAATATATATTTGCAAATTCTTTTGTTTTTTTAAATTTTTTTGCAAAATTCGGCGTCTTTCAAGATTTTTGCCGATTATTTACGGAAATCCTCCAAAATACTCCGAAATCCTCCAAAATCCTCTTTTATCCGCAAAAAAGTCTCAAAAGAAAAAACACCGAAAGCAAAAGGGGGTATGAGGCTATGCCGTAAATGAGCCAAAGGCTGCAGGATGCAAGCCAGAACAGCACCGTAAAAACCGCCTGCACCGCCCTTGCCGCCCTTTCCGCCGCATTCATATCCGCAAGGCAATGAAGCAGTACGGCGCGCAAGGCGCCTGCCCCGTCAAGCCCGGGCAGGGGCAGAAGATTGAAGCACCCAAGACCCAGAGAAAGCACGCAAAAGCAAAATTGTAAGTTCATTTCCGCCGCATCCGCCCCCCGCACCGCAAGCGCGGCACCAAGAAAGCTTGCCCCGGGTCCTGCCATATATATTCCGCATTCCGCAAGATATCCGCAGAGGCGGTCTCCCGTATCGATCAGCGCGCCAAAGGGCAGCGGCACTACTCTCCTGACTCCTACGCCCGCAAGCTTCAAAGCGCAGATATGTCCCGCCTCGTGAAGCAGCACCGCAAGCACCAGAGAAAAAACCACACGGGGCGGTTCGTTTTTTATACACAGCACCCCAAAAGCGCACAGCACTGCGGCACAAAGCACGGCGGCTGCCCTTTTCACTTCATATAATCCTCCGGATCTACCAAAACTCCGTCCTTTGACAGTTCAAAATGAAGGTGCGGCCCCGTCACACGCCCCGTCTTTCCCGAATACCCCACGATATCCCCCTGCCTTACCACTGCACCAACTCCCCGAAGGGCTTGACTCATATGGGCGTACAGGCTTACGTAGCCGTTACCGTGGTCGATCACCGTATATATGCCGTGGCTTTCGTTTTCCCCCGCCTCAATAATCGTGCCGTCCGCAAAGGCAAAAAGCTCCGTCCCCTCAGGCACGGGAATGTCTATCCCCTTGTGGAACTCGTATTTTGCCGTCTCCCCTCTGCCGTAAAGGGGATTATCACGATAGGAAAAGCCCGAGATTATCTCACCTCTTGCGGGCATTATCCCGTAGAATTCCTCCGTTTTTTGGGGCGGAGCGGCTATGTATTGTTCCGCGCTTATATAGGGCAGATAGCTGATGACGGGGATCTCCTCCGCGGAAAGAGCATCCACGCGGGCGTCGTTTTCCTCGGCATCCCCCTCGGCACTCGCAGCAACCGCCCCCTCAAACATCGGCGCGATAACCGAATTACTCATTAGCGCGTCACCAACGGCGCGAAGAGCTCCGTCCATCTCGCCCGCGCCACCGAAAAACGGAGACGCCACGGCAAAGGAAAGCCCCAACACCGCACAGCAGAAAAGAACCGCAAGAAGGCCCTCCTTTCTCACAAAACGCGGTAGACTCTTCTCTTCATCCTCCGCAGTGAATTCCGCCTTCACCACCTTTGCCGCCCGTTCCGCCCGTATCTCAGCCGCCAGATCATAAAGCCTTACGCCCTCTTCCCTGTTTTCCATCTCTATCTCCTGTCCTTTTTTTATAATATATGACAGAGAAGAAAGAATGAGAACGAGGAAGTATGCGGGCGAGAGTTAGCGGACGAGAAAATAAGCGGGGGGAGTTAGTGGGCGAGAGAATAAGCGGGGGTAGTAAGCGGGCGATAAATAAGCGGGGGATTTCTTGAAAGAAATCCCCCACACCCCCAAAGAACTTCAAAAAGGGTATATTTCAGGCTCTCCCTCAGGGAGAGCTCCCGCAAAGCGGGTGAGAGGGCAAAGGCTCCCTCCGCAGGGAGGCTCGGGAGGCGAAATCATCACCCTTAGCAGGGTGGCTCGCAAGCTCGCGTCTACTCCTTCGGAGTACGGTTCGCCTCCCCTACAAAACTCGTTTGCGAAGCAAACATATCGCACGCGAAGCGTATATCGTATTTTGTGGAAATATATCGCAGATCCCGTAAGGGATCTATATCGCCGCGTGACCGTCCGAAAGGACGTCACGCAATCGTAGGTGCGACCATTAGCCTTCTCCAGTGGGAGAAGGGGGACCGCGATAGCGGTGGATGAGGTGTATTCGCAAGACAAACTAACTTAAGGCCCCTTTGTGCAAAGGGGGCTCCGCGAAGCGGTGGGGGATTGTTTTTCGTCGATCACAATCCCTCCGCCTCGTTCCTTGGCATCTCCCTTGTGTAAAGAGAGGCTCGGGAGGCGAAACGCCTCCCCTACAGTGGCGAACACCCCGCCGAATCCAAACGCATCTCGCGCAAGCGACGGATGAGGTGTGAGTGCGCAGTAGCAATCACCATCTCAAACGCCTCTTTACGCAACTCCCTTCGTCACGCTACGCGTGCCACCTCCCTCCGCAGGGAGGCTAATGGTAGGTATGACCAACGGTCGTCCGAGGCTTCCCCTTGAGGGGAAGCTCCCGCAAAGCGGGTGATGAGGTGTATTCGTAAGCCAAACTAACTTAGGGCCCCTTTGTGCAAAGGGGGCTCCGCGAAGCGGTGGGGGATTGTTTTTCGTCGATCACAATCTCTCCGCCACGTTTCTCGACATCTCTCTTTACACAAGGGAGGCTCGGGAGGCAAAACGCCTCCCCTACAGTGGCGAACACCCCGCCGCATCCAAACGCATCTCGCGCAAGCGACGGATGAGGCGTGAGTGCACAGTAGCAATCACCATCTCAAACGCCCCTTTACGCAACTCCTTCCGTCTTTGCCTACGGCAAATCCACCTCCCTCCGCAGGGAGGCTAACTGTAGGGGCAAACTGTGTTCGCCCGAGCCTTCTCCAGTGGGAGAAGGGGGACCGCGTTAGCGGTGGATGAGGTGTATTCGTAAGGCAAACTAACTTAAGGCCCCGTCTTGGCCCCCTCCTGAGGGGGCTGGCGCGGAACGCGACTGGGGGAGTTTTTGGGGCTCCGCGAAGCGGTGGGGGATTGTTTTTCGTCGATTACAATCCCTCCGCCTCGTTCCTTGGCATCTCCCTTGTGTAAAGGGAGGCTCGGGAGGCGAAACCCAAACGGGAGGAGCAAGCCCCTCCCCTACACAGAATAAGAGCGTTGCCGCGGCAACGCCCTTATTTTTATTCGCGGATAGGATATTTTCCTATCCATATCGACCCAAAAACAACGTAGGGGCGAACTGCGTTCGCCCGAGCCTTCTCCTGTGGGAGAAGGGGGACCGCGATAGCGGTGGATGAGGTGTGCTCGGGAGGCGAAATCATCACCCCTTGCAGGGTGGCTCGCAAGCTCGCGTCTACTCCTTCGGAGTACGGTTCGCCTCCCCTACAGTGGCGAACACCACGCCGCGGCAGAACGCGCTCCTTTGCATCCCTGCAAGCCCAATGTCGATTTATGGGCAATAACCTCCCTTTTTATCGTTTTTTATTAAAACTATCCGTTATTACCAATTTTTACCATTCATCTTTGTGCAACTTTGTTTTTGCGGCTCTATTGCTATTTTTTGGTATTTATGTTAAAATATGGATAAACAAATCATCAGATAAACGGAGAAAAACTATGGAATATAACATTAAAGTTCTTATTGCCGATGAAAATGCCGAAGAAAGAAAAAAGCTACGGGGTGCCTTGGCGGCGGCGAACATCTTCAGCGTTGACGAGGCGGTAAACGGAGACGAAGCCTTAAAAAAGCTGACGGCAGGCAGCTACACCGCCGCCGTAATCGATCTTTGGCTATCGGGAATTGACGGTATCGGCATTATCCGCAAGCTCCGCGCACCCGATCTGCGGCACAAAAGCACCTATCTTATAGTAACCTCCGGCACGAAGGGCAACGGCGTGCTATTTGAGGCGGCAAGCGCGGGAGCGGATATGTGCCTGCCGAAGCCCTATTCCCCCGAGAGCCTTGCAAGCCACATTCTTTCTGTGGTTTCAAGCAGGATGCATTTTCTTGGAGCGGAGCAACCGAAAAAAGAGCCCGACGAAGCGGATCTGGAGGCGCAGGTAACGCGCATAATCCACCGCATCGGCGTTCCCGCCCACATAAAGGGATACCAATACCTGCGCACTGCCATAATTATGACGGTGCAGGACAGCACGATTATTGACAGCGTAACCAAGGTGCTGTATCCTCAAGTAGCAAAAAAATACCAGACCACCACCAGCCGCGTGGAGCGCGCAATACGCCACGCGATAGAGGTAGCCTGGGACAGAGGAGACGTTGACACCCTTGATTCATTCTTTGGATACACGGTGCAAACGGGCAGAGGCAAGCCCACCAACAGCGAATTCATTGCCCTTATTGCCGATAATTTAAGATTGAAAAACAAGATATTCTGATAATACGGCGTAAATCCCATCCGAATTGACAACGGCTGATTTCTGTATTATAATTGATTCGGGCGCGGAAATAATCAAAAACATTCCGCCGCGGGAGGTCTTATGTATCAGGCAAAAGAAAAATACGTACTTGATTTTCGGAACGTTCGGTATTATTACGAGATACACCGTGTTATCAAGGACGCCTTTGACTTACCCGACTGCTACGGGTGCAATTTTGACGCCCTTTGGGACTGCCTGACCGATATGATAGCAGAACCCATCAACGTGGAAATAATAGGTTTTGAGAATATAAAAAGCAGATTCGGAGATACGGCTGAAAAGTTGCTTGAACTCTTTGAGGAGCTGGAGGGATACGCAAAGGATATATTCCCCGACCACGTTTCCGTAACTGTGATACCGGAGGAAGAATAGCGTGTTATCCGTTAAGGATAACACGCAACGATATAAATCCCTTACGGGATTTGCGATATTCCCTTCGGGAGCGATATTTGCCCACGGCAAACGATATGCCCTGCGGGGCGTGAGGGATTTATATCATATCGCACATGACGAAGTCAGGTATATCGCAACCCGTAGGGCGGGGGCTTGCTCCCGCCGTAAGGTTATATCGCGTTTGCGCAAGCAAACATATCGCCTAACAAAAAAGAGAGGACATTTCGGTTCTACCGTCTTGTTCTCTCTTTCTGTTTGCAAATATGGGTTTGAGCTTAGTCCGTAATGTGTTTTACTATTCAAATGTGATGCTTTCGCTTTTGTCAAAACGAAATTTCTCCGCTAATGGCATCACCATATCGCATCTCTCTCCTTTTATTTATTCACAATGCCAATTGCCGCATATGCATCCTCAAGTATTTTTTTGGAATCCCTGTGGGTGAGCCTTCTCACCGCCTCCTCAAAGGGAAGCAGCAGAAGTTCGTTATTCTCAAAGCCCTCGTTATGCCTGGGGTGCTGCCCCTCAAAGCTTGCAAGGAAGTAAACGACTCTTTTGGTCTTTCCTCTTCCGATGGGATAAGCCGCCTCTCTTACGAAGCCGTCCTTAAGGCTGACGCGCACGGAGGTCTCCTCCCAGGTCTCCCGCAGGGCGGTCTCCCGCTCGCTTTCTCCACATTCCATATGTCCCTTGGGGAATCCGCAATAACCGTCGCCTCCCGCAATAAGCAGAAAGCGCACCTTGCCGTCAATCACCGTATAGGGAACGGTGCCGCAGGATCTTTCCACCATGGCTTCCACGTAATGAATGTGGTATTTTTCGCAGAAGCGAACCGCCTCCTCGATCTCCGCCTGATGGAATTCCATTCCCACGGGGGCGGCAACCAGCTTATCCTCCCTGTCACGGCGGCGATGAATGATGCCGATAACGCGGCACGTACAGCTTTCCACAGGACGATCCACGCCAAGAAGATAAACGTCCTGCTCCTCCCCGTCACCGCCAACGGTGTTGGGGATATAGCCGTAATTCACCGGATATACCGTATTGGGATATTTGGGGTGGGCACTTCCAAGTGGACGGTCAATGACCACGTTGACAGTCTTGCCCAGATATTTGCGTATCCGAGTTTTTCTTTCCTCAAGAGTCAAAGCACTCCCCCCTTTTACCGTTTTTTAAATTTTATCACAAAATAATGAACAAGTCTATAACAAAATGTTTCTTATATTTGACTTTTATTGCTGTTTATGAAAAACCTAACGGGTAAAAGCAAAGCGCTCCAGGCGTTATTATGCCGCAGAGCGCTTCATTTATCAAAATATACCCACCGCGCGCAAAATAAACGCGCAGATGAACACGGTGAAAACGGAGGCAAGGGTGGTCCACACCACGAGCTGCCCCGCAAGGGTGGTATCTCCGCCCATCTCCTGAGTCATGGGAACGCTTGAGACCGCCACGGGAGTGGCAAAAAGGGCGATAAAGGTTGCAAAATGGGCGCCGCTGAAGGTATCTCGGAAAAAGAGGAACGCACATCCGATGCCAAGGAGCGGTACAACCACCGTGCGCATCACCGTACCCGTTATTATCTCGCGGCGAAGCTCTCTGACGGCGGAAAAATCAAACTGTCCCCCAAGAGAGACCAACGCAAGGGGCGTTGCCACCGATGCAAAATATTCCAAAAACACGAAAAGCGGCTTGATATCCGAAAGGCGCTGGGAAAAACCGTTTTTTTCAAGCACTCCGCGCAACAGCACGCAGACCACCGCAGCGGCGATTCCCTGCAAAAGCGGGTTCTTTACTATGTCCAGAAGAATGGCTTTAACACTCTTTCTTTTACCCCCGGAGGAAAAGACGGAAAGGCTGATAACCGCAAGCACGTTAAGAGCGGGAACGCTTACGGCACTCATAAGAGTTGCCGCCGCAGTTCCCTCTTCTCCGAACAGAAGCCCCGCCAGAGGAATACCGATAAGGGCGTAATTTGAGCGGAAGGTTCCTTGGGCGATAACTCCGCGGCGCTCTGCCTTATCCGTTACGAAAATACTGACAATGCACCCCAGCAAAAAAACGCACACAAGGGCGGCAATACCGTACAGCACGAAGCCGCCGACGCCCTCAAAGCCGTCCATTTTATAGACGTTCAGAAACAGCAAACAAGGCAAAAAGAAGTGGAAAACAAGGCGGTTCGCCTTGCGGCAGAACTCCCCGTTCATAAATCCAAGCCTTTTCATTATATAACCCGCCGCCACCGTCAGTATTATGGGCAAAACGGCGTTAAGCGCAAAAACGAACGATTCCATATTACTTATACTCTTCCAAAACTTCCCTCATAAGCGCGGGGTCGTCGGTCATAATGCAATCCACGCCCATTTCAATAAGCATACGCATTTCCTCCGCATCGTTTACCGTCCAATACTGAACGGCGATATTGCGGCGATGAGCACGTCTTACGAGACTGCGGCTGTCAAGGGGTATCTCAACTCCCACGTCGTAGGAGGTAGGTATCTGCAGGCAGGCAAAATCCCCGTTATCAAACAGATTCACTCCGAGATATTGGGTAAAAACGAACTTTGCGGCGCTTCCCATGGGCGCGCCGCGGAGAAGCTCGGGGTAATTCGTCTTAAGCTCCGTCTCTATCTCGTCGTTAAACGCGCCGATAACCAGCCGATCCCTGTATTCGGGATACTTTTCAAGACATTCGTTAAGGGCGCGGCAGGCATCAAAGCCCCGCTCGCCACCGGGCTTTATCTCCAGAATGAACATAAGCTCGGGATGGGATTCGTAAAATTCGCCGAAAAGCTCGTCAAGGGTAACGGCGCAAAGCCCCGCCGCCCGATGATCCTCCACGTCCTTATATATCCGCTCTCCCTTTTCATCCTCGAAATAATAGCCGAAATTATATCCCTTAAGCTCTTCAAGGGTCATATCGGAGATATAATGCCTTGCGCTCTTATCCTTGCAAAGCTCCTTCACCTCGTTAAGTGAGATATCCCCGTTCGCGTTGCAGGTCTCGTCCACGTAGCTATCGTGATTTATAACGAGATACCCGTCCTTGGTAAGGTACAGATCTCCCTCAAGTATCTCCACGCCCACGCTATGTACCGCCTCTCGGTACGCAAACAGAGTGCTTTCCGGGTTATTGATAGCTCCACCTCTGTGGGCGGCGATCATGGGAAGCTCCCCCTTCTCTACGACAAAAGGGTTATTCACCACGCTCTTTTTCGGCGGGATCAGGTTGATGACCGCAAAAAACAAAACCACAGCCGCAACTATACATCCGAAGATCTTAAGCCCCTTGTGCTTTTTCATAAATACCTCTCTATTTACAGGAAAGGTCATACTTCTCAAAAACTCATAAAGATTCTACCACCAAAGGCGGCGAAAATCAAGAGAAACCGCCAATAAACGCCAATCCTTGGGAGAAAACAGTCGGATTTTGGCAAATAAGGCGATTTTTATCTGCATTTTATACAAAGATGCAAGAATTTTGCAAGTTTTTAAATGCAAAATTGCAGAATTTTTAACAAGGTATTGCAATTTTTCCATTGGAGTGCTATTATAATGTTACATAAGCCAAGCCTAAATGCAAGTTTGCGGCCATGCGAATGCACGGCTTCCTTCCTATGAGATTCTCTTTTTCTACGCCCGATCTTCTTTTTCGCTCTTCTTGCACACGATTTGAACCAAGGGCACTTTTATTTGTCTTGTCCTTTCTTTCCGCCGTGCATACCGCAAACTGCATTTAGGAGCTTATTACGAACGCCTGCGGGCGTTTTTTGTTTTTAATTGACAACCCCACTCCCGAATGGTAAAATTAAACCGCACGAAAAAACAGTCCACAGAGCGATAAGCTCTGTGGACTGTTCTTTTATTTGGATTACTCAGCCTCGTTATAGCTGAACTCCGTAATATCGCTTACCACGGTGTACTTGCCGCCGACGGTGTCGGTGGCGTCAACGACCGCATAAGCACGGGCAGAGAAGGTCTTGTCAAGAAGCTCGTTGCCCTCATCCACGCCGTCAAACACCAGCACGCCGCGGAAGGTAACGGCAGTCTCGCCGCCCTCGTAGAGATAGTTTCTTTGGGTAGCGTCCAAAGCAACGGACTTGGCAACGCCTCTGTTAGCTGCAACGTTGTTTTCCGCAACGTACGCAAAGTGGTCTGCGTTATCGGCAGCCGCCAGAAGCACGCCGAACTCGGATACCTTTGCACTGTCAACCCAGCCCGCAAAATCCGTGGGTGTTGTATAGGAAACGCGCACGCCGTATGCGTAATCGTCACCTGCGGGGCGCTTGCCTACTATACCTTCGCCAAACTTATCGTTATCAACGATGGCAAGCTTCTCCTCGTAATTATCAAAGCTCTCGTCGATGATCACAAGGCCGTTGCCGTCGTTGAATACCTCGGAGGCGATATCGTATAGTCTGTCGGTTGCGGTAGTACCGCCGGTATGCTCAACGTAGGTAAGCTTGCCGTTATCAAGCACCATTGCGTCCTTGTCAATTACAAGCTTAACGTCGGGAGATACCTGAACGCCCTCTCCGCTTGCGTAATTCTTGTTTACAAGGCTGATAGTATCAACTCTTGCGGTCTTGCCGATGATAACGGTGGTAAGACCGGTGCAGTCTACGGAATATTCCTGAGAGAAGCGGTGCTTATAGACCTTAACGCCACCCTCCGTATATCCGCCTCTCGCCTGGCTCTTGGAGCCCGCAGAAATGGTATTAACGTAAAGACCGTCGATCTTTATTACCTGATCGATATCCTTAACGTTGGTTGCATAGGAAGAGATCATGCTTGACGTGTTCTTGGCGCCCGCAACGATACTTATATCCGACTGCTCTTCGTTCACAAGGCCGCAATTTTCAACTGCTGTAAAATCGTTGTAATTAAGATAAATGAACTTATGAGCAGCCGTGTCCGAGAATTTGATATTCTTGATAACGAGATCGCATTCCACGATCATAGCGTCGTTTACCGTTAAGCCAGTGTATCCCTCGGAGCCGAGGCTTCCGTCGATCACCAGAGTGCCGCCGCAATCAGCAAGCACCATATTATTGCCGTGGATTATGGCAAGATCGCCGAGGGGCTTTACGATTCCGCCCTTGCCCCACGCAGCAAGTATCTCCGTTGCGGCAGAAATATTATAAACGGGGTTGCCGAGGCTCATACCCGTGAAGGTATCGCGGCCGACATTGATGGTAGCACCGTGGCGCTTTGCGTAAACAACGGGAACGCCGTCCTCCATATCGGGTCTCATGGCAAGAATGCCGCAATCGTCACAGCCGTAGCCGATCTGATTACCGATAACGGTGTGAGTAAGATTATGGGAATTGCACAGCTTTGCAACGTCGAAGCCATTGAAAGCGCTTGCATCAACGCCATCGCAATACGCAACGGAGGAGAGAATATTATCCGCATCGGAGGCGCTCTCTGCCGTTATACCGAATCCGAAGGTGCCGCCCTCAACGACCAGATTAACCTCAAGGTCATCGGGAGCATACATCTTGCGGTCTCCGCCGGAAAGCACGCCCGAGGCAAAGATGCCCTTCTTGAAATCCGCATCCTTGATATGGATATTTACGGTACAATTTTTAACGTATGGATCGTTTGTAAGAAGCATATCACTGCCGCCAAGGATCCAATACTCATTCTCAAAGGTAGCGCCGTCTATTTCAATATTGATAACGCTGTCAACGTAATTGTCGTTTGCAAAGATCGCACTGCGGGCGGGCACAGCGGAAGCACCGCCAACGATCTTGATATCGCCGAAGGTAAGGTTGATGGTCTTTCCTACCACGTCGCGCGCAACGACGTTACCTTCACCGTCCTTGATAGAACCTCTGGTGCGGGGTACCACGTACTGATATTCACCGTTAAGAAGGGTGATGTTCTGCTCAAGATAGGGAGAGAACCAAATATCACTGTAGGTAGTCACGCCATCGGTTTCAGAGGACTTATAGTGACCGTTGGTTACAAGGGGACGGTAGCCGACGTCTGTTCCGCCATAGGTGAAGCTCGTATTCTCCGTAACCGTAAGATCATATCCGTAGCAATATATCATGGGATTTACTGCGGGGAAGTTAAGACGGATATAGTCGAAGGTCAGGTTGCAGGCAACGCGGTGGAACGCGGTTTCCTTGGTGGAGAAGGTCATCTCCACGTTGCCGCCCGTATAGAAATCCGCAAGACCGTTTGCATCCACAAGTGCAGTTCCCGTATAGGCGCTGTACTTCTGGATGGAGGATGCGGCAGTACCCGTAAATACCCACGCGGCAGCCTCATTGGTAACGAGACACTTGGAGGTAAATACGATATTTTCGGAGCCAACGAGGGTATTTTCGCCGTAATCAAAAGCAAAGTCAGTCGTGCCGAGAGAAACGTCCTTGGTAAGAACCATAATAATGCGGTCAAATGCGGTACCGTTGGTGGCAACCGCACCCGCCGTGGTCATACCGTACGTACCCGCACTGTCCTGAACCTTGCTGTTCTTTACTCTGTTGAACAGTCCTCTGAAGTCGTTGACCTTAGCTGCAGGGGAAGCCGCGGAAAGGAATACCACCGCGTCTCTGGGACCCTGCTCAACGCAGTCCGTTGCGGCGCTTGCCTCACTTTGCGGAAAAAGGGGAGCAAGACCAAGCAGCATAACGGAGCAGAGAGCAACGGAAACTATTCTGAACAAAAGCTTTTTCATTTCTCTTTCTCCTTAACCGATAAGCCAGCTTACCAGAACGGAGCTGCCTTCCTCGTTATTTGCACTGGCAAGGGTGGCAGTGCTCACCTTTTCCGCAAGATCAATAATGCTGATCTGCGGAGCCGTGTAATTCTCTTTTTTCATTTCGTACCTCCTGTCGAATAATATCGAAAGCAGACGGGATCTGCACAGTATCATTCATAGTTATTATACTTATCATTTTCGGAAAAGTCAATTATTTTCGGCTTTTTCGCCGTTCTCCGGAAAAAATTAACTGTTTTTTGCAATCAATTACGAAAAACTCGGTTTTTACGCTATTTAACGTATACCGTAAAGGTGCAATGCTTCTCGTTATAGGTATAGGAAAGCTTTTTTGCGTTCTTCAAAGCAGGGATCTTGCGCAGCATACCCTTCTTTGCCAGAGAATTATACGCATCCTCAAGGGCTTCAACAGAGCCGAAGCGGATGCTTATTATGCGCTGCCCTTTCTGCCTGTCAACAACGTCACACACCTTGTCAAAATCGTATTCGTCCATACCGTAGCCGTAATATTCAAAATAATTATACTCGGTTGCAGTGCATTCCGGCATCTTGAAGTCCTCATCAAGCTCGTGGGTCTTTTCAAGCTGTTTTTCCGTTATGCAGTAATACTCGTACTTCGGCTCGTTTATATCGTGGTCGGGATCGTCCCACGTAACGTCTATAAAATAGCCCTCGTCCTCAATGAACACGCAATTCCATGCGTGAGGTCCGCCCGCATCGCCCGTTATATACAGACAATCGTAACCCAGACGGTCCATAATAAGCTGAAACGCCTTTGCATAGCCCGCGCAAACCGTCTTGCCGTTTACAAGACATCCGTATGCGGAAAATATGTACTCGCACTCCGCATCGTGGGAGGTTTTGTAATACTCTTCAAGAGCGTCGTGATCGTATATTGCGTTTTTCACCAGATAATCGTGAACAAAGCGCACCCGCTCCATATCTCCCTGCTGTCTGCGGGCAAGAGCTGCAACCTCTTCCACCGCCGCCTCAAGCTCTGCGCTCTTTTTCTTTTTATTCATGGTGTACTGCCAATAGGGGTAATACATGGGCTTTACGGTAACGTCTCCGATCTCGCTGTATCTTTCGTGGGATACGGTGATACGGTAGCCCGTACGCACCCAGAAAAGCTCCGGATGATCGTAGGTCATTGCAAGCAACGCCCGCATCATACTGCCCTTGTACTTCGCGTGATCCACGTCCTCAAAATGGATCTCTTCACTGCTCTTTGCGGTCTCTGCAAGAAGCACTTCGTATATGTGCTTTTCATCCTCGTCAAGCTGATCGTAATAGGTAACGTAGGAATCAAGCCTTTCCGGGGCAGGCCCGGGATCGACGTCCTCGGCGCCTTCGTCGGTGCTGCCGTCCGTGTCGATACCGATGGAGGTATCAAAGTCGCCCATATCGGGAAGCTCGCCGCCGTTAAAAAAGAAGGACGTTAAAAATGCCGCACAGCAAGCAAGGAACAAAACTATGATTCTGGTTAAACAGCCGTCTCTTCTCATTTTGTCACCTCGCCTTCGTCGGAGGTGCCAAGCTCCTTATCCCACACCGAGGGATCGATCTCCGGATGCTTTTGGCACAAAAGCATTTTTGAGAATTTATTTTGCTTTTTATCCTTTGCGGAAATGCGGTCAACCGTTATAAAGCTGAAGCCGTACATAGCAAAGATGGCAAAATAGAACAAGGTGCTGATAAGAGGGGAATCCAACGTGCCCGCAAACAGATAAAAGCCCGAGATAACGAATGGAACGGCAAGGCTCATAAAAAGCCTGCCAATGGGGCGCCTGATGGTGTTTTCCTTCACCTCGCCGAGGGCAATGCACTTTTCCTCAATAAGATTTGCCTTGCGGTACGCGTTCCATATGGTATAAAAATACCCCATTGCAACGCCAACGATAAGATGACAGGGCACGGAGGAAAGAGAGTGAAGCACAAAGGTATCCCAGCCGTTTACCAAGGCAAAGCGTACGTTCTCCGCCGCCGCAAAACCAAGAGAAACGAACACGGAATATACTACGCCGTCAAACAGATAGTTAAAATTCTTGTTCTTCGTGGTGGCAAGGAAAAGAAGCAGCCATTTGAAGACCACTTCAACCAACGCGGCACCGAAAAATGCGGAAAGCAGCTTATGCATTACCATAGTAAAAGCCGAGCTATACACAACGCTGCCGTCAACGGTATGGCTGATAGATGCGGCAAAAATACCGTCTATACCCCCAAGGATCAGCCGCTCTGCCCACAAGGTCGGAAAAAACAGCTCCGCCCCCATCAAAAACAGCGCCAAAAGAAGCCCGATGGGCTCCTTTTCGATCTTATCCTTGTAGTAAATAAAGGCACAAAGCGCAACGGCGGGAAGCAAAGCAATAAGGGAAATATCCCAGGAAAAATAATTCATACAGATAATCGCCTTTCCGCATAAATAAAAATATAAAAAAGCTTTTTTACGATTTTATCATAAAGGATATTTGTTGTCAATGTGGTGATGCGGGAGATAGAGAACGAGAGAATATGCGGATGAGGAGTTAGAATACGAAGGAAGACGCGGGGGGTAGGGGTCGGCGCCTCGACGACCCGCAAAAGGAGAACGCGGGGGGAGTTAGAATACGAAGGAAGACGCGGGGGATTTCTTGAAAGAAATCCCCCGCACCCCCTTAGAACTTTTAAAAGGGATAAATAAAAAGGATAAAAAGGGTGGTAGGGGCGACCATTAGCCTTCCCCTTGAGGGGAAGGGGGACCGCGTTAGCGGTGGATGAGGTGTGAGTGCGCAGTATCAATTACAATCTCCGCCGCTTCTTTACGCAACTCGCTTCGTCACGCTACGCGTGCCACCTCCCTCCGCAGGGAGGCATGGTAGGGGACGGCGCTTTCAATCACCGCGAGCGGTGAGCTCCCGTTGGTCGCGCTCACCCCTTCGGGGTTCGATACCTCGACGTCCCGTGTGTATCTAAGGAAGGATCTTGCGGCGCAATATGATTGGACTCCTCATCCGTCAGCCTTCGGCTGCCACCTTCTCCCACAGGAGAAGGCTAACGAGAGCCTTC
>SVSB01000063.1 GCA_015064505.1 Oscillospiraceae bacterium
ACTTATCTCTTGGAGAACTGAGGAGCGCGACGAGCGGCCTTGAGACCGTACTTCTTTCTCTCCTTCATACGAGGGTCACGGGTGAGGAAGCCTGCAGCCTTGAGAGCGGGCTTGTTAGCCTCGTCTGCAAGAACGAGTGCACGGCTGAGACCGTGACGGATAGCACCTGCCTGTCCGGAGAAACCGCCACCCTTTACGGATGCAACGATATCGAACTTGCCGATGGTATTGGTAACGCCGAAGGGCTGGTTAACGATGAGCTTAAGGGTCTCGAGACCGAAGTACTCATCGATGTCCTTGCCGTTGATGGTGATAGCACCGGTACCGGGATAGAGACGGACGCGTGCTATAGAGCTCTTTCTTCTACCTGTGCCGTAAAAATAGGGCTTAGCGCTTGTATACATTTATCTGTTCCGTCCTTTCCTTAACCTTCGTAAGCAACGGGCTTCTGAGCCTCGTGCTTGTGCTCTGCATCTGCATATACCTTAAGTCTGGTAAGAGCGCTGCGACCAAGAGTGTTCTTGGGAAGCATACCCTTAACTGCAAGCTCCATTGCAAGCTCAGGATTCTTCTCCATAAGCTCTGCATAGTTAACTTCCTTAAGGCCGCCGATGTAACCGCTGTGATGGCGGTAGAACTTCTGCTCAAGCTTCTTGCCGGTGAGAACCGCCTTAGAAGCGTTGATAACGATTACGAACTCGCCACAGTCAACGTGGGGAGTGAACTCGGGCTTGTGCTTTCCGCGGAGAAGAGTAGCAACGGTAACAGCAGTCTTACCAAGAGGCTTGTTTGCTGCATCAACGATATACCACTTGCGCTCGATCTCTGCCGGCTTCTGCATGAAAGTGGACATTGAATAATTCCTCCAATAGTTTTTGTTTTCGAACGTTGGTTATTATAACACGGTGTTTTTAAGAAGTCAATACATTTTTAAAACTTTTTTTGATTTTTTTGATTTATCTAACCGCAAGCTTTCATTTTCTCTCGTTTTCTCGTTTTTTTGAGATGTTTCCTTTTTCCCAAAGTAATAATTTTATGTGTGTTTTTGCTGTTTTGTCTGATTATTCCGTCCGAATTTTGTGCAAAAAGCAACGGGAGGACCCTCAAAACAAGAGGATCCTCCTCATTTTACCCGTTTTTGGGGCTATTTTACCGTTTTTTCGGTTTTTTCGGCGTTTTTGCTTATTTTACCCGTTTTTCAAAGGTGCACGCAGAAGGAGGAGCAAACTCGTTTACGGGGAAATCCATTTCTCTGAAGATACTGCAAGGATCACAGCTCGTATCGTCAACGCAATTTCTGCATTCCTTTTCGGGCACTGCGCAGGTGGCGGCGTTTACAAGCAGCTGCGCGGGGCGTTCAATTCTGATAACCGAGAAAATACCGAGAGAAACGAGAAGAACTCTGCGATCGTTTGCCCCGCAAACAGCACCGGAAAGACAGCTCCATACCGACTCAGGAACCTCATTGCAGCCGCAAACACAGCAAGAGCGGCATCCCGCCTCCGCAACTCTCACGGAAAGAACGACGGGGTCTACGGTCTCCACTACTGCCGTGGGTGCGTTTGTTCCGCAATCCGCACTACAGTCATCGCCTCCGCAAAAATCCTCACAGCTTGAGCGGAAGATATGAACGCTTCCCTCGCTGCCGAAAAGCACGACGCTCTTATCAAGCACGACTATGCCGTCAAACTCTCTGCTGTTTCCTTTGCAGACGCAACCTTCAAAGACAAGCTTGATGTAATAACGAACGGAAACGCGGTAAAACCCACGGGAAAAATCAACGGGCTCAACGGATACGTTTGCGCGAATTATCTCCGCACGGCGGACTCTGATAACCGTAGTGTGATCTATTACGTCCTGACCGTACTCCGTAAGCCAAACCTTCTGATCCTCATAGCAATCCCTGTCCTTGCAGGAATCAAGGATACGCTGTGTATCTATGCAAACGGCTTCTCTTTGGGTGAGAGAGCCGCCGCAGGTACATTTATTCTCTGACATAGGAGATTCTCCTTATGAATTTTAAAGGCATCGCCTTCCCTACCATACTATGCGGAAAGATCTCTTTTGTCACAAAGAAGAAGGACCCGGCCGTCGCGGTCGGGTCCTTCGTAAAGCTTTTTTGATCAGGTGTAGCTCTTAAGTGCGTTGGGGCAATCCTCAACTGCACAAGAAGCCGTAATAACGCAATTAAAGGTGTACTTTGCGGAAAGAACGTCAAGCTCCTTAACGAGCTTCTCAAAAGCGGGCATATCGTCCTGAGCTATCTTAAGTGCGCTGTCAATGAAAAGGTCGGTTATATCGTGATCGCTGGCAACCATACCTGCAACAAAGCCGTACAGGGACTGAGCGTCGTCAACCATATACTCGTCTGCCTCAACAAGGCGGCAACGGTAGTTGATGTCGTAACGGAGCTTATTGCTCTTCTCAATGCATACGACCTTGCCCTTGGAATGATCCAATGCGGTATGTACCATCTCGATGAGAGTTTTGGTTTTTCCTGTGCCTTTAACGCCAATAATCAGTTTTACCATCGCATTCCTCTAAGTGGGTATATTTGTTCTCCCGACGGGCCCACTACTTCCGCCGAGGATTTGCTTTAGTATATTTTACTATATTCTATCACTAAATGCAAGGGGTTGTACAAGATTTTCAAAAATTTGTTACAATTATCTTGCTCTTAGTTCATTCTTGCTAAAAGGGCTGCACGCATATCCTCGTATCCGGGCTTGCCGAGGAGGGCGAACATATTCTTCTTATAAGCCTCAACGCCGGGCTGATCAAAGGGATTAACTCCGAGAACGTAGCCGGAAACGGCACAAGCAAGCTCAAAGAAGTAAATAAGCTGGCCGAGAGTAGCGGCGCTTCTGTCCTTTGCCTCAATAACCAGGTTAGGTACGCCACCGTCAGTATGAGCAAGAACGGTTGCAAGCATCGCGGTGCGGTTTACCTCGTCAAACTTCTTGCCGGCAAGGAAGTTAAGACCGTCTATATTTGCTTCATCAAAGGTGACCTCAAGGTCGTTACCGCTGTTCTGCACGTCAAGCACGGTCTCAAACATTATTCTCTGACCGTCCTGAATATACTGACCGAGGGAGTGCAGATCCGTGGAGAAGATAACGGAGGAGGGGTAGATTCCCTTTCCGTCCTTGCCCTCGCTCTCGCCGTAAAGCTGCTTCCACCATTCGGAGAAAAGAGCAACGGAGGGTTCGTAGCTTGCAAGGATCTCAACGCTTTTGCCGCTTCTGAGAAGCACGTTGCGATATCCCGCATATTTAAGGCAATCGTTCATACCATCGGAGAGAAGATACTCGCTTCTCGCATCCACGGCGCCCTGCATAAGTGCGTCAACGTCAATGCCGGCAACGGCAATGGGAAGCAGACCGACGGCTGTAAGCACGCTGAAGCGTCCTCCCACGTCATCGGGCACAACGAAGGTCTCCCAGCCTTCCTTATCGGCGAAGCTCTTAAGGGTACCCTTTGCCTTATCTGTGGTTGCAAAAATTCTTTCCTTTGCCTTATCGCCGTACTTTTTGTTGGCAAGCTCAAGGAACATACGGAAGGCAATTGCAGGCTCGGTGGTAGTACCGGACTTGGAGATAATATTTACGGAAAAGTCCTTATCCTTGCAAAGCTCAAGGATACCCGCAAGTGCGGGAGCGGAGATGGAATTACCGGTAAAGTAGATCTCGGGACCGTTCTTGCCAACGGTGTTGTACATATTGCCGTTGACGAACTCTATTGCGGCGCGTGCGCCAAGATAAGAGCCGCCGATACCGATAACGACGAGGATCTCGCTGTTGCTTCTTATTCTTTCGGCCGCGGCCTTGATACGGGCAAACTCGTCCTTATCGTAATTTACGGGAAGATCGCGCCATCCGAGAAAATCGTTGCCTGCACCGCTTCCGTCCTTAACGGAGGCAAGAGCCGCATCAAGCTCGGGGGTTATGGCATCTATATCCTTTTGGGAAACGAATCCGGAGATATAGCTATCGTTCAGTTTTACATTCATCGTGTTCACATCCTTATAAGTGATAATACAGATAGTTTACACCAAAATTACTCGAAATGCAACGGCTTGCAAAAATTATTGTTCCGTTTTGAGCAAAAATTTTCCAAGCACACGCATAAACAGCTCCCCGTAGTTGATCTTCTCTACGGAAGCGCAGGCTGTGATATCGCATTCCGCAACGGTCTTTCCGTCAATGCTGTATATAACCCTTCCGATCTTTGCCCCCGCCTTGACGGGTGCCACGTATATATCCTCAATTATTATATCCTTTGCAACTCTTGCGCCGCTTCCCTTTTCAAGCAATATGCAGACCTCGGGATATTCCGCAACGAATTCCGGCTCTTTCCCGCCCTTCACGGTAATATGCTCGATCCTGCCTCCGTCGCCTCTGTAGGTCTCGTAATTTGCAAATCCGTAATCAAGCAACATCTTGGCATCCGCGTTTCTTGCATCTCGCGTTGGTGCGCCCATTATAACGGCAATCAGCTTAGTACCGTTTCTCTCCGCGCTTGCGCTGATGCAAAAGCCTGCCTTTGCCGTGCTACCCGTTTTCAGGCCCGTTGCGCCGCTGTAAAACCGTATAAGGCGGTTCGTGTTAGTCAGGCCAAATGCGCCGTCTCGAATAGAATCCATCCATATACCGCTGTATTCAAGTACTTTGGGATGCTTTACGATAAGCTCGCGGGACATTATGGCAATATCCCTTGCGGTGGTCTTATGCTCCGTTACCGTATCGTCAAGTCCGCTGACGTTTTCAAAACGCGTGTTGACCATTCCAAGCTCTTCGGCTCTTTTGTTCATCAACTCCACAAAGGCACCCTCGCTGCCCGCTATATGCTCAGCAAGAGCCGTTGCCGCATCGTTTGCCGAAGCAATCACCACGCTTTTTATCATATCCTCCGCACGCATACTCTCCCCCGCCGATAAAAATATCTGAGAGCCGCCCATAGAGGAAGCGTATTCGCTTGCGGTGACGGTGTCGTCAAGCTTTAGCTTGCCCGCATCAATTGCCTCAAAGACCAACAGGAGAGTCATTACCTTCGTGACGGACGCCGGATAACGTCTTTCGTCTGCGTTTTTTTCAAAAAGCACGGTACCGCTTTCCGGCTCTATCAGTATTGCGGAAGCGGCGCTTAATTCCCCTCCGAACTCTGCCCCGCTGCAATCAACGGGCAAAGCACACAAAACAAAAGCCCAAAGCAAAACAATGGATAATATCTTTTTCATAAGCACCTCCGTTTGTAAATAATATGCGCCCAAGGCACGATTATGCCTTGGGCGCTTGGTGCTTTACATTATTTCAAGATCGGCAACGAGCATATTGTGATCCGAATACTCGGATTCCGAAAGAAACACGGATATGATATCTATATCGGGGGTAGTGATGATATTATCTATTTTACCGCCCGTCTTGAAGGTGTTATATGAATGGCCTTCAAAATTTGCAATATTACAGCCCTCAAAGAGCTTCAGCTCGTCAAAGGAATCAATATTGAAATCCCCCGCAAGAACGGAGAGCTTGCCGCCAACAAATTCATCGGCAATTTCCTTAAGCTGTATGGCTCTGCACTCCGCTTCAAGGCTGAGATGAGCGTTATAGAAGCAGATTATGGTGCCGTTCACGTCGATATGAAAGCGAGTAAGTATGCGCGTCTCCTCGGCAGACGGCAGCTTTTTCACGCGGGAATCAAGTATCGGATGGGGAGTCAGGATTCCCGTTCCGTATTCTCCGCCGCCGAAATATATGGATCTGCAGAAGCGGGCGTTTTGATAACCGCTTTTTTCGGAAAGCTCCTTAAGCAGATCCGCATTTCCGCTTCGCCCCACGCCGCGGTCAAGCTCCTGAAGTCCGATGATATCAGCCTCAACGCATCGAAGCTCCTCGGCAATTCCGTTAAGGCTCTTACCGCCATCGGTATTCTTTACGTTATAAGTAGCAGCTCTTAATCGCAAATCTCATCCCTCCTACCGTAAAATTCCGATGAGAGCACAGCACAAACTCCGATATCTCTGTACTCTCCTTTAACGAGCATGGAAGAGCGCCGTACCCCCTCAAAGCTCATGCCGCATTTTTCCATAACTCTTCTGCTTCTCGTGTTTCCCGTTATGTACTTTGCCTCGATCCGATGAAGACGGAGAACGTCAAAGCCGAACTCCATTACCCGCATGACAGCCTCGCAGGCAATACCCTTGCCCCAATAATCGGGGTTAAGCACGTAGCCTACCTCTCCGCACAGATTGGCGGTGTCGATAGAGGTATAGCCGCAGGTACCGATAAGCTTGCCGCTTTCCTTCAGGGTTATTCCCCAATCGTAGAAATTACCCATACGGTAATCCTTCTCCAGAAGAGAAAGGTATTTCTTCGTATGGTCAATGTCGCGATGCGGATACCAAAGAAGAAATTCGGTCACTTCCCTTTTTCGGGCATATTCGTACATATCGGGGGCATCGCGCTTGGACATGCGCCGCAATAAAAGCCGTTTCGTTTCCAGAACCGGCATATCCGAAAATATTTTCTGCAATTCATTCTTTCTCATATTTTGATTTTACCAAAAGCCGCCGCGAATTTCAATAGCTATATATTAATTGATAATAATTTATGAATTTTACCGAAAAAACATTGAACAAGGAAAAAGTATGTGATATAATGATTAGTAAAATTTCACATCGGAGAACAAGATGAACAAAACGTTTTCAGTTATCGGTGTCGGCAATATTTCCCGCGCCTTTCTCTCCGCTCTCTCCACACTGAGCGGCAAATTTGAGGTGAAGAACGACACAGTAACTCTTTATAACAGAACCCCCGAAAAAATAGCAGATCTTAAGAAGGTCGGTTATAACGTTACGGAGGATATACTTACTGCCGCAGAAAGCGGAGATATTCTTTTTATCGGCGTTAAGCCACAGAACCTTTCCGAGATATTCGGTTCTCTCAGAGCTCGCGGTGCAGATCTTTCCGCAAAGACGATCGTTTCTCCCTGTGCCGGCGTAAGCTGTGAGGATCTGGAGAAGCTTACGGGCTCCAAAACCATCGTGCGCATTATGCCGAACACCCCCATGCAGATCGGCAAGGGCGTTACCGAAATATGCCGTTCAGGCTCTGTTGGCGATAAGGATTTCCAATATATCTGCCGCGTTTTTTCCATGTGCGGTGAGGTGGTTACCGTTACTGAAGCGGAAATGAACGCAATGACCGCAGCAACCTCAAGTGCCGTTGCCCTCGTATACCGTCTTATAGGTGCTTTCTGCAACGGAGCGCGTGAATGCGGCGCAACCTCACCTCAGCTTGAAAATGCCGTTGCAAAGGCTTTTATCGGCGCCTCCGAGATGCTTATGACAAGCCCCAAGAGTGCCGACGAGCTTGTTGCCGCCGTTCGTTCGCCCAAAGGCGCCACGGAGCAAGCGTTGCGCGTTTTTGACGAAAAGAATATGGACGGCATAATCGCCGAAGCGCTCCGTGCGTGTGCGGAACGCTGCGAGGAGCTTGGCAAGGAATGTATGAAATGATCGGAATATTTTCTCCATTGCGGTAATATATTTATTTATCCGTTCAGGGGGGTGAAATTATGACCGAACAAGCCTGCTATACGTTCCAAGCGCGGGAAGAAAACCGAGAGCAAGTCTCCGCTTTTATATCGTTTGCCGCCTTCTGC
>SVSB01000016.1 GCA_015064505.1 Oscillospiraceae bacterium
ATGAGAGAATTGAAGACTTGTCGTAAAACGCCCTCTCACCCGCTATCGCGGGAGCTCTCCCAAAGGGAGAGCCTTAAGACGCGCGCCACTTTAGGGGTATGGGCTTTACCCTGTGCCGGCGTTGCTTGCAACGCTGTAATACAAAGGCGAAACTGGCGATAAAACAGAACGATAAATAAGAATTTGTAGGTGAAAAAATGAATGTCAGATTGATTAAATTATCAAAAGAATACTATACTCAATTATCTGAGATGATTGATGAATGGAAATTAGACCATGAAGTAAATCAAGGCAATCGTTCTCCGTGGGCAATCTTCAAGAACGATTATCATGATTTTGATTATTATTTAGAAAATTTAGAAACCAATGAGCCTGAAGATGGAAAAGTACCCAACTCTGTTTACTTTTTGTTGGATGTTGAAAGAGATATTTTGCTGGGTGCTGTGAATATCAGACATCGCTTAAATAATCACTTGTTACAATTTGGTGGGCATATTGGAGATGGTGTTAGACCAAGTGAAAGAAGAAAAGGCTATGCTACTGAAATGATTCGTTTGTCTTTAATTGAATGTAAGAAATTAGGGATTAACAGAGTGTTGATGGTTTGTGATAAAACAAATGTAGGTTCAGCAAAGAGTATTATCAAAAACGGTGGAGTTTTAGAGAATGAGGTCGTAGACGATAACGGAAAAACACAACAGCGATATTGGATTGACGTGGTTTAACAAATTCCAACTTATCGAATAGCAAACGCCGACAGATCTAAAGAAATCTGTCGGCGTTCATTATATGTTTACTGTGGAGTAATTCTGCGCAATATGAGAAAATGATTCGTGATTTCTCCGCTAAGAATATCGCCCTTTCTCTTGCAAGGTATTTTTTTACGCTTTTTTATAGAGTTTTTTCATCAGCGCGGAAAGAGGCAGTACGAGAGTTCCCGCCGCAAGATTGCCTGCTGTATGAAGAACGTCAAAGCCAATACCCGTTGCTATCCAGGCAAGCATCTGCCGAAAATCATATCCGAACATAATTGCCTGGGCGGGTGCGTACAGCACTCCGAAGGCAAGGCCGTGAAGTCCGCAGATAAGGGGATACAGCACGCAGGCGATCTTTGGGGATATATTCTCGGGGATCAGCATTGTAATTCCCCAAAGCACCGTCCAGATATAAATATACGGTACCCACCACGGGGAAAAACCCGCGTACACGCCGTTTAGCATTACGTAAATATAAATGGGGATAAGGGCGCGCTTGCGGAATACCACCGTATATACCATCGTTAACATCCCGAGCAGGTGGATGTTTGGCAGTACCTCCAGAAGCAGCTTTGACACGAACATAAGGGTGCCAAGCATACTGAACAGGGCAAGATCCCTTACCCTGCGCCTTGACTTACTTCGCATACTCAAAGCGATATACAGCGTCCTCTTTTATCTCCGTCATATCGGCGCCCGTCATAGCGTACTCGCCGTTTATATAAAACGCCCAATAGCTCTGATCCACGTCGAAATCCGCGGTAATGCCGTTTACCTGCTTGATATAAAGGCCGTACTGACCCTCATCCCCGGCGATAATGCCGTGCTCTATGAGAGCGGCGCCCACGGTATCCTTATCCGTATGCACCGTGAAGGTCACCTTTTTGTCCTCTACCGCCACCTCGCAAACAAGGGTCTTTGCACCCTTACCAAGCTCCGTGTCCTTAAGGTAGGTTGCGTCCGCCCAAAGGCCCTCCGCGTCTATCTGCTTTGCGCCGCAGGAAACGAAGCAAAGGATAAGCACCAGTGAAATTACCGCAATAAACGCTCTGTTGATAGTTTTTTTCATTTTCAATTCTCCTTTTATTTTCAAAAGGATAAATAAAAGTACCCTTCATACACAACCCAAAGGGCCGCGCAAAGGGTACGTCTGTGTTGCCCGCATCCTGCCATACGGACAAAGCGGAGCTTTCCTCCGCTTGCACAGTCCCCCCTATTTGCCCAAGGGACTTTTACGTGCGCAGACCGATAAGCATTCCGACTTGACTTGTTAAGAGTTACGGTAATGGCTGTTGCCGCGGATTTGCACCGCGATTTCCTTATCCCCGAACGGCATTTTGCCGCCCGACAACGGTAAACCGATGATCTGCGTTATTCTTTTGTTTTTTTAGTATAGCACCCCCGTGGGTGAAAAGCAAGCTATATGCCGAAACTTCCGCAAAAAAAGGAAAATACTCAAAGGCGCCAATCTATGCCGCCCTCCAGAAGATCGCTTGCCTTTGAAAAATGTCTGCAGCCGAAAAATCCGTTATAAGCCGACAGAGGCGAAGGATGTGCCGCCGTGAGGATATGGTGAGCGGGGTTTGTAATAAGCTCTGCCTTTTTCTTTGCAAAGCCGCCCCACAGAAGGAACACTATGGGCTCTTCTCTCTCGTTTAGCAGCTCTATTATCCTGTCCGTAAATATCTCCCAGCCCTTTCCGCGGTGGCTTGCGGCGGCACCGCCTCTGACGGTAAGCACCGCGTTGAGCATCAGCACGCCGTGCTTTGCCCAAGGGGTGAGATCGCCCGTATGGGGCACGGGATACCCAAGATCCGCAGAATACTCCTTGAAGATATTAACAAGGCTGGGAGGAGGGGGCACGCCCTCCTTTACGGAAAAGGAAAGTCCGTGTGCCTGGTTTTCCCCGTGGTAGGGATCCTGCCCGATTATGACCGCCCTGACCGCGTGATAATCCGTAAGGCGCAGGGCGTTGAATATATCGTTCATCTTGGGATAAACGGGAAAGGCGGGATTTGCGTATTCTGCCTTTAAAAATTCCCGCAAGCGGAGATAATATTCCTTTTGAAATTCTTCCTTCAAAAGCCCGTCCCAGGAGTTACCCAGATTTACCATAATAACCTCGCAATAATTTAGGGGGTGTAAAGAAATGCAGTTTCTTTACACCCTCTTAAGCAGCCAAGGGGATAGGAAAAAACGGTTGGAATGGGCAAACATCCACACGATAGGCGTATATTATACGTCGAGTGTGGATTTTGTCCCAGAGTAAAAAAGAGAATTTTACAGAAAAACTCATTCTTGAGTTTTTCTTACCTTAGTTTAATCTTTTTAAAGCATTGAAGCTTTCGTGTTTTCAATGTTTTTTTCTCTTTTTTACGGTCCGGCCTTTTTTTACATCCCCTATCGGTATTTATTTAAGCATTCCCGCAAGGATGTTTTCTGCCTCGGCAAGAGCTTCCTTTATCTTGGAAAGATCCTTACCGCCGGACATTGCGGAATCGGGGCGTCCGCCGCCGTTACCGCCGCAGATAACGCTTACCTGCTTGCAGAGATTGCCTGCGTGAGCGCCTGCCTTTACGGCATCGGGGCCGCAAGCGGCGGCAAAGTTCAGCTTGCCCTCGGAAACTGCGGCAAAGAGCGCAACGCAATCGGGATGCTCTGCCTTTATCTTATCGCACAGTGCGCGTGCGGCGTTGGGCTTCATATCCAGCTCTGCGGCAATAAGGTATACGGAGCCGATCTGCTTTTTGCTTCCGAGAATGCCGTCAAGCTTTGCGGCAGAAAGCTTCTCGTTGGCGGAATCAAGCTCACGCTTTACTTCCTTAACCTCAGCCTGGAGAGCGTTTATGCGGCGAACCAGATCGTTTACGGAGGTTGCCTTAAGCTCCTTTGCGGCGCTTGCAAGTATATCGTCCTTTGCCTTAAGCTCTGCAAGGATGCCAAGACCCGTGGTGCCCTCGATACGGCGCACGCCTGCGGCAACGGAGGACTCGGAAACTACCTTAAAGAGTCCAGCCTTTGCGGTATTGTCAAGGTGAGTACCGCCGCAAAGCTCGGTGGAGAAATCTCCTGCCTTTACCATGCGAACGGTGCTGCCGTACTTCTCTCCGAAGAGAGCCATAGCTCCCGATTTCTTGGCGGTTTCGATATCCGTTTCAGTGGTGATAACCGCCTCACCGCGGAGGATCTCGCCGTTTACAAGCTCTTCGATAGCCTTAAGCTCCTCGGGGGTAACGGCGGCAAAATGGGTAAAGTCAAAGCGAACGCGGTCCGCATCCACGTAGGAGCCTGCCTGCTCAACGTGAGTGCCCAGCACGCGGCGAAGAGCCGCCTGAAGCAGATGGCAGGTGGTGTGGTTACGGGCAATAGCGGCACGGCGGTCTGCGTCTATCTCTGCGGTGAGAGCATCGCCCACCGTGAGAGTGCCGGAAATTGCGCGGCAAAGATGGAGATATACGCCGTCGGTCTTCTTGGTGTCAAGAACCTCTGCCTCAAAGCCGTTATTATACAGCTTGCCGGTGTCACCAACCTGACCGCCGCCCTCTCCGTAGAAGGGGGTGGTATCAAGCACTACGGTGAACTCGCCGTCGTTTACCATATCAAGCTTATCGTCGCCGGCAATAATGCAAAGCACCTTTGCATCAGCCTTGGTTGCGGTATAGCCGCAGAACTCGGTCTTGGGAAGCTCCGCAAGATAGGTCTTGGAGCTTTCGGACCAGCCGCCGATGTTGGCGCGTGCGGCACGGGCGCGGTTGCGCTGCTCGTTCATAAGGGCGGTGAAGCCCTCCTCGTCTACGTCAAGACCCGCATCAGCCGCGATCTCGCGGGTGATGTCGATGGGGAAGCCGAAGGCATCGTGAAGCTCAAATACGCCTGCGGCGGGAAGAGCGGTACCGTTCTGTGCCTTGGTCTCCGCAATGAGCTTGTTAAGGATGGAGAGTCCGGAATCTATCTTCGCGTTGAAGCGCTCCTCCTCCATGGAGATGACCTTCTTGATGTACTCGCGGCGCTCCTCAAGCTCGGGGTAAGCGCCTGCGTTCTGGTCGATCATAACGTCGCAAAGATCCGCAAGGAAAGCGCGGTCTATGCCAAGGAGACGTCCGTGACGTGCGGCACGGCGGAGAATACGGCGCAGTACGTAGCCTCTGCCCTCGTTGGAGGGAAGGATACCGTCGCTTATCATAAAGGACGCGCCGCGGATGTGGTCGGTGACCACGCGGATGGAGATATCGTTCTTATCGTTATCGCCGTACTTCTTGCCCGCATACTCACAAACGGTATCAAGGATCTTTCTGACGGTGTCAACCTCAAAGAGGTTGTCTACGCCCTGCAGTACGCAGGCAAGACGCTCAAGACCCATACCGGTATCAATATTCTTCTGTACAAGGTCGGTATAATTGCCGTTGCCATCGTTGTTGAACTGGGAGAACACGTTGTTCCAGATCTCCATAAAGCGGTCGCAATCACAGCCGGGCTTGCAATCGGGCTTGCCGCAGCCGTACTTGATGCCGCGGTCAAAATAGATCTCGGAGCAGGGGCCGCAGGGGCCGGAGCCGTGCTCCCAGAAGTTATCCTCGCGTCCCATACGGATAACTCTCTCCGCAGGCACGCCGACGATCTTGGTCCAGATCTCGAAGGCTTCCTCGTCGTTCTCAAAAATGGAGGGATAAAGAAGCTCTGCGGGGATCTCCATCCATTCGGTAAGGAACTCCCACGCCCACTGAATAGCCTCTACCTTGAAGTAATCGCCAAAGGAGAAGTTACCCAGCATCTCAAAGAAGGTGCCGTGGCGGGCGGTGATACCAACGCGGTCAATATCGGGAGTGCGGATGCACTTCTGGCAGGTGGTAACACGGCGGCGGGGAGGCTCCTCCTCACCCGTGAAGAACTTCTTCATGGGCGCCATACCGGAGTTTATCAGCAGAAGGCTGTTATCGTTGTGGGGTACCAGCGAATAGCTGGGAAGGCGCAGGTGGTTCTTGGATTCAAAAAAGGAAAGGTACTTTTCACGCACCTCGTTAAGTGACATCCATCTCATAGTTAAATACTTCCTTTATATAGCCGCATTGCGGCAAAATTCCTTATTATCTTCTTTTTCTCGTTTTTGGCTTGTTTCGGGAGAAGATGCCCGAAAAAAGCACCGACGCAAGCATAAAAGCCGCGTAAAGCGTGACGCACATGGGACTGACACCGCCGCCCGCCACGGCAATGATAAGCATTAAGATAACGCAGCAGGCAGAAGCGCACAAAGCGCAAAGAAATGCCGAATCACGGCAAAAAAGCGCGGAAAACAGACCGCAGCCGAGCGCAGTAAGTCCGTACGCCGTGTAGGCGGCATAATCCACGTAGGCGGCAGGGTCTGCGGTTGAGTAAATGACCGCACTGCATATAAGCACGGCAACGCATCCGAACAGAGCGGTGGAAAGAACCGCAAAAGCCACGCGCATAAGCATATCTGCCCAAACGGGCAGCTCACTGCCCCGCTTTTTCATTTTCGTCATAGCCATCTCCGAATATATTTTTGTTCATTATATTCGGAAAAGGAAACAAAAATTCCGTTTATGAGCAGGGCAATCTGTGGCATCCGTCATTTGCGGACGTGCATAGAGTTTTCAGAGGGTAGTCAGCCGCAGTTTGCGGACGTGCAATGCACGCCCCTACGGGTACACGGACTCCAACGGTAGTCAGCCGCCGAAAATTGTTTCGTAGGCGAGGAAAGGAGTTACGCTTGGATGACGGCGTATTTTCATACGCCGAAGTCAAGCCTGTCGCACATTCCGAAGCATACGGAAGAATTTTAAGATTGGGCATCCTCTGATTTAACATCTACGTTACGCACTGCCGACTTGAGTATGCGGATACGAGTCTTATCCTTGCCGGTTTCGATCATGCAGGTTTCTTCCTTGATGCTGATGATCTTGCCGATGATGCCGCCGATGGTGGTGATCTCATCGCCCACCTGCAGGGAGTTGCGCATCTGGGCGGCTTCCTTCTCCTGCTTTTTCTGAGGACGGATAACGATGAAGTACATGGCAACAAACATAAGCACGAGCATAATAATGGTGCTCATTCCGCCCATTGCGCCCATACTTGCGGTATCGGTTGCCGCGCCTGCGGCTTCGTCAAGAAAATATGAAAACATTTTTAAACCTCCTGAGGGCATATTTTTACTTATACATTCATACATTATAATATATATCCCCTTCTTTTTCAAGGGTTTTGGCAAATTTCCTCCCCCGACTGCGCCGTTAATGCCAAAAACGGCAGTGCTGATTTTGTGCAATATGTAGAAACGTCGGTTTTTGTCGAAAACTTGTTTACTTGCGGAGATAATAGTGATAGAATATGGGGGAATAAATCTTCGGTGGCACCGTGTTGCTTGCAGGATTTTCCCATATCTACCCGTTTTGCGGGAATTTTTTGCTGTCTTGGCGCGGTTGCGGCAGGACTTTTTTCTTGTGTTGCCGAAAAACAGGAGGAAGTATGAAACTCATCTACGGCATTAAGGACAAACCCAAGTTCGGTCAGCTTATCGTCTTTGCATTCCAGCAGCTGCTTGCCATTATGGCGGCAACCATTGCGGTTCCCGGAATAGTCGGAAACGGTATGTCCGCCGCCGCCGCACTTTTCGGCGCAGGCGTGGGAACTATCGTTTACCAGCTTTTCACCAAGTTCAAAAGCCCCGTATTCCTTGGCTCTTCATTTGCATTTATCGGTTCTATGTGCGCGGCCTTTGCAGGCGCGGCATCCGCGGCTCTCGGTTTTCTCGGACTGATCCTCGGCGCTCTCTTTGCAGGTCTTGTTTACGTTGTCATCGCCATCGTCGTTAAGTTCGCGGGCGTTAACTGGATAAACAAGCTTATGCCCACCGTCGTTATCGGCCCTACGGTTGCTCTTATCGGTCTTTCCCTTGCGGGCGCGGCAGTAAACGACGTATTCTCCTACGGCGCAAAGCTTGAGGACGGCAGTGCGTTCATTATGAGCGGAAGCACCATAAGCTGGGTATCCTTTATCTGCGCTATGGTTACCTTTGCGGTAGTTACCCTCTGCTCCGTATACGGCAAGAAGATGGCAAAGCTCGTTCCCTTTATTATCGGTATCCTTGCAGGTTATGCTGTGGCACTGGTATTCACTCTTATCGGTATCGCCCTTAAGAATCCCGCGCTTCAGATCCTTGATTTTGCACCCTTCAAGGCGCTTGTAGACGGCGGCGTTTCTCTTAAGACCTTTATCGCTCTTCCCGAGTTCACCTTCCTTGAGGCGCTTAAGGGCACGGGCGAGCTCACCGCTTCCTATATTGCCACCGTTGCCGTTGCTTACGTTCCCGTTGCGTTCGTTGTATTTGCTGAGCACATTGCAGACCATAAGAACCTTTCCTCCATCATCGAGCACGATCTCCTTGAGGATCCCGGTCTTCACAACACTCTGCTTGGCGACGGCGTCGGCTCCTTCGTTGGTGCCATCTTCGGCGGCTGCCCCAACACCACCTACGGCGAGTCCGTCGGTTGCGTTGCCATTACGGGTAACGCCTCCGTGCTTACCATAACCGCCACCGCAGTTATGGCAATTCTCGTATCCTTTGTCTCTCCCTTCGTTGCATTCCTTGATTCCATTCCCGGATGCGTAATGGGCGGCGTTTGCATTACCCTTTACGGCTTTATCGCAGTATCCGGTCTTAAGATGATCCAGAAGGTAAACCTTGAGGACCACGCAAACCTCTTCACCGTTTCCGTAATTCTTATTACGGGTATCGGCGGTATGGCAATGTCCATCGGCAAGGTTACCATCACCGGCATCGCTTGCGCTCTTATCCTCGGTATCCTTACCAATATTATGCTCCACCGCAAGTCCGATAAGTAAACCGAAAGATAAAATAGCTGTATACTGTTGAGTTAAAACCCACAAGTAAGCAGAAAAGAGAGAACAAATCGGTTAACAGCCGAAATGTTCTCTCTTTTATTTGCGATACGTTCGCTTTGCGAACGCGATATAACCCTTATTTCCAAAGGGTTTTCAGCTTGTTTTTCAGGCGCTCATCGTCCATAATATCCTCTTTGCCGATAAGCCTTATATTCATATCCGCCATTCTCTGCTTCAGGCTTTCTCTGTGATCGTTTTCAACGGAAATGGCAGATGCCACCAGCACCTTTCTTGCGTACTTGCCGCCGAAGCGATCTGCAACTATATTCAGCTTATACAGCTCGTCCGATTCAACGAAGCCGTTCTTGCAGGAAACGAACACGGGCACCATGCCGTGCATCATCATTACGTCCACCTCGTTTTCCGTATCGCAGACGCCGATCCTGCCCTCTTCGCCGAGAAGCTTTCCGTCCCAATCGATAAACACTCCGTTCACCACGTCGTGATAAACGGGCGCGCCGTCCTCGTCCCTCAGCTTCATTGCCGCAAGGTACACACGCATCTCCAGCGCCTGCCCCGCCTTTACGAGGCATCTTTTTACCTGGGGATCCTTATAGGCAACGCTGAGAACTCCGTCTTCGTCGTCAAAGCCCATAAGCAGACCGTAACGGCGCAGCTTGCCCACCACGTAATCGTCGCGCATATAGCCTCTTCCGCTCTCGCCCAGCTGGCGGTTGATATCATCAATGGAGGCAACGGTAACGAGGCCGTCATCGCTTATCCTTCCCACCTCCTCGGCGGCGGCAAAAACGGTAAGCTGATTGTTCCACGCCTTGGTGCCGTGCTTGCAGATCTCCCACATTCTTGCAATATCCGCCTCAAGCTCCGAGGTGATCTGCCACTTATAGGTCTTTTCGTCGCTGACGTCCCCGTAGGCGACCTCTCCGCCGTAGATAAGAACGTCCTCGTCCACGGAGAGTCTGGGCTGATCCTTATACTCCGTTTTTCCGTTGGAATCGCAATCGTAGGCGGTGTTGTTATGGAGATTATAGCGGGTTATGCGGATGTTTTTGTTGGGATTTTCGGCAAAAACCATACCAAGGGCAACGTTGAGGATCTCCTCGCCGCCCGTAATATCAAAAATGCAGTCCTCATAGGTATCAACTATCTGCTGCAGAAGCTTTACCGCGTTTTCCAGATTGCTTTTTGAAACCGATCTGTACAGTATCTCCACGTCAAGGCCGCGCCCCTTGAATACACGCGCGTAATTCTCCATATGCCTTTTCATGGATTTTGTACTGTCTCCGATGAATATCACGCGCTCGGGTGCATGAGTGAGACAGGCGGCAATATTTTCAGATGCGGTTTTATCAAAAAATTCAATATAAGTCATAAAGCTCTCCGCCCGTCACTTTTCCAAAATAAGCTGAACCGTTTTTTCGGGGGTCAGTTCAGTATTAAGCAACAGCTCCTTTGCATATTTGCGGAACTCGTCGGTTCTGTTCATGCGCTCAAATTCACCGTAAACGGTCTGAAACGCCTGCACCAATCTGAGACATTGCTCGCATCTTACAATATGAGTATTTACCGCGGAGGCAAGACGAACCGCCTCCGCATTAAACTCAGACAGAGAAACAAACTCAATTATTTCTTCAATCGTCAGATGGTTCATTATTTTTATCCCCGCCGATCACAGGCTCTTTTTTCTCTTTTTTTCGGGAGCCTGAGCTTGCGGGCCTCTCTTTTTTATTTTTTTCATCGGCGGCGTCCTTTTCCTCATCCGTGGCATCGGGACCTATAAGTCCCCGAAGGACGATACCGTTCAGGCGGTTAAGCCAATCGCTTACCGACTTTTTGCCCGAGGGCTCTCCCTTGACCTTCATAAAGAAGTCGGAGTATCTGCTCTGCCCGTAGGTAAGCCGTTCCGTCCTCTTTTTATCGAGGGCGGATCTTATGCGGGCGTGCTGCGCATCCGTCACCGTGAGCCACGGTATCAGAAAGGAGCGCTCGCACACGAAGGAGTACATCTCGTCAAGAGTAGCATCCTCGAATTTTATGAGCATTGCGCGGGTTGCGGCAATCCTGGTGGTCTCCGTTTCCAGCACGAACAGAGAAAGCGCAAGCCAGGTAAGCACCTTGTAGACGGCGGAGTCGCTTTCCAGCACCTCGGCAAAGGAGCTTTGCAGAAGAGCTGCTCTCGCGTCACTTACTTCCTCCGTCTCCGTATCCTCCGGAAGCTCGGGCAGCGCAAAGTCCTCCTCGTCCGTGGATATTACGGTATGGCGCGATACTTTTTTTCGGAAGTCGATAAAGCAATTGCTTGCCACCGTGTACATCCAGGCAACGAACTGCTCGGGGGTCTTTTCACGGCACTTTTCCGTGCCGTCTCGCAAGAGGAAGCCGCTCACCGCATTTACCATCAGCTTTATGTAGAGCTCCTGCATTATATCGCTCTCATATTGCCCGTTGCGGAGCAGGCGGTCACCCTTGCACTTTGCCTTCATCCATGGGGAAAGGGTCTTGCACGCTATCTCGCAAAGCTTTTCAAACTGTGCGGGCTCGCCCAGAAGCTCGGCTACCATAACGTTATAATCTTCTCTCGATACAGTCAATAAAGACACCTTCCTTTCCTTTTCGGGTCAATTCTTACTGCTTCTTCCTTTTAGCGAAATAATTCTATCACAACCGCCGTTTTTAGTCAAGGCGGAAAGTTATCTCCTTCCGTACCGCTTGTTTTTGCGCTGTCAGCTCTGCATAAATAAACTGCCGTGCTTCGTTTTTTTCGCACGGCAGTTTATTTTTTTACAGCAAACGGTCAAATGCCTTATTTATCTGCTTTTCGATCTGATCCTTTTCGGCGGGTCTTCTCTCAAGTATCCGCCGCAGATTAACGATCTCGCGGAATACGTCCACAGCCCTTTTCGGCACGTTCAGATAATATTCTGCGCCCACACGGTGGGCAAGCTTGTGCTTTTCAATTATATTAAGCGCCGCAAGGGTATCGCTTGCGCCCGTTACCGCAAGCTCGATATCGTCCACGGAAGCACCCGTATGCTTGGCAATACACTCCAGGGCGGATATGCAATCGGGGGAAAGATCGTTAACGAGACCGTCCCTCTCCTCGGAATTGATACGGCGGAGCGTAAGATTGTTCACAAGCACGGCGTGGAATCCGCCCTCCTCCGTCTCCCCTATCCACTTGAGAGCGATCATCCTGTCGCGAACCGTCTTTGCTTCCGTAAAGGTAAGCTCCAGATAATATTCAAGCTCGGCAACGCTGATCTTGCCGATCTTTCTCAACAAGCTCTGCAATTCAATTGCGTTCAGATTCTTCACGGCTACCTCCTAAAAATCAAACAGTGCGTCTATTTTTTTCGGTCCCCCCGCCCTCTTGCTTTTCTTATACGAATACGCCGCCGCGGAGAACACCAGCCCTGCGGGTCTTGCGGCAGGATCTGCCTCCTCACCGCAGAACTCGGGGCACAGATAGCTGCGCTCTATACGGGACCAGAGCACGTCCTCGCGCATCTGGGTAACGATGCAATCACCGGGGGCAAGCCTTGTGAGTGCGCTGACGGGCACGAGGCTTACGGTATCCTTATCGTATCGCTCTATGGTCTCGCCTGCGCCGTTGAGGGCCGAGGTGGGGGCGATTATGGTCTTTTTTCCGCATTCCTCGGAAAATTCCCGCTTGGTCTCCGGATTATTGGTGCCGAAGAAAACGTGGGTGTTCAGATTATCCTTTATTATCTCCGCGGTCTCCTTGCCGTATATGTGGTAGAGCTGAGCATAGGACTGCAGTATCAGCAAAAACCAGATGTTTCTGCCGGCACAAGCGGAGATGACCTTATCAAAATCGTTGAACTTGGGAAGATTGCCGAACTCGTCAAGAAGGAAGTAGAAGGGCCTTTGGAGCTTGCTTCCCTTTCTTCTTGCCACGGCAATAAGCTCAGTATAGAGATTACTTAAAAAGATGCTGATAACGTCGTAATGCAGACTTTCTTCATCCTTATAGGAAACGAAGATAACGGTGGGAGCGCCGTCGTCAAGCTCGCTTATCTCAAAGGTGTTTGCGCAGGTAATGCGCCTTACCGCCGTATCGCGGAACTTGTTCATCTTTGCGGCAAACTCCGAGGAGATGCACCTTCTGGTGGTGTTTGCCTGCTCGATAATGCACTTGCGCGCCAGCTGATGGGCGCGGGAGCTGTTTATATCCCTGTCCGTGAAATAGCCGCCGTCGTAGCTTGTTTCGGAATCCGTGAAGGAATCAAAGATCTTCAGCACCGTGGCAAAGGAGAAGTTATCCTCCGTAATATCTCCCGTCTCTATATCCTCAAGCATTCCGTACAGTATCGCCTTCAGCAGATCCCTTGCGGAATCATCCCAGAAGGGATCCTTGCCCGTGTTGGGGATAACGGAGGCGGAAAGGGCGGTGATTCCTTTTTCCACGCGGTCAAAGTAACGCTCCTTTGCCTCGCTTATCACTCTTTCCAGCTCCTCCGTGTCCTCGTAGATAACGCCCTTGTAGGTGTTCTTAACGCCCTTTGCCGTCTTAACCGCCACTACCTCGCGCTCCACCTCAAGATACTTTTTGTAAGCGCGGAAATAGACCGTCAAGGGGTTCCAGCAATCGCTGTGGGTGTAATCGGTGAAGTCCAGCATCAGCACGCGGTAGCCCTTATCGGCAAACTTGCGGGCGTTGCTGCGGTAAAGCTCCTGCTTGGGATCGCTTATAACGAGGCTTGGCTTGTTCTTTTTATTCAGAAGAACGTTAAGGGTGGGAATAACGTAGCCCGTGGTCTTGCCGCTTCGGGTTGCACCGATGGCAAGCAGATGGGTATCGGGCACGAAGGTGACCTGCAGCTCTCCCGCCGCATCTCTTGCCACGCAAACGGGGATGCCGTCTATCTCCGTGCTCCCAAGGCGGGAATAGCTGACCGTGCGATCCCCGTGGGCCTTCACGAACTCCTCAACGGACACGAGCTTTGCGTTCTCGTAATCCTTAAACAGCTCTATATTTTTCACTGCAGTTACCTCCCTGATATCCGAATTCCCTCTTCACTCCGCCCGCCTTTACAAAAACGCTCTTCAACGCCTCTGCGGTAACGGTGTTCGTCTTCTCGTACATCGCCTTCTTAAGAGCGCCGTCTATAAGACGGATGATCTGCCCCGTCTGCATGGGCGCAAGATAGCTTCTGCAGCTATCGTCCATACGCATCTCCTCACAGCCGAAGGCGTTGGAGCGCTGTCTGAATACCGTATCTATCACCGCCTGCTTTTCCTCATCGCTGATACGTGCGCCGTAGACCGTATCGCACTCCTCCGCCAGTCGCCTTACGGTTCCGTTCACCCTTGAGGAGAACAGAACTATCAGCACGTCGGAAAGATCGATGGATACCGTGGGCTCAAGCAGCTTGAAGCGGCGCCTGTATTCGTGGTCAAGAAGCCTTGAAAGTTCCTCAAGGGCGCCCTCCTCAAGCTCGTCGCAGTTCTTTATAAGGAACACGGTGTTGCTCCTCTTTGTCTCGGAAAGCCCGCGTAGCACGAAGTTCTCCTTGCCCCCCGCAAAATCCGCAGGGCGAAGCACGCTTGCGTCCACCTCGATAACGCCGCACTGCGAAAAGCCTCTTTTCACCGCTTCCGCATACATACGGGCAACGTAATCGTCCATGCAGGCAACGAGCAGGGGGCGGTATAGTCCCATTCTGCCGTTGAAGGCGGGGGAAAGAGCACAAAGCACGCCGTTAAGCTCCCTCTCCCTCATAAGGGGAAGGGCGCTTGCGGAAGCCCCGTCAAAGGGGTAGCACGATTCCTTTTTAGCATCAAAGGGTATATCGGAAAGGGAGGCAATGGCGTCTCTCTTCTTGCTCAGAAGAAGCTTCTCCTTGTCCTCTGCGGATATGAGTCCGGAATACGCCACCTTGGCAAAGGTTCTGTCGTACACGTTGCGGGTGATGATATTGGTGCTGAACGCCTTCTCGATAATACGGGCAACGGGGCTTTTTACAGGGAGCTCGTTATAGCCCGTATACGCGCAGATATCCTCAAATACGAGGCGGCGATCCGCACCGCGCAGAACGGTGAAGAGGGTATTATAATAACGGGAGAGGTCTCCGCCGTCGTAGGCAATTCCCATAAGATTGCCAAAGAGGTGATTCCATTTTGCGCACAGGGATATGCGCTTAAGGGCGTTCTGCTTGTCCTCTGCAATGCAGATACCGTGGTATTCCATAAAGGAAAGGGTTACCATTGCGTCCACGTTGCCGTTCATTGCCGTCTCAGTCAGGGTGTCGGCAATGGTGTCTGCGGTGAGGTTCTTTATCTGCTTGAAGATCTCGTTGCGGATGCTCATCGCCTCCCGCTTCTGGGCAAGGACGGTACGGTCCGTTACCGTAAGACCTACTTCCTGCCCCGCAGACTCCGCGTATTCTATGGTGCGGCACAGCCTCTCGTAGGCGGCGCAATCGGTTATTCTTTTAAAGGGCTCGGTATTTGCCACGCGGTAAAGCTCCACAGCATCTGCGTCCATGGGAACGCAGAATACGTGAGCAAGCTCAACGAAGATCCTCTGCCTGTCCTGCTCGCTTATAAGACCGCGGCATACTGCGTCTATAAGGAAGAACTGGGTGAGAAGGGGCTCCGTAAGATATCCCGTTGTGTTTTTCATAACGTCACTCCTTTGCCTTTATGGTCTTGGGAACGAGGATGCGGTCGATAAGCCCGTATTCAAGAGCCTCTGCCGCCGTCATGGTGTAATCTCTGTCCGTATCCTTGGCTATCTCCTTAAGGCTTTTGCCCGTATTCATTGCCATAATGGTGTTGAGGGTGTGCCTGGTTCTTTCTATGTGCTTTGCGGCAATGATGATATCGGAGGCCTGACCGCTGGCACCGCCAAGGGGCTGATGGATAAGTATCTCGCTGTTTGGCAACGCTACCCTCTCTCCCCTGCTTCCGGAGCTGAGAAGAAACGCGCCCATAGACGCCGCAAGTCCCACGCAAATGGTGCGCACCTTGCACTCAAGCATATTGATGGTATCGTAGATCGCAAGCCCGTCGGTAACGGAGCCGCCGGGGCTGTTGATAAGCAAGGTAAGCACCCGCTCCTCCTCGGGGAGGTTCTCCTCTATCATCTTCTGCTCGATAAAATGCATCTGGGGAATAACACGCGCCGCCATTCCCGTCTCGATAGGGCCGAACAAATACACCTGATTCTTGCGCAGAAGGTACTGATCGGACAGCATTTCGTTTGCCTGATTATCTCTTAACATGATATTTTCCTGCCTTTCTTTTTATTCACACCCTTTCAAACGGCAGTTTTTGAGCTTTTTCGCACCACACCGAAAAAAAACAAAAAAACAATATCATTAAGTTAAGCCGCTTTTTCTCAACTTAATGATATTGTAACCTTATTTATTCCGTTGCTTTTATGATGTACAGCATTCTGTCGTTAAAATGCTTCTTTTTCAGCTCTGCGGCACCGCTTAACAGCTCCTCGCACGCAGAAGCCATCTCCTCCGCCCGCTTAAGAACGCTCTCAACATCCTCCTCCCTCGGGCACACCGCATCAACTGTTTTTATCAGATCAATGACTTTACGCATAATTGTCACTCCGTCAGTATTATTGCAAGATACCGATGCTAATTATATTATAACTGCAAAAAAGAAATAAGGCAACAGTTTTTCTCCCGTTGCCCATTTCTTAATTATTCCCCCACGAGGATCAAAGCACCTGCAGAATAAAGGAAGCTATCAACGCCACCGTCAAATGCGGTATCATTGACAGAAGGGCAATGATATATTGCTTTGAAAAGCCGTTGTTTCTTTTGCCTTTTTTAAAAATAACCGCCATGCGCAGGAGCTCGTAGTAAAGAAAAGCTAAAAGCACCCCTGCGGGAGCAAAGGACGCCCACACGGTAATTAAAAGCATTCCGATCCACACAGCCAATTCCAAAAACAGAACGTCCACGGGAAGAGGGATATTGCAGCTCCTGCATCTGCCCCTGCACAGAAGGTAGGAGATAACGGGCAGCTGAAAAACAGGGGTTATGGCAGCCCCACAATTATCGCAGACACAGCGGGATGACAAAACGGACAAGCTATTCCCCGTCGTCAGCCGCAGCATATTGGTGGTCGCCAATCCCGCCACGTTGTAGTATATCAGCACCAGCGCCCCTATTAAAATGAACGTTTCCATTGATTTTGACAACTCCTTTGGGTATTTTATGTCGTCAACTATCGCCGAGCCACAGCTTATGCGTAACAACGCCGTAATCTCCGAAGCATTCTATATCGTAAATATCCTTATTGAAGTATTCCGCCTCATCCATACGGATCACGTATACGGCGCCGATATCTTCAGGATCCATCGAGTCGGCAGATATTCCGTAAAAGTATTTGTCTTCATAGGGCAGCTCCCCATCGGGAAGCAGCTCTCCCGTCGTATATCTTACGTCCAGCCCCAGCAAAAACTGCGTCATTATCTCCGAAACGAACTCGGCGTTTTCTCCCTGAGTTTTTGCGGTTACGTGTAATTCCTCGTAATCCATTTCTTTTACGTAATTAACAGACTGAACGAAATCCGTATAGAACTCTCTGCCAAGCTCCTTTGAGAACTCGCCGAAGAAATATGAATTGCAAAATGATCCGAACAGTAACGAAAACATCAAGGCTATGGGCACTAAAGTCACTTTCAGTTTTTTTATTATTATATAGATCGCATACCCAACCATGAACAGCACGGGATATACTATGCAGTTAATCCTGTTAAGATTCACGTGGTTAGTTATCAGTCCCGAAATAAACGCCGCGGCGAAAAGCATCGTTATTATGGCTATTCCGCGCCGCTTCTCGCGGGGACTATCCCGAAGCTCGTCCACGAAAAACACGAATCCCATAATCAAAAAAGGAATGGACAGATAGTAAAAAGGACCTATGGAAGGTATTGAGTTCCACGCCGAATCCCTGACTTGAAACAGTACGATGCAGACCGTGCATAACAGATTTTTTCCAAGCTGCTTGAAGAATCCGCCTGAGAAAAACAGGATATCGTTCAGCCGTTCCCCCTTTTCAAAAAACGGGATGGTCATAAAGGGCAGCTCCACGGTCTCCAACCTGAACAGATTAAGTGCCATCATAACGAAGATGGGCCAGGACACCGCCGCGTAAACCGCGGTACAGATCAGAACGTCGTACCATTTGATCGTTTTCGTCCTCAGCAGATAAATGCACAACATCAACAGCAACGTCGGAACCATATAATAGGATGTGCCGTATGAATACATAGCGATCCCGAAAACCGCCATGGAAAGATACATAAATCCTTTTTTCTCCATTCCGAGATACATAAGATAACAGCCAATCAAAAGCAGGTGGGGAAGCAGATTAGACTCCAGCGCCCATCTTCCTATCATAATATGCCAGGGATCCACCGCAAACACGAACAGGATAACCAGCGCGGCGTTTTTCCCGAGCATTCTGCGCGAAAAGAAATATACAACGCACAGCGATATGAGAGAAAAAATCAAAAGAGGAAGACGCGCAACGAAAATGGAGGCTCCGAACAGCCTGAACAGCACAGCCGTAATATAGGATAGCAAAACGTTCATCTGATGCGTTTGCCAGGCGGTAAAATACACGGGATAAACCATACCGTAATGATCCGTTCCGTTTTTGGCCAGTGAAGCCGCCTCAAGAGCTGCCATTGCCTCATCCTGATTGAATCCGTACGGTATCTCTCCAAAACGCCACACTCTGACCGCAATACCAACCAGAACAACCGCCGCAAGAAAATAACCGTATCTGCTTGAAACCGTGTTTGCTATTACGCCTTCTGCGTTCTTGAACAGAGGAATGCTATCCAACCGCTTACGTGCGCCTTTTGAGAACGCAAGCACGTAGCAAAGAACCGCAACGGCAATAAACGCAATATCGTATACGCTCACTGTTCTTCCTCTCGGCAGGTAGATTTTTCAATAAAATATCTGGGGCGTTGCTTTACCTCGGAGAAGATCTTGCCTATGTACTCCCCAAGGACTCCTATACCCAAAAGCTGTATACCGCCAAGTAGCCAGATGGAGCAGGTAATGGCGGTCCACCCTGGAACTGTATTCCCCAAAAAATGAGAAAACAAAGCGTAAATGAGCCCACAGCTGCTCAGCATGGAGCAGATCAGGCCGAAGGACGATATGAGTCTTAAGGGCTTTACGGTGAACGAGGTTATTCCGTCAAGAGCAAAATTTATCATTTTTTTCAGCGGATACTTCGTTTCTCCCGCCGCGCGTTCCTTGCGCTCGTAAAAAACCGTGTCCGTCTTCAATCCGATCAATGGAACTATCCCGCGCAAAAACAAATTGACCTCTTTGTATTGAGAGAGTGCCTCCAGCGCTACTCTGCTCATCAATCGGTAGTCTGCGTGGTTATATACGGTCTCCGCGCCCATTGAATTCATAAATTTGTAAAATCCCTGCGCTGTCAACCGTTTAAAGGCGGTATCCTTCTTGCGACCGTTACGCACACCGTATACTACGTGACATCCCTCGTTGTACTTTTCCACGAACTGAGGCAATACCTCAACGTCGTCCTGAAGATCCGCATCTATGGATATTATAAAATCACATTTATCCATTGCGTACATCATTCCCGCATATAACGCGTTCTGATGTCCTTGATTGCGGGATAACTTTACTCCCAGAATGAACCCGTTTTCCCTGCTGAGACTGTCAACGATCTCCCAGGTGCGGTCTTCGCTTCCGTCATCCACGAACAGAATCCTGCTTTCCGCAGAAACGGTGCCGTCCGCAACCATTGCGTTCAGCCGCGTTGAAAGCGCAGACGCAGTATCGGGAAGCACCTCTGCCTCGTTGTAACAGGGAACCACCAGATATAATATATCGCACATTTCAATTTCCTTCCTTGATCCTGAAATATCCAAGCTGGTCGTCCTGATACAAAAGTTCGAATTTTTCAGGGCAATTCATGATATAAGAATAAAGCGCCCTGCTCTTGAGTATCAAAACGGAATCAAAGCCGTATTTTTTTATCATACCGTCAACGTCCACGTATTCAGATGTATTTCCCTCTCCCGTCGGCGTCAGGTACGTAAGGCTTAAGTAATCCGCCAGAACGTTTTCTGCATACAGATCCGCCCGTGAATCAACGAAAACGTGAACGTCATTGAAAATAAGTGCTTCACCAAGATTGTAATCGTTGAGTATTCGCTCCGGAGAATCCTTCTTTACTGCCTCTACCGCATCGTCGCTCATTACGGTTGATACAAGAGCGCCCTCTCGATGGGTTTTTACGATACCCGAGATACCCCAAAAAAGAGGTACGGTTACCAGGACCACCGTTGCGCATACCAAAATCTTTTCCCCCCGCTTGGTTATTTCCTTCACCTTTATTTCGGGCAAATAGCGAAAGCCGTAAAAAACCGCGGCAATATACCAAAGCACTATGAATCGCGCGCTTCTGAAGAACAACATCAAAAAAGCGCACATAATAATCAAATCAATCAACCTCAAACGAGATTCGCAGCAAAGCATTCCCAAAGTTATTAAAGCTATCGGCAGAAAAAACAGTATCAGAACTCCCGCACTCTTCGCATCGGGGGCTTGCCATTCGCTTATAAACGACATGCTGAGACTGTCGCTTAAATTAACGTACGGATATATCAAAACACTTGTGCCGATGGGGTTTACCAGTATTCCCGCAACTGATCCAAGGGTGACACAGCACAGCTTCAACACATCACTGCAAGCGAAGCGCTCTGCTTTCAACCGTCCAAAGGAAAAATCAAACAAGGCAGACAATGTAAACGCAATACACAGCAGATAAGCCAGACTTGAGGAGCCACCATGCAAATTACTCCATAAAGCCGTAATTATAGGAATAAAATATATCCCCTTACTTTTTCTGTCATCGTAGAATCCGTAAAGCAGCTTCAATTCGGCAAAAAGCAAAAAGTATCCGAATACATGTGGGCGACCGTAAAAAAACGCGCTTGTAACTACAGAAAACAGCAATAAAAAGATTCCGCCCACAATATAATTCCTGTGAACGTAGTCTCTTGTCTCTGCATACATCAAAAAGGTCATAACTAAGGCAGCAAGCAAGCCGAAAGCAAACACCCCCGTCTCGCCGCACAGCGAATATATCATATAGAAAAGAACGTCCGCAAGCCATTCGTGTGCTGTCCACTTGATTCCCGCCTCGGTTCCGTACCACGAGAATATATCCGTCGTGGGTATGCGTCCATGCTCCACGACCCACTCCCCGACCTTGATATGCCACCAGAAGTCGTTACCGCTTATCCCGCCTGAAAAGCACAGCACGGTCACCGCAAGTATTGCAACAAACAGTAAGAGCGCGCATATCCTGCGCGTGAAGGTACCTCCGTTACGGTTTTCTGTAAACGTCAAAGTTCAGCACCTCCTCCACCTTTTCGTAATTGGTCTTTACATACTCTATCAACTCAAAATGCGACTGTGAGCCAAGCTCGCCGGTACCTCTGACCATATACAGGCAATCCTCCTCAGAGGCAAGCAGATCCTCCACGGACGCCATACCCAGATTGCCAACAAGGAGCATATCCCAGTTTTTTTCATAGTAATCGAGGGGTAGCTTGAATGCAACAGCGGAATCATCTGCGATCCGAACGCGATACCCCTCGTCTTTCTTCCTTTTTATGTATTCGCAGACGATTCCGATTCTTTCATCGGCTTCCGCCTCCGTGGGTATTCTTTCGTAATTATTTAAAACCGAAGGCACCATGCCCTTCGCTTCCTCAAAAAACGATGCCGCAGACACGAGGGAGACGAAAGCGACCACGATAATGCACACGCTCTTTTCCCAGGGTTTGTAATCCTGCACCTTCACGAAGCTGCACAAGGCGGGCGCCAGCACGAAAAATATGCAAACAAGGTGAAAAGCATCGAACAGCGGATAAGTGACAAAAAGCCACGCCGCAGCGAACAGCATAAGCGCAACGCTGTGCCTTTCCGCTTCCTTCTTTACGGCCTTTTTGAGCATTTTAAAAAATGCAACTGCAATTAAAGCTATATATATGCAAAAAAACGGCACCTCCGCAAGCATATCCAAAACGCCGGTTCTGTGCACGAACGTGGATATGCCGAACACGGCGTAATCCAGGAAATCGCCAAAAGCACCCACGGAAAGCATATATATCAAAAAAATGCAAACGGGCACCAGGCTTGCCGCCGCCCTCAGAAGCTGTGGCTTAAGCCCCTCCTTGAATTTCAGTACGTTGAGTGCACAAATTATCAAATTGGCAGCAAACAGAAAGGCTCCCGTGCTTTGCTTGACAAGCAGCAACGCTCCCACCGCCAGACCGACGGCCACGCTTCGGCAGATCGGGCTCTGTTTCTCGTTTGTTTCTATTTCGAATATCAAAAGGATCAGCAAAACGCTGAAGTAATTATAATTGTAAATATAAAACGGCAAGCACACGCAAGCCGACAACATAGCGCATATAAATCCAACAAAGCCCGACCCCGTGAGCTTTTTGCAAAGATGATAGCACAATGCAATAATCGCAAACAGCAAAAACACACCCACCACCCTGTGAACGAAGAGCCCGTCTCCGAACAGAGCCATAAAGAGTGCGGGCACGTATGCCGAAAGAGGAGTTTGCACGATGCTGAAATCGCGGTACGGCACCATATTATCGGCAATATTCTTTGCAAAGCTGTAATTCCAAAGCTCGTCGCCGCTACCGAAGGGCTTTGCCAACACCACGGTGCTGAAGAAGGCAAAAATCAAATATGGCGCTATATTTTTAATTTTTTGCATTTTTTTATAAACCCTTTATGCAAGGATAGCCCCGCTCATTTCTGAACAGGGCTATCCATTTTTATTGCCTTACGGCGCAAACAATAATAACTGACAAACCTGTTATTTATACAGTTTTGCGCTTCTTTCTGAGGATTACGAATACTGCGGAAGCAACTGCTGCTGCACTTGCGCCGCCGATGGTGCCCCAACGGAGAGGCTTATTTGCCCAGAAGATCATAAATACGCTCGAGGAGACGGAAACGTTGGTGAACGTTTCGTCGTACGTATTGGTTGCTTCCGTTTCTCCCGTTGCTCTGTCGGTACAGATAACGCGTACGTTCTGATACAGACCCTCAGCGACCTCGAAGGTAAGCTGGCCTCCGTCTGCCTCCAGAGCGGTAATGAGCGCATCACCTTCAAGGCTGATAAGCTCCTTTATAACTTTGCCGCTTGCATCTACCAGACTGATGACGAGGCTCTTCAGCATTCCGCCGTCATCGGTGGGGATCACTGTTACGGTCTGCGCCTCGGTCTGATATCTACCGCCGGAGGAAAGTCCGGAAACGGTAACTACGGGAGCGGTACGGTCCACGACGAACGCAATGGTTGCATCCTTTACGTCGCTGAACGCATCGTTGTTTGCCTTATCCTTGGAGGATACGACTATCCTATACTCGCCCTCGGTAACGAACAGATCCTTGCTTATACTATAGGTGTACTTCATCCACGCGCCATTGCCGCCCTCTGCGGTTACGGTGTAATCGGTATCCTTTACAAGCTCCTTGCCGTTTACGGTGACGTTATAATTATCAAGAACGTCTGCGTTTATCTCGTGGATCACGACGTTGTTTGCAACGTTCTGAACGAAATAGCGCTCAATAACGTTTGCGGTGTTCTCGTCTATCTCAAAGGCAGAACCGTTGCGGTTTACGGAGAACATCACGATAGCGTCGCCGCTTGCGTACTGCTTAACGTATTCGGTTCCGTCTGCCTTATGGAGAAGAGCATCCGTGCATACGTTGCCCGCCTTATCCTCTACTGCACAGATGATGCGATAAATACCGTCAGCATCAAGATTGGTTACGGTCAATACCTTGCCGTTCTTGATCTCGGTGATCTCGCCGATCTCAAGCTCCTTGGTCTCAAATCCGTTCTCGCTCTTTACAACGGCAGTGATTACGGGGGAGAATACGTCAAAGTTTGTATCGTTTGCGGTAATAACGAAGCCGATGTTTCCTTCGCCGCCGTTTGCAGACTCATCCACGATGTTTTCAATGGACAGGGTGGGGGCCGTCTTATCTACGTAGAAGCTCTGCTCTGCCATATCGGCAGCCTTGTTGCCCGCCTTATCCGTATAATCGAAATCGAAGGTATAGAGCGCGTCTGCCTCGTACGTTACGGTAACGGTATGAACGTCGCCCTCCGTCTTCCACTCGCTGACAACGGGGAGCTTTGCATCAACGCCGTCGTCGGTGGCCTTAAGGCTGATAACGACTCTGCCGGTCTCAAAGTTATGCTCCTTAACGGTGATGGTGGCAATTCTCTGAGCCTTGTAGTAGTTACCGTTATTTACGCTGTTGTTATCGTACTCAACGGTGATTGCGGGAAGAGTCTTATCAACGGTAAACGCCAGAGGTGCAAGAGAATCGCCGTAGCTTGCCTCATTTCCCTCGTTAAGCGCCATATCACTGCAGGATACGCCGAAGGTGTAGTCGCCGTCCACGTTGAAGAGAACCTGTGCCACGTGGGTGGTGTTATCTCCGTTACCGGTGCCGGCTATCTCTATCCAGCCACCGATTGTGGGAATATAACCCTCGGTGTTCGTGATATCAAGCTTGAAGAGCTCGGGGTTGAAGTTACGCTCCGTTACGGTAACGGTTGCAATGCGGTCTTCCTTGAAGTAAACTCCCTCGGCAAAGGAGGTATCTCCGTTATTGTTATTAAAGCTTACGTTGATATCGGAAGCCGTAATATCGATCTTCAGTGCGCCTGCCGCAGTGGTGCTCGTGCGCACGTTGCCGGAGTTATCTACTGCGGTGATCTCGCAGAATACGTTATTGCTGTTGAACTTTTCGGCAGAGACGGTGATCTTGCCGGACCATGCCTTAACGAGCAGATCCTTATCGTATTCCGCGCCTGCGGTCTTTTCGTTAAGATCGAGAAGCACGCCCTCCTCTATCGCACCCGTATCGGTGGTATAGATTCGGTAGGTTACGGATCTGAGTCCGGAATAATAACCGTTAAGCATCGCGTCGGCACCCGTATAAGCGGGATCAACGACTTTAATATCAACGTCAACGTCTCCGTTATAGAATCCGTAAGCATTGGGAGCCATGGGGATAATATCTATCTCGGGGGCATTAAGCTCACCCGTAGGCAGCTTGTCGTCCACGACGATACCGGTGGAATGAACGATTGAGACGTTTCCTGCCTTATCCTCAGCTCTCATATAAACGATCGCCTTTTCGTTGGTGAGGATGCTGATTCCGTTCTCGGAATCGTAATCCGTCCAGATTCCGTCTGCGGAATACTTATCAACGCTGTCCACCTTCTGATACTTCAGAGATTCGAGTCCGCTGATACGGCCGCTTGCGGAAAGCTTTACGACCACCTTATCGGAATAGAATCTGTCGAACACCACGCTGTCTTCCCTGCCCATAACGGAAACACCGTTAACGGTAATGGCAAGATCCGTAGGCGGGGTTGTGTCTACGGTGAAGGCGTTGGGAGCCACTGAGTTACCGTAATTAACGTATCCGTTGCCGTTGCCCGCAAGGTCGTTACACCTTACGTCGAAGGTATAGTCCGCATCCTCATCAAACCTTATGGTCGTGGTATAAACGTCTCCGCCCTCATTCCAGTTCAGCGCACCGAGAGGCTTGGCAACGCCGTCTACGGTTACGTTCACGTAAGCGGAGGAGGTGGAGAAGTTCTCGTCTCTGATGGTGATGGTTGCGGTACGGGTATTCTTGAAATAGTTACCGTTCTTTGCGTTATTGTTGTTATAGGTTACGGTAACGGTGGGAGAAGTCTTATCGATTACGAAGGAATCTCCGGGATAGATATTGCTCTCGTTGCCCGAACGGTCCTTATACGTAATTTTGAGAGTGTACGCACCGTCCGCGTTGAATGATACCCTTGCAGTATACTTGTCTCCGTTCTTGGTGAATTCGGGGTTCAGCACCGTTTCCTCGCGGCCGCCTCTTGCATATACTGCGGTCATGGTAATGGTAAGATACTTGTCGATCACGTCCGCAGAGCCAAAGAAGTTCGCCTCCTCAATGGTGATGGTGGCGTTTCTGCCTGCGCTGAAATACTTACCGTTGCTTGCGCGGTTGTTATCGTACGTAACGGTAACTTTGGGCGCTATATCGTCAACAACGATTACGTTTTTATCATCCTTGAAGTCGGAGCTGTTGCCCGCTTTATCCGTTGCGGTAAAGGATACCTTGCCGCGGAACTGAGGAGGAATCTCAAAAGTTGCGGTGGCCTTGCCGTTATCGTAGGTGATATCCGCGCTCTCGATGACCACGTTCTCCTTGCCCTGGTTTACGGAGCTTACGTCGGGATCGACGGTATAGGAATAAGTGAAGTAGTCAATATTTGCGTAATCGTCCATGGCGGTGACCGTTACGGTAACGGGAGCTTTGTAGAATCCGAGAGTAAGATTCTCCAATGCCATATTGGAAATCGATGTGGAATACGAAACGGAAAGACCGTAAGGATCGCTCTTGTCTACGCAGAGCTTATCCTTCAGGGATGCCTTATTGGATGCAAGGTCTGCATAGCCCAGCTCAAAGGAATAATTGGCTTCCAGATCAAGAGTGATGCTTGCGGTATGTACGTCGCCCTCGGTATGCCAATTATCGTTGTTCTTAAGGAACGCCTCGTAAGCCTTTTCTGCCAGACCCGTTATTTCGGTTCCGTCGGTCTTCTTACCCGTGATAGCCAGAGTAACGTCCTTTGCGTCGAAGTTATGCTCTTCGATCGTGAAGGTTACGGTTACGTCCTTGCCGTGATATCCGGGGTTGGTCGGGGTCTCGTTGCCGTAATCAACGCTGAGCTTGGGATCGATCTTATCCACGGTGAAGACAACGGTCTCAAAGTGATCTGCGGGGTTGCCTGAGCGGTCCGTATACTTGATATCAAGAGTATAGTCTGCATCTTCGTCAAAGGGCCAGGTAGCAACATACTTGCCGTCCTCAAGCTTGAACTCGGGTCTTATCTTGGTCGTGGTGGTGGTGCCGTCGTTCAGAGTCTTACCAACGGTAATAACGAGATACTCGTCCTCGGTATTGGGAACAAGCTCCCAGAGATCCTCGGGGAAGAAGTTGGTCTCGTCAATTATGAAGGTGGCCGTTCTGTCCGCCTTGTAATACTTTCCGTTGAACACTTCATTGTTATCAAACTTGACTTCGATAACGGGCTTAGTCTTATCGATAACCACAACGTGCTTGGAACCGTCAAAATCGGTGCTTCTGCCCGCTCTGTCAGTTGCGGTGAAGGTTACGGAGCCGCGGAAATCCTGAGTGGAGGGAATGGTAAAGCTTGCGGTAGCCTTTCCATTCGCGTAGGTTATTTTGTCGCTTGCGATAACGCCGTGAACCGCCTCGCTCTCGTCACCGCCCTGGGGCTTGTAGGAATAATTGAAGAAATCAATGCCCGCGGTAGGATCAACTGCCTCTATGGTAACCTGCACGTCGCCGTTATAGAAGCCGAAGGTGAGGTTCTCCAAAATGGAATCGGGTATAGTGGGTGAATAGGAGATCTTCAGATCGGTGGGATTGGTATTATCCACGGTAAATACCATATCCTCAATGGGATCGGAAGCTCTCTTTGCAAGGTCTGCAACTTCCACCTCAAAGGTGTACTTATCGTCCCCGCTGAACTTGACGGTGGCCACGTGAACGTCGCCGTTATGGCTCCATTTCACGGCGTCGGTGAGTCTTACGCCGTTTACCGTGAATATCGCACAGTCGGTCACAAAATTGTGCTCCGTGATGGTAACGGTGGCTACTCTTGCCGCATCATAATAGTTTTCGTTCTTTGCGTTGTTGTTGTCAAACTCTACCTTGACATCGGGGTTCACGGTATCCACCGTGAATACGTGAGTTTCAAACGCTTCGGCGGTGTTGCCTGAGCGGTCGGTATACTTGATATCAAGAGTATAGTCCGCATCCTTATCAAAGGTCCAGGTAGCAACGTACTTGCCGTTCTCAAGCTTGAACTCGGGCTTTATATTGGTCACGGTCTTGGTACCGTCGTTCAGAGTCTCGCTTACGGTGATCACTAGATGCGCTTCCTCGGTGCCGGGAATGAGATCCACGAGATCGGCAACGGAGAAGTTTGCCTCGTCAATGGTGATGGTGGCGATTCTTTCACTCTGATAATACTTATCGCCGAAAATAACGTTATTATCGTAAGTTACTTCAACAACGGGCTTTCTGTCGTCGACCACGATGAGCTCATCGTCCGTAAGGTCGATCTTGTTCCCCGCCCTGTCGATAGCGGAAACGGATACGGTTCCGCGGAACTGCGCGGGGATCTCAAAGGTTGCGATTGCTTCCGCGCCGTCATATTGGATATTCGCGCTCTCTATGACCACTTCGGTCTCGCCTGCGTTGATATCGCTTGCTCCGTTCTCCACGGTATAGGAATATACGAAGCGGTCAATTCCCGCAGTATCGTCCTTAACGGTAACGGTAACGGTTACTGTATCTTTAAAATAGAGAGTGCTGCCGTTTACTTCAACGGGGGTGGGATAGCTGATTACCGCATCGTAGGGACCGTTCTTATCAAGCACGAAGTCGAATGCGTGCTTGGCTGCATCCGCTTCCACTACCTCGCCCACCGTGCCTGCCACGTTGGAATAGGAAATACTCCAGACGTAGTGTCCGTCGGCTTCAAAGGTATAGGTACCCACGTGGGTATCTCCGTTGCTTTCCCAGGTAATTGAGGAAGCATTGAAGGCAAGGCCGCCGTTTGCGGTAATTTTCACGTTATCCGCATCGAAGGTGTCTGCTCTGTCCGTAACGGTTACGGTGAGAGCTCTGTTGACACTGTAATAGCCGTCAAGACCCGTGCTGTCACCGCTTATAGCCACGTTGACCGTGGGAACGGTGGAGTTGATGTTAAGCTCGCACTTCGAGGTCTCGCTGTTGCCCGCCTTATCGGTTACCTTGATCCAAAGCTCTACGCCTGCGCTGTTATACTTGATTGCGTCCACGGTAATGGAGCCGCTTGCCTTGTCAGCGCCCGCCGTAAAGGTGTCGATAACGGTGATATCGCTTTCGGTTCCGCCGCAAACGAACCAATACTCAATGGAAGCGATTCCGGAATAATCATCCACGTCCGCTATATCGTATTTCACGGTGACGTTGGAATTATAATATCCGTTCACGCCCTCGGATTCGGGCTTGAACTCTTTGATTTCCGGTGCTTTTTCATCTGCCGCAACTCTGAACGTAGCGCCGTTCAGCTCAACCTCGTGCCATTCGGCGTACAGCTCGTTTTCGCCCTTATAATAAAGCTGAACGGAGGTAACGGTAACGCCAGGGGCAACGGTAACGGTATTTACCGTCTCGCCGCCGCCGATAAGCTCGGTGCCGTTGTACATTCTGATGCCCTTATCGGCATCGGTGGTGAAGGTTATTACGTCGTTTGCGTTCACAACGTAAAGCTCCTCGGTGGTTCTGAGAGACTTGGACTCGGTATCCTTGTTAACCTCGTCAAAGCTTGCCTTTGAGATTTCCTTGAAGGTAACGTGCAGCTCAACGGCGCTGACCACCTCGCTGACGGTGAAGCTTATAACGCCGTTTTCCTTGGTTATTCCGGAAACGTTGCCTGCTCCTTCGTTGCAAGAGAAGCTTTCAACTATATAGCCTACGGGAGGCGTGATAGACACGACAACCTCACCGCCGTGGTCAACGCGGTCCGCGAAGGTCAGATAATCCTTGAGGCTTTCATCCGTGCTTACCGAATAAGAATTGATAGCAAAAACAACGCTGATCTCGGTATCTTCAGTAATACTGTCAAGGAGATAGATAGAACCGTCCGCAGGATCGGGCTGAACGGGTACGTTATTTGCTATAACGCTGACAACGTGATGTCCCTCTGCGGGAACTACGGTCAGCTGTACCTTATCGCCCTTTGCCACGGTAATGGAGGTCTCATCCGTTCCGTTAAGCTTTACGCTTCCCTCTCCGGATGCGGTCACGGAAACCTTGCGCACGGGGAATACCTGCTCCACGCCCTTCATGAGCACGATGCTGTCGGAAGGAACAACGGTGAAGGTCACGTTCTGCTCGTAGCCGCCGTCGCCGTTCCAGTCGAAGGTATAGCAAACCGTCATATCGTAGCCCGCATCGTCAAACGCCTTGATGGACTCTGGAGATACGGGGAACCAGAGACCGATGTAATTATCTCCGTCCTTATAGGTATCAAAGGGTCTTACCTCGCCGTACTCAGCGGTGGGACTGTTCTTTGATTTGTAGGTAGCGGCTGCGGAAAAACCGTCGGGAGCATACATATTGATGCCGACCCACCAGCCTTCTGCTCTCTCGTTGTTACCCTCTACCCAATGAAGGGTGGTCTCGGTAATAACCACCTCGATCTCCGCAGTGCCGTTGCCGGTGGCGGTGCCGCCCGTAACGGGAGTTGCACTGCCGTAGTGTGCGGGGAATACCTCGGTTTCGCCCTTCATAAGCATTATGCTATCGGAAGGAACAACGGTAAAGGTCACGTTCTGCTCGTAGCCGCCGTCACCGTTCCAGTCGAAGGTATAGCAAACCGTCATATTGCGGCCCGCATCGGCAAACGCCTTGATGGACTCGGGAGATACGGGGAACCAGAGACCGATGTAATTTTCTCCATCACGCTTTTCCACAAAGGATTTTGCCTCGCCGTACTCAGCGGTGGGGCTGTTCTTTGATTTGTAGGTAGCGTCTGCGGAAAAACCGTCGGGAGCATACATATTGATGCCGACCCACCAGCCTTCTGCTCTCTGGCTGTTGCCCTCTACCCACTGAAGAGTGGTCTCGGTAATAACCACCTCGATCTCTGCAGTGCCGTTGCCGGTGGCGGTGCCGCCCGTAACGGGAGTTGCGCTGCCGTAGTATGCGGGGAATACCTCAGTTTCGCCCTTCATAAGCATTATGCTTTCGGAAGGAACAACGGAAAAGACAACCGTCTGTTCGTAGTCTCCGTCACCGTTCCAGTCAAAGATGTAGGTCAGGGTGAGATTACGTCCCTCGGCTGCAAATTTTTCAATAGATTCGGGAGATACGGGGAACCAGAGACCGATATAATTATCTCCGTCCTTATAAGTATCAAAGGATTTTGCCTCGCCGTAATCGACGTTGGGGCCTGTCTTTACCTTATAGGTTGCAGCTGCGGAGAAGCTCTCGGGCGCGTACATATTGATGCCTACCCACCAGCCTTCCGCTCTCAGGCTGTTGCTCTCCACCCACTGAAGAGTAGTCTCGGTAACCATTACCTCAACTTCAGCGGTGCCATTACCCGTTACGGTGCCGCCGGTAACGGGGGTAACGGTGCCATAGTCAATAGGATAGATCTGCCCGTCGTTTTTAACGAGCACGATATCATCGCTTGGAACAACGGTGAAGGTCACGTTCTGCTCGTATCCGCCGTCGCCGTTCCAGTCGAAGGTATAGCAAACCGTCATATCGTAGCCCGCATCCGCAAAGGCCTTGATAGATTCGGGAGATACGGGGAACCAGAGACCGATATAATTATCTCCGTCCTTATAGGTATCAAAGGGTCTTGCCGCGCCGTACTCTGCGGTGGGGCTGTTCTTTGATTTGTATGTAGCCGCTGAAGAGAAGCCCTCGGGGGCGTACATATTGATGCCGACCCACCAGCCTTCTGCTCTCTGGCTGTTGCCCTCTACCCACTGAAGAGTGGTCTCGGTAACCACTACCTCAACCTCAGCGGTGCCGTTGCCCGTAACGGTGCCGCCGGTAGCGGGAGTTGCGCTGCCGTAGTATGCGGGGAATACCTCGGTTTCGCCCTTCATAAGCATTATGCTTTCGGAAGGAACAACGGTAAAGTTTACCGTCTGCTCGTACTCCTCGTTTGCATCCCAGTCAAAGGCATAGCAAACCGTCATATCGTAGCCCGCATCCGCAAAGGCCTTTATGGACTCGGGAGATACGGGGAACCAAAGACCGATGTAATTATCTCCGTCCTTATAGGTATCAAAGGGTCTTGCCTCGCCGTACTCAGCGGTGGGGCTGTTCTTTGATTTGTAGGTAGCGTCTGCGGAAAAACCGTCGGGAGCATACATATTGATGCCGACCCACCAGCCCTCTGCTCTCTCATCATTACCCTCCACCCACTGAAGCGTGGTCTCGGTAATAACTACGTCGATCTCGGCAGTGCCGTTATTCTCTACGGTTCCGCCGATAACGGTCTCAACGTGACCGTATCCTATCGTCTCTGCCGCAGTTACGGTAATTGCTCCCGCGGGAAACAAAGATACCGCAAGCAACAAGGACAGTATAACCGCCAGCAGGCGGTCAGCCGTATTTACCTTTGAGTACGTCATAATTCCTTATTCTCCTGATTGAATTTTATATAAGCGTAATTTTTGCCGTTGAGCATACAATGCATTCCAAAGAAAAACACGAGTAATCCCAAAAAAATGAAGAACGCATACACGTTTTTAATTAAGAACAGAGTCACTATCACTCCCGCAAATGCCGCAAACATTGAAATATCCGCGATCTTTGCTTCCTTATTCTTGAAGAATGAGATGAGACCCAATCCGTTCATATCCGAATCATCGGCGCAAAACGCATCGCACCGTTTTCTTGCCCTGTTTATCACCAAAGCGGAAAATACCGTTCCGCCAAGGCTGAGCCAGAATACGGACCCCGTAACCGCCAGAGGAATGCGGGTTAAATCCTTCAAAATGCTTGAAACGGGCATCATCAGCACCGAGAGGGCCAGCGCCCCCAGAAAAGCGGTGTACAAGATCATCAGCCCTTTTCCCTTCATTTCAGAAACAGAAAACTTTGCCATAAGATACCCCCCTACTCTATAAACTCGGAGGTATGGATATAAGTAATCTCATACTCAACCGTAAACGCGGCCGCTGCATCCGACAGGGGCGCCGCTTCAACTGCAGGCGCAGGTTCGTGCGCGCTCAGCTTCGTGGTCTCGCCGTCGGAATCAGAGTTATCCGAAAGCAGAGTCGTTTCGCTGCCGCCAAGGAGCGTCGTTTCGCTGCCTTCGAGAAGCGTGGTCTCGCTTCCCGCAGCAGCAAGATTATCCGTACCGATCTTTTCGGTACCCATAGCTCCGTGCAATGAATCGGAATGATCCTTTATCAATCTGCCGGATTGGGATATCTTTTCCGTAAGCTTTCCCCTCTCCCTGTTAACCGCGCTGGTATGATGGGTTTTGTGACCCGTGCGCTCATTGTGGTTGCGGATCTCCTCAATGGCCTTGCGCGCGTTAGCCCCCGTAAGGTCGCCTATTACCGTTGGGATCTTCAAGAAGAAGAACACGAACACGGTCACGGCAAACATTATTGCGGAAAGGATCGCTGCACCGATGAAAATATATCTGTATATTTCGTACGTCATGCCCTTCCTCCTCAGTTCGCCGCTTTATCGGTCTTCACGGAGTTGATCTTCGTTTCCGCTATACCGATATTGTCCAGAAGTGAAGAGACGCTTTCCTGCAAAAAGGTGTTGGTAACGCCCGAACTGCTCTTCTTCACTTCTTCAAGTAAAGCAATTATCTCGCTTTGGGACGAAACCTCGCAAAATTCCTTTGCGTTGTTTCTGATCATATCAACGATCTCGTTCCACACGCGAAGCTTAAGATCGTCGTCGTAACTGCCCGCGTCCGTCTGCAGGGTCTTTACCTGCTTCCAGAGATTTTCATACTCGCTGTACAGGCTTGCGTACTGCTCCGCCTTGGAGAATTTTGCAATATTCTGCAGACACGCGGAAATATCGCAATACATCTTTGCCACGGGATGCTTTTCCGTTGCGTATCGGAACCAGGTGGCGGCGGTGGCGTACTTGTCCTTCTCAACGCCAAGATTGTAATAGAATATATAAGCCTCGCCTATCTGGTAGCAGACCTCCTCGTAGCCCTCGTAATTGCTTTCCTTCAGCTCCTCAAGAACGTTTACCGTTGTGGAATAACCCCACATATCGACCTGCTCAAGTCCGCCCTTCAGCTTCATAAGGACTGCGCTGTCGTCTGCCGTAAGCTCGCCGTCCGTGATAAGATACTCAATAAGACCCTTACTGTCACCGTTGCCAAGGTACGCCTCGGTACGGGAAGTGTCGGTAACTATTGCCTGATAGTAATCCGTTGCACTTGCGGCGTTTGCAAGAATGTAATCGTAGTTTTCCGTCTTTTTGCCTTCCGCCGCAAAGAATCCCCAAACGGAGGTAGCCGCAAGGGCAAGAGTAACGCCCGCGCAGGTAAGAAATTTTGCAAGCTTACCCTTCTGCTTTTTTCTGTACAGATCGTCTATTTCATCGTAATGCTCCAGCGCGTACATCAGCTCGGCTGCGGACTGATATCTTTCGTTGGGGTCCTTACGGGTGCACTTCTGAATGATCCTCTCAAGACCGCCGGAAAGAGCGGGGTTTATTTCCCTTATGGGCTTTATCTCGTAGGGAGGCTCGCAGGGATTCATGCCCGTTACCAGATGATACAGGGTTGCGCCAAGACAGTAGATATCCGTCCTTGCATCCGTCTGTCCCATGCCTCCGAACTGCTCGGGCGCCGCGTAACCCACGGTGCCGAGGCAGGTGGTATCCGCAAGATTCTTTTCCTTGAATTCTCGTGCAGTACCGAAGTCAATCAGCGTGACGTTGCCGTCGGGCTTCAGCATAATATTTGCGGGCTTCATATCGCGGTATATAATGGCGGGTTCTCTCGTGTGCAGATAGTTCAGCACGTCGCAAAGCTGCTTTGCCCACGAAATAACGTGCTCCTGGGGCTGGGCGCCGTATTCAGCCAGGGCTTTGTTCAGGGAGTTTCCCTGAATATAGTCCATGATAATGATAAACGAATCGGCGGTGTCGATAACGTCTATTATACTCGGAAGGTTCGGATGGCTGAGCTTTTTCAGAATATCGGTCTCCGCCACCAAACCCTGTTTTACAACTTCAAAATCCTTTATTCCGTCCTTGCGGACCTCCTTGACGGCCCATTGCTTATTCGCCTTCTCGTTCATGGCGAGATAAACGACGCTCATGCCGCCTTGTCCAACCTTGTTCAGTATTTTATACTTGCCGTCAACAAGTGAACCTACCTCAAGCATTATCTCTCCCCCTTTCAGAACGTTCTGATAAGCACAACGGATATGTTATCCCGCTCCTTGCGGGCCTTGTTGAGCTCTATCAGCCTGTCGGCGCTTGAATTCATCACGTTCTCATCAAGAAGAGCGTCGGGATTTAGAGCCTCGTAGATCTCTTCTGCGGAGATCTCGTGGCGGAAGCCGTCGGAACAGAGCATATAGACGGCGTCTCCGTGAGTATCTCCGAAAAACATATCGGGATAGACCTCGTCGGAAGCGCCCACACATTGCAAAAGCACGTTTCTGCGCTCGTCGTTTTTTGCCTGCTCCGCGGTCATATTTCCAAGAGCAACCTCTCTTGCAACGAAGGTCTGATCCTCCGTTATCTGCGCTATGCCGCTGCTCAGCTCGTATGCGCGGGAATCACCCACGTTGAGAATGAAATATCTCGTCTGAGTGAGAAGCATTGCCACCACCGTGGTGCCAAGCTTTTCTCCGCGGCGCGCACCGTAACCCTTGATGGTTGCGTTTTGCTCCGTTACTATATTGGTCCACTGCTCCCTTATAACGTGATCCTCAAGGGGCGCGTTACAGAGGGCGGGAAGCTCGTTTTTGAACCATCCGTCAAACGCCCGCACAACCGAGGCACTTGCCACCTCGCCCTGGTCAAGACCGCCCATACCGTCGCAAAGAACCGCAAAAGCCATCCTGCCGATGGGAGTGTTGGCTACGCGCACGATCATGCTGTCCTGATTCGTTGTTTTCGTTATTCCGACGTCGGTTCTTGCTGAAACAATAAAATTCATTTTTCCCCCCACGCGCGTGAAAATTCAAGTTTTTTCGCTTAATGCGTTAGCTGCTTTTCGCGATGCCGCGGCACCGTAATATCAATAAAGTCTGAACTCGTACTCTTCGTTTGAGAATTTGAGCTTCGTTCCGTGAGTGATCTTAGTCTCCACGTTGCTTTGGATCATCTGTCCGTTAACGTAGGTGTGGTTCTTTGAGTTGGTATCCACAACGAAGTACTCCCCGTCGCGGGTGATGATATTTGCGTGTGCTCTGCTTATGGTTGAGTTATCAGCCACGAAATAGTCAACGTAGCTACGCTCCTTACCGATGCGGAAGGAGGGCTTGTCAACGTTGATCCTCTCGTTGTTTTTGAGGCGCACCAGATAGGGCTTGGGCTGTGCCGCAGGTGTCTGAGAAAGCACCGTGGTCTCGCCGCTTTTTGCACCGTTAAGAACCGTAGTCTCGCCAAAGCTTCCCGCGGTACCGGCAATGGACTTCGGCTCGCTGCTTGATGCGGCGTTGCTGTTAACGGACGGAGCCATACCCGTATCCGCTTTTTGATGACCGTTATGCAAAAAACCGTTTGCCGCACCGCCGGAAGACGTGCCGGCGGAGGGAGCGGGATCTCTGTCAAGTCCGGGGATATCAACTCCGCCGTCCTCACCGGGAACGGGGAAGCCGATATCGTCGTTTTTGTTCTTTTTCTTTTCATCGGAATCGGATTTGCCGCCGAAAAGACCGGAAAAGAGACCGAATCCCGACTTCTTTTTGGAGCTCTCCTGATTGGTTTGGGGAACGGGATCCTCCTTCGCGGGAGTGTCCTTTACGACGGAGGAAGAGGTAGTCTGCGCCGGATTAGCGGTGACGCTTGAGGATATGGTGCTCTGAGGTGCAGATCTTTCCCCGTTGTGCACCTCGGCGGGTGCGGGCTTTCTCTCCGGCACGACGGGCTGAGGGGGCTTTTCCGTAGCGGGTGCGGCGCCTTCAATGCCGTCAAGCAGCTTTTTGAAATTCTCAAGAGAGAAAACGGAGGAGCCGTTCAAAAAGTTGATTATCGTTGCAATATAACCGCAGTTCTCGGTCTGGTCAAACTGAGTGCTGAACATTATGTTCTTGAAGAATGCGGCAAGATCGCCCTTGCCGAAGCCGTCGTCCACCACGGGCAGGCAAACCAGCACCGTCTCGCAGGTGGAAACGTCCGCAAACATATAATCAAGATCAAGAACGATGGAATCCGCCTCGATCATATACTCCTCTGCGGAAAGAACCGCATCAACGACACCGCGGAATACACCGATAAGACGCTTTTTGTTCACCGGACCGGCGAAGAACTGCCTTACGGAAACCCTCGCGGAAACGTCGTACTTTACGTACCTCGTTGAATCCATCTGGGTGAACAGCGTGTGCGCAAGCCCGGGTATCTTATTGATCGTAAGCATACCGACGGTCACGGAGTCCATTACCTCTCCCTCTGCCACGGTATATACAAGATATGTGTGCGTACCTTGATTTTCGAAAGAAAAGCTCATCTCGTTTTCTCCTTTACTGATTATACGAATATATCTCTAACAGATCCCAGCCCGTTCCGCGGCTTACGTACACCGTTCCGCTTGCGCTGAAATCCTTTGCATCCACGAACTGATAATCGATCTTCAGGGAATAGTCCTCTATAATAACGTATCCCCACTTGCCGTCCTCAGCCACTGCGGCAAAGCCGTTTGAGAAGGATCTTGCCTGCCCGTAGCTGTAATCAAGCACCACGTTGCCCGCAGTGTCTATAAAGCCCCATTTTTGGCCGTTTGACACAGCCGCAGGCTGATTGGAGTTGAAGCAATCCACGTCTGCCCACTCGCCGTTGCCCACTCTGTTTGCCGAGGTATCGATAAGAAAGTACTTACCGTTTTCCTTGGCGAAGGCAACGCCGTTTCTGAAGGCAACGCCCTTTTCGTCTACCTTGATCTCCTCAAAACTCTTTTCCCCGACCTTATTGCCCGAGGAATCGATAACGTACCACCTGTCGCCCTCCTTTACGGCTGCCAGGCCTCCGCTGAACGTGCCCGCATAATCGTAGGAGCCGAACAGCTCGTTAAACCACATATCGCAATAATGGTATTTTCCGCCGTATTTCACGGCCATTTTATCCTCGAACAGGAAGAGGCAATCCTCCACCTGCAGGGTTTCCGCGGGCTTGCTCTTTTCTCTGCCCGTGGGATCTATAAGAGCGTAACCGCCCGACCTGTGCTCCACTGCAATGTAATAACCGGTGTAATCCCCTGCCGCAGTATAATTGAAGCCAAGCTGCACCTTGCCGTTCAGATCGGTAAAGCCCCACTCGTCGGCCCCTCGCCTCACAGCGCAAAGACCGTTTGAGAACACGCGCACGTCTCTGTAACCAAGCGCCTTTATCTGAAAAGCGTACTTATAAGCAGCCTCAAGCGCGTCAAGCTCGGCGGATCTGATTCCTCTCTTCTCCGCCTTAGTGAGAGTGCTGAAAAACATAAAATAATTCTCGGCCTCCGAGTAATACTCTGCCATTCTTACGTATGACTTTGGGTCGTGTGGGTATTTGCGAGCCGTTTCGGCGCAAAACTCAACGTAGTCTTCCGTTCTGCCGCTGTTTTTGCAAAAATCGGCAATTTCCTCTCTCAGCTCTATGGAATCAAACATGGAAAGCGCCGCTTTGTAGCTGTCATACGCTTCCTCATAAAGCTTTTTATCCGCACGGTCACGCGCCACCGCAATGTGGTTCTCGTATTCCACGTGCTCCGCCGTCCCGTCCTTGAACATGGTATACCACGATCCTATAAGCATAAGGACGAGAGCCGCAACCACAGCAAGCTTCATACTCCCTTTACCCATCACACAAACTCCTTTTTACATACCTGTTAAAAACATAGATACCGCCGTGCCGATCAAAACCGACGGTGCAAACGCAATTGCCTCTTTTCTTGTTTTCTTCCTTGTGATAAGCAAGGCGATCGCAACGAAGAAGGAAACGAGAAGAGACAGAAACAAAGAGCTGATAACGCCAACGATGCCCTGGAAAAGGCCCATAACGAAGACAAGCTTGATATCGCCCATTCCAATGCCGTTTTTTACTATCAAAGTTCCGAAAACGAACAGCACCAACGCCAACAGCACGGATATGGCATCCGACTTAAGAATGGCGAAGTACCCGCTGCCGAGGGTAAACAGCTCTGCTATTGCGAATACCATTCGCAGAATGATACCCGCAAGAATTACCATATTGGGAATTATATGCTCCTTAAAGTCGGTAACCGCAACCGTAACGAGCAGCCCCAAAAGGGTGATGACCTTCATATTTGCAACGAGGGTGTTGGTTACGTATACCTTCTCCAAAACCACGGAAAGCGCGCACATAAGAACGAAGCAAGCCCCAAGATATGCCGAAAGCCCTTTGTGCATTCCGATGCAGCGCTTAAGCCCTTCGGCGCCCTTACCCCCAAGATCCTTATGGGTAAGATACACGAACGATGCGGCTATCAGGATAGCGGATAAAAGAATAAGCACGAATACCGTCATTTTTCCGCTCCCTCTTCCGTTTCCGTTTTTTCGGGAAGCTTGTATCCGGTTCCGTAGTCTGCCTTAACGCTGAAAAGGAAATCATACCCCCACTCATCTATAACGCCCTGAACGTAATCCTTTACACCCGCATCCTCGGGTACCACGAGAATCACCTTCATTTCCATGGGAGACGTGGAGCAGTCTATCTTTTTGGTGGTAATATTGCCCTTGCTGTCCTTGACCTTCACCGTTACCGTCTTGCGGTTATAGGTGGCACTGTAGATCTGGTCGGCAATTCGTTTTATATCGCTCTTGACGGATTCCTTATCTATATCCTCCACGCTGTCTACGCCGTATACGGGATTGCACATGGCAATAAGCGCAAAGGTGTTCGTGGACTCGCGGTAAGCCTGCACGTAAGTCTCACCGCTGACGCCGACGTATCCGGATTCTTTCAGTATCTCCAGCTCCTCTTTTCTTATGGCTTTGTTGCGATCGTTGACGGACTGGCTGTTCCATACGCTTTCCTCAACGTTTGCCTCTTCCTTTTCCGGGTTCATAAGCTGGGTGGCGGGATTATTGCTCTGATCCCCGTGGAGCCAGCCCCTCGTTGTGGCGGACTGAGTTATCGTGAACTCCGCACCTATGGGAAGAAGCTGAAGCAGCTTTACCTTATAGGTGGCAATGAGCGTGATCTCCGGGGAGCCGTATGGAAAGAGGGTGGAATTGGAAAAATCAATGCCGTTGAAATAGGAGGTGGTTCCCAGATAAGTGCCGGGAACTATGCCCACGGATCTGCAGAACGCATCCGCCGTATCGTTTTCCGATCTTTTCAGATGCTTGGTTATCAGCGCTCTGGCAACGGGCTCTGCTATCAATCTGGATTTTCCGATCTCCAGTGCTTCGGAGCCGATGAGCTTTGCCATTCCGAACAACAGCTTCTGGGGATCCTTTGCCATTTTTTCTATCTGATCCTTCACGGCGGCGGCGTCTGCCCCCGTCTTTTTCAGATCGTTTGAGATGGTCTCCCAGGTGTTCAGCATGGATTCAACGTCGCCCACCTCTGCGGATTTTGCATCGTCGCCGAGGGTCTGTATGCCTTCAAACACCTCCACGGTCTTACTGACGAGGGTGTTTACGTCCGCCTTCGTCTTGTTTGCCTCGGTCTGGAAATTTCCAAGGGAGGCGTCCAGACCGCTGAGACCGTAAATATAGCTGTATTGGGAAATTTCCTGAGCGGTGTTATTCAGCGCCACCTGTATCCTTGCCTGAGCACGGCATACGGTGGTAATGCTGTAGATCATCAAAAACGCCATCAGGAAAGTTGTGAGGGCAATCGTAGCCTCTATCGTCACCATGCCCTTTTCGCCATTTGGTCTGCCGAATGGCTTCTTCAAGATAATTGCCCCCTCCCGTTTTTACTCTTCCTTGATGGTCTGTGCCATAAGGTCTACTTCTTCCTTTATTGCCTGAACCACGTCCCGGTTGTTTGCCTCGTCGATAACGACTCCCACAAGCATGCAGGGGGTCTTATCGATTACGAAGGTGTAGCCGTATACGAGCGCGGTTTTTCCGTAATGATCCTTAACGTTTCCGAGTATCTTCACCGACTCAAGCCCCGCAACGGTTGTCTTTTCGGAGGATATGAGGTTGATGATATATTTGTCATCACCTCTAAAATTACCGCCTATATCAATAGAGATGTCTTCAAAAACTTCTCCGTCGTTAAGAAGATCAAAAACCTTATCTACCGAATCCGTATATTCCTCAAACTCGTCATCATACGTAAGAGCAACGATGCTTCCGATTTCGCCATAGAAAACCATTGAATCCGACTTCATCTCACGTCTTCTTTTAGTTGTATCAAAACGAATCCCTATATTTTTTGCAGGGATGTACGCCTTTCCCTTAAGCTCTGCCTTTTCCGTAACCGCCCCGGTGATCTCCTCTGCGGGGGAGGAGGTCTGGGCCTGCTCCGTGCCGCCGGGCACGGGATCCGTATCCCCTGTGGGAGCCTTGGTGCCGCAGGCGGCAAAAGCCGCCGCCAGCATAAGCGTTATTATAATTAACGTAAGCTTTTTCATTTTTTCTCCTTAATAACCCATGGTTCCTTCATAATTGATCTGATACCATTTTATGCCCGTTGCCTGGCTTCTTACCGTATCGTAAACGAAGGGCATTGTAAGCAGCAAAGGCTCCACCTCTACCGTTGCCTTGATAGTAAGATAGGTATAGGACTTGCTCAGACTGTAGGCATCCTCGTTCTCCACTCTTTTTGTAACCTTCTTCGGGTACTTTATAAGTCCCCAAAGCCAGCTGACCTCCTCCACCGCCTCTATATCAACGTAGCCGCGGGTGCCGTCTATCAGCCGCATATTCAGCTCGATAACGTCCGCTGTCCTTAACAGGACGGATTCAGGAGAAGCAACCAACCCCACAAGCAAAAACAGCTGGAGATAATCGCTATAGGACCAGGAAAGCAGGGAGCTTACCACCTTGTTGGTTCCGTCAGTCTTTACTGCGGAGGTACCGAAGGCGGAGCCGATCTGCGCCTTAAGAGCCGAGCGCAGGCTTTCCGCTCCCTCCTTTGCGGCGTCCTTAAGATCGTTCATAATTGCGTTCTTGGCGTTGCAAAGGGCGTTTCCTGCTTGATCACTTAACTTGTCGATCTCTTTGTTTACCAGAAGTTGAACGTCATCAAGCTCTTTTTGGATCGCGTCGGCAAGCTCCTCTTTGGTTGCGATTCCCGTAACGTTATCTATAACGTCCAGGAGCTCTCCTATTACCTTGCCCTCCTCCGCCTTCAGATAGTCTACTGCCGCTTTCTTTGCGGCATAGACCGTATCCTTTGCGGCAACGACAGCATCCGTCTCCGCAGTCTGGGCGGCAAGCCAGGTGTCAAGCTTCTTGCTTACAGCTTCGATCTTTTCATCGGTCTTGCCCTTTACGTATTCAACGGCGCCTCTTGCCTCCGCGTTCACCTCGGAGCAAATACTGAACGCCTCCTGAAGGGCTTGGTTTGCGTAATTTTCAAATTCCTTTATGGTATTATCAACAGCCGCATCAACCAGGCCGTCGAATTTTGCTTTTTCGTCGTTAATAAGCGCAGTCAACTGCTCGTCGGTCATTTCCAGCGCGTCGTTAAGCACCTGCAAGCCCTTGTCGATAGCAAGATCAACCCCCTTGCTTGCAATCTCACCCAAAACAGCCTCCGCGGCAGATGAGGGCTTCATTACCCAGGTCTTTGCGTTTTTGATCAAGGGGATCTCCGCGCCGCACTTAAGCTGATAAAGATCGTATGCGGACTCCGCAAGTGCCATACCGATGGTCATGGCGATCTTTGCAACGGGAATAAGAGGGGTGAGGGGCGGGGTTCCGAACAGCGCAGTTGCCGCCGCCGTGGTAAGATTTCCTATTTCCGCATCCGTAAACGCATAGATGGTGTTCAGGGCAAAGCGGAGCATATAGATGGTTCCGTAGGTGGCTATCAGCGGATCGTCCTTTTCGGTAAGGTCGCCATCGCCGTTAAGATCCAGCCCACCGTATATTATGTACTCCACTTCCTTGCCGTAAAGGTGGTTTGCGTTGGGATTGATGGGCACCTTCGTCAGCGTTCTTGCATCCTTGAGCATCTGCTCGTAATTGGTATAGGTCTTAAAGGTGCTTGAAAGCTCGTACTCCTTCGTTTCCCCGTTACAGGTATACCAGGGTTCAAACGCCTTGCCCTCTTCCCCGTTCTTTACCGCGATCTCCGCCTCGTAGGTGGAATAGGAGAACATATTCATTATGTAATTGGCGATATACATATCGTCGCGGAGGGTGGTTGCCATATCTCCCACCAGCTCGATCAGCTTATCGAACATACCAAGAGATCCGGAAGCATCAGAGCCGGAATCCGCAAGCAGCTTCTCCGAGTCGCCTCCCACCTTGCCGCCCGATTCTACCGCCGCCAATTTCAATTCGGACCGTCCGGAGGGAAGGTACCCCGCATCGTACGACCTGTCGGGATTCGTGACCTTTGCGGTGGGGTCGTCATTCAAATCATCGGCTTTTTTCTCCATCTCGTCCCTTGGAGCATCTGCGTTATTCTTGTTGGCAGAGATATCGTTGGAATCGTTGGTATCCGTCTCGGCAGGGGAAACATAATAGCCAAAGGTCTTGCCCGCTTTAAATTTCTTCTCCACATCGGTCTGAACAAAGAAGTTTCCGAACAGCCAGGTATAAAGCGTTACCTGATCCTTTCTCAGATCCGGTGATTTTGCAAGCTCGGCTCCCTCCCATTCCGTTTTTATATCGGAGGTAACGATCTTTGCCTGCAGCGTAGCCACCACGGTATCGTAGGCCTTGTCGTAGGTTGCGGTGTAATCCCCTATCTTTTGGGTTGCCGTGTTTTTCGATGCGGTTACGTCACTGATGCTTTTTTTATCCGCCGCGCTCATCAGGCCTTCAAGTGTGGAATAGGTAATGGCGGAGTTGCCGCCCATACCCTTCCACGAGGTGCCGAAGGCCTTGAAGCCTTCAACGCTTTTCTTCAGATCGTCTATGGTGTTCTTTGCGTTGTTGACGCGGGTGTAAAGCTTTCCTATGCTGTCAGAGGTCAGCACCTTCTCCAGCCTTGCGATCTCGCTGAGATCGTTTTCGCCCATCATATCGTTTGAAAGGCCGTTTGCAGACGATTTCCACGCCGCAAGAGCCTTGTTATATTTGCTTTCCGGGTCATTAAGCTGATTCTTCACCGTGGTAATGACAGCCAAAGCTTCATTAAGCTTTTTGCTCTTATCATCAAGGAAGTTATAAAACCACGATGCCTTGTTTTTTGCATCCAAGGTTTCATCGGCTACGTACTTGCGCGCCTCGCTGACTATGCCCTTGGTGCCGTCCCAATAGCCTTCTATACGAGAAACAACTTTGTTGTAGTTTTTGATATATTCGCCGTCCTCGCTGAGATGCTTAAGCTGATCGTCAACAAAGGTAGTAAGGCTTACTGAACCCGGTTCTTTCTCACCCCACGGAGGAGTTTTTTTCTTTTTATCAGAATCTTCGGAATCTTCGGATTCGGAATCATCCGAATCGTCCTCCTCTACCTTGCCTCCGGAGAAGGAAAGGCTATCTCCATTGACCTTCACATAATACTCCGCAAGATCTTCGCATCCTGCTTTGGCATTTTTAAGCTCGACCAGACTCTCCACAAGCTCCAGCACCGCCGTGTGATAGGAGTCTGACAGGGTGGATCTGAATTTTGCAACCAGCCTGATCTTCTCGGTATCGGACATATTGCTGTTGCCCTTCGTAAGCTCGGTATACAGGGCGTAATCCTTTTCCATCGCCTTAATCGCCTTATAGGCGTCCTTCAGCGCGTCTCTTACGTCCTCGGGCGTGGTATCTTCGGGGCTGGCTTCAACCGTATATTTATGATCAGACGTCTGTTTTACGGTCCATACCGTATCATCATCCGATTCTTCAACGGTTATACCGTATACGGATTTACCGTTTGCGTCCTTCATGGCACCGTAATAGGTTCCCGCAAAATACAGATATCGCACGATATACGCAACCGCCGTATCAAGCTCGGCCTTTTCGGGATCCAGGCTTTCCTTGGATTTTTTAAGATAGGAGCCCTCGGGGAAGGCACATTCGCCGCCCGCGGAGGTAGTGGTATAGGCATCTCTGTACTGATAATCCTCAAGATCGTTCCAGATGGATTCGAGCAGCTCAAGCATTGCGGAGTGCTCTGAATAGAACTTGTTTTTGTTATCCACAAGCTTGCTTTGCTTTTTCATATTCTTGAAGCTTGAAAGCGCGTCAAATATACCCGTGCCCAGATTGATGGGTGCGCGGTACTTCATGAATTCAACGATCTGGGATTTCAGCACCGCGGGGTTGGCAAGATTGCCGTTTTCGGGCTTTGTGACCTCAAAGCTCGTAAGATTCATATTAAGCAGATCATCGGTTCCCGTTTCGCTCTTCAGGAAATCCATGATCATCGCAACGTAATCGTCTGCATCCGATTCAGCCACGCCTGCAGACTCAATACACTGGCGGTAATAGTCCTCCAGATTCTCAAACAGCTCATCCGTGGTCTGAGAGGTTGCAAAAAGACCGTACATATCCTTAAGAACGGCATCGTAACCGGTAAGCGCCGTATTCAGCGTGAGAGCGCCGGCAGATTCCATAACGGATTTTGCAAGGGTCATTCGGCTCATATCCACGAAAAGGCTCGACAAGATGATCATGGGAACCAATACGATGAGCAAAAATATTGATATTGCGCCTTTGTTTTTATACATCAGACCGTACATGGTCGCCCTCCTCACTTTTTGGTGAACTTGTCCACGAAACCGTCAATCTTTTCAAATATACTCTTAATCGTCTCCGAGGCTTTCGTTCCCTCCATCAGATCAACGACCATATCAACGTTCCTGATGAATTCCGGAGCGTCACTTACCGCAACCTCCGCTCTGGAGGAAAGCTTAATAACCGTAGGATCCTTGCTGCCAAGGAATCTTATGGGGAATTTCACCTCGTAATTGACCTGAACCACGAAGGTGGAGTACACCACGTAGTTTTTGAAAGTGGCAACCTTTTTGTTATCCGTGCCAACGTATCTGGTCTCGCCGTTGCTGAACAGAACGAGACTGTTTTCGTTGATCTTGGTCTTGACCTGCTCGGAGATCTTGTCCTCGATCTTGGAAATGGTTCCTTCGGAAATACTGCCGAAAATATACCTGTAGGGCTCTATATCCGTGTTATCAACGTTTTTTGAAACAGGATGCCCATTGTCTATATCGTACAGAGAAGGATCGGCAACGTACTTTGCGCCCTTGGTTGCATAGGTAAGGACTATCTCGTCCACCTTTGCCTGCTCGTAATACATATTGCCGATAAATATGATGAAAAACAAAACAAAGAACATAACCGGGATAACTATAGAGGCTTCAACGATTACAGCTCCGTTTTGGTTTCTTATCTTTTCTTTTATATTATTTGTTTTACTTTTCATAATTACCTTCCCCGAGATGGTCTGCCATGGCGGCACGAAGTGCCGCCATGGCAACGTTGATTATTCTGGCCAAAACAATCAACGTTTTTTACGGACCCTTAATTGCGTTTTCAGCACCGCCGGTGATCTGGGCAAGAAGACTGTTGATAAGACCGAGGATCGCATCCTTGAATATGATAGCAAGTACAACGGCAATTCCGATAAGTACTACCATAGTTACGATGGTGGTCTCGCCCTTCTCATCCTTAAAGAGCTTGTTAAGCTTAGCCTGAAGCCACATCTTAAACATTTTCCCATTTCTCCTTTCCTTTTATTTTATCAGTACCGACCTTAAACGCCAATGTTTGCAAAAATCGGAACGACAATCATAATAATGACACCGATGAACATTATGCAGATGGGAATAAGAAGCTTGCTTGCCGCCTTCTGTCCCTGCTGTCTTGCTCTGTGTCTTTTGGCATCCCATACCTCTCCGCTCTGCTGCTTGATCATATCAACAAGCTCGCGGTTTCCCTTTACGAGGCCCTGCACCACCGTGGAGGTGAATTTTTTTATCTCGGGAGATGCGCAACGGCTTCCGAACTCGGCATACGCATCAAGCTCGGACATACCGTTATTCATATTAACGCAGGTGCGCTGCATTTCCTTGTAAAGCTCAGAGCTTCCCGTATACGCGGTTTTATGCCACGCTTCCTTAAGGATCATTCCCGCATTTACCAGAAGCGCAAGCTTGGACGTAACGTCCGCAAAATCGCTGAGTATCTCATTCGTCTTCTTCTGCAGGTTTGATTCAGGGAGAGTGGCGTAATAATAATACGCAAGGAATGCAAACATCAGGAAAACGCCCACTATGAGATAATCGTCAACGAGCCCGTACAGTGCAAAGCCCACCGTGGCAAGAAGGAAGGAAAGCGTAACGCGCTGAGCGGCATTTACGCGAAGGTAATATTCCGCGTGCTTTTCGCCAACGACCAGAGCGATCTGCTTTTTTCTTTTTCTTTCCGATTTTGAAGAGTAGTTATGCCTGAACATGGCAAGAATTGCAAAGCCAACTCCGTAAAGCTCGCAAAGAGGATACTCCTTGCTGTTCAACGGTGCAAGCATCTTATTGTACTTAGCCCCTAACGCCAGAAAGAATATAAACGCCAATACAAGGATGGAAGCAACCGCCATAATGGCAACTGAAAACGTACTTATAAACACGGCGCTCCTCCTTATATCTTGATCTCAAGAACTGCGTTTCCGACAAAATACGCGGCGATGAACATCACAACGGCAATGGTCGTGGAGATTATTCCCGCAGGAGACGTAAAATTATCGGCAAACTCAGGGCTCATCATCTTGATAATGGCGATGAGCGCGACGGGCATAACGGTCATTATCATCTGCTCGTTTTTCGAACCCGACACAATGGTTTCTATTTCCATCTCAACTTCCATCTTTTCGGTGATGATCTGCTGAGTGTTTTTTATTACTTCCTTTATATTTCCGCCCTTGCGGTAACAGGTATCGAATACGTTAGCAAAGCTGATAATGTCCGCAACTCCGCTTCTTTCGCCGAAATCAAGAAGCGACTTCTCAATATCCACGTTGTTTATGATGCCGTCAAGAACTACGTCGAGCTCACGGATTATCGCCGCATCTTCAGAATAGATCACGCGCAGATCGTCGCGCGCCGCCTTGAAGGAGTCAATGACGTTTTTGCCGCTTCCGATGGACGTTGCAAGCGCATCAAGCAGCTCTCGGAACTGATGCTTCAGCATATTTATCTTTTTTTGCTTGATCTGCTTCGTTCTTATGGGAACGTACAGCATACCGGCAACTATGCCCACCACGGAGGGAATTAACGTATTCAGAACGTACGTAAGGGTGGTCGGTTCGCCAAACTCGTTCTTACCAAGGCCGCCGTAAAACAGATAGCCAACGGCAGCGCCCACCGCAAACGCAAGCAGAAAATACAGTATCTTCTCCACACGGGACATATAGTAAACCTTGTAGTTATACGTCCTCATGTTGGTGGCCGAAGTATAATACTGGGGCTCCTTTTCTTTTTTTTCTTTAACAAACAATCCCATTTGAATTACCTCATATATCCGTTTTAATTCCCGCAAGTCTGAGCTTGAAATCGTTTTTCATGGGATTATCAGTGCGCTTCAAGCTTCCGGATACTTTCTCGAGAGTGCTGTTCTCATCCTCCTCGAAGACGTACAGCGGGTTCAGAATTATCTCGCCGTTTTCATAGCCGACGACTTCGCAGATCTCCATGGTCTTTCTTGTTCTGTCGCGTAGCCTGGACAGATGGATAATAATATCCACCGCAGAGGCTATCTGCTGACGGATCGCCTCAAGGGGCAGTCCTGCGGCCCCCTGAAGCACCATGGTCTCGAGACGGCTGAGCATGTCCTGGGTGGAGTTTGCGTGACCCGTGGAAAGAGATCCGTCGTGTCCGGTGTTCATTGCCTGAAGCATATCAAGGGCTTCCCCTCCGCGCACCTCACCGACGACGATCCTGTCGGGCCTCATACGAAGGGAGGATTTAATCAGATCGCGAATCGTGATCTCTCCCGCGCCGGAGGCGTTTGCATTACGGGTCTCAAGGCTTACGAGGTTGGCTACGCCTTCGATCTGCAGCTCCGCAGAGTCCTCTATGGTTATTACACGCTCGTCCTTGGGAATATAGTTCGAAAGGGCGTTGAGGAACGTGGTCTTTCCGGAGCCGGTACCGCCGCATATGAAAATATTGTACTTTGCCTTAACGAGAAGCTGAAGCTTGTCTGCGATCTCCTGGGTGATGGAGCCGTACTGAATAAGCTTCTCAATAGTCATAGGGGTCTTTGAAAACTTACGTATGGTAACGGTAGGACCGCAAAGGGCAATGGGAGGAAGCACCACGTTAACGCGGGAGCCACCGGGCAGACGGGTATCACAAATGGGATTCGCCTCGGTTACTTCGCGACCTGCCTGACCCACGATTCGCTGAATGATATCCTCAAGCCTGCGCTTGCTTTCAAATTGCTTGTCAAGCTTAAAAAGTCGTCCGTTCTGCTCTATAAAGATGGTTTCGTGTCCGTTGATCATTACCTCGGTGATGGTATCGTCGCTCATGATGGAATCAAGAAGACCGAAGCCTCTGATGGAGCTGTACACCTGCTTTACTATGGAAACACGCTGATCTATGGAACAGTACGTGCCGCGAAGCTTTTGGGCAACGATCTCCTCGATCTGCTCCTCAAGCTGCTCGTCCTTCATATCGCTCAGCGGAAGATTTTCGGTTACGTATTTTTTTATTTCCGCAACGATTTTTTGTTCCTGTTCAAATTCCAAAACCGTTCACCACCTTACATAATTGCATCGAACATATCCTTGGCGGAAAGCGCCTCCAGGATCTGGGCGCTGGTTGCATGCTCGTAGCGCGGTGATCCGCCTATATTTCTGATGCCGACATCAAGAATTCTGCTCGTTCTGTTGCTGAACTTGTTGTAGATAAGCACGGTACGGTTGGGAAGAGGAGAATCCGCATCGGCCTCCGCGGTTTTTAGGGCGGTAAACGCTCTTGAAAGCTTGCTGTTTGAAAGCTCTGAGCCATCTCCGACCCAAACAAGTGTATGCGCCTTGCGATACAGCTTCAAAGCCTCTCTATCTATGGAAAAATCCGTATCCACGATTATGTAATCGTACGAGCCTGTTAGCTGAAGCTCAGTAATGAGTTTCATCAAATCGTCAGCATTAAGTTCCATCATATCAAGTGCCAGAGGAGATTTGGAGTAGAAGCAAACTCCGTTATCCGCCTGTTTGACACAACTTTCAAGCTTCATGGACAGATTGGTTTTTCTGCTCTTGAGTGCAAAGATGATATCACTCATATCAAACTGACCCTCTGCATCAAAGAACACGTCGGCAGAGCCGAAACGCTCAAGATTCAAATAAAGAGTCTTCTTTCCCTTTTTTGCAAAATGAACTGCACAGGCAGCTGCCATGGTGGAAGCTCCCGCTCCGCCGCTTACCGGCTGGAAAAAGATAATTTTGCTTGCATCGTCACCAAATTTCAATCCGGATACGTTGCCGGCGTTTTCGGAGTAAACACTGAGTATCTGCTTATATATGAGAGCCGCCTTCTGGAACTTGCAGATGGCACGCTGACCGTTGAGGGTCTCAATGTCGGGCGAGTCCACAAAATAAGCGAAACCGCATCTTCTTGGTAATTTATTAACGTCTATCTCAAAAGCGTCGCTTGCAACCATTACCTCGATTTTTGCGGTTTCCAAAGTAGCAAATGCCACATCTGCATCCGTGAAAGAATAGATCTGGAATTTGTCTGCATATTTGATTCCGAAAACGTTCACAATACGATTCAAATAGCTTTGGTCTTTTTCCAAAATAGCTAACTTAATTATCATCGTCTGCTCCTCACACTTCAGCCTCTCGGCTTGATTTTTGTAACCACCCGCCGCCGAAAAAAGCGATACGTGAAGCGATCACGACCTCCCCGCGGCAACGCTTGCGTAGAACTGCTTATTCTACGCCTTTTATTGATAAACGGCGGTGCTAATTGATTTTTCCAAGAAGCCGACCATTATTTTGACCCTTTATCGGTCCCGGAAAGCTGTGCGAGCTTTTCCAATTGGCATTTTTTCATATTCAATGATGAATGAACGTATGTATTTAATGTTATGTTGACGCCTGCGTGCCCCAATATCTCACTGAGAGATTTTACGTCCACACCTGCCTCTACGCATCTTGTGGCAAAGGTATGGCGCAATGCGTGGTAATTCAGATTTCGTATGCCGCAGTCTGACGTGATCCTCCTGTATCTTGTTTCATAAGTGCGGGGACTGATAAACGAGGGCTTATCCGAAGTCACGAATTCGGATTCGGCGGTTCCTTTATATTCCCCAAGAAATTCGATTATCGGCGATGGGATGGGTATTACTCTTTTGGAAGAACGGGTTTTCGGCTCATCAAGTATAAGCTTGCTTTTGCCGTCATCTGGACCGCGAACCCTTGCAACCGTGTGTCGAACGTGCAAAGTTCCCGTAACAAGATCCAGATCATCCCATTTTAACGCACATACCTCCCCTATCCGCAATCCCGTATACAGGGACAGCATAATGCCAACTCCGGTAGGGGTCAGATATTCCTTTATGTGCTTTTCAAGATTCCGTTGCTCCTCCGGGGTAAGTACATCCGGCTCTCTTTTAGCGGAAGCAGGTTTGTTTATGTTCCCCTTTAACGGCTGGCACAGCTCCTCTCTGACTCCGTATTTCAGCGCAGACGAAATAATCAGTGACATACTTCGCACGTAGCTTGGCGACAGCGGAGCCGAGCCGTTCAGCCTGCCGCGCAGCAATTGCTCGGAAAGGAAGGCATTGACGGAAGAAGCGGTAACCTCCGATAAACGAAGATTGCCCAAAGTGGGGTTTAGGTGCGAGCTTATAAGATATGAATATTTGTTTTTCGTTCCACCTTTTAGTCGTACCTCGTTTGATTCCTGCCAAAGCTTAAAGAGTTGAGCAAAAGTGATGCTCGATAAAGATGCCGAAGAGTCTTCGCCGTGGGGCATTGCCATGGCAATACGCATTTTTTCGCGGGTCTCTCTGTAGGTCTTACCGTAAATAGACCCGTACAGAATAGACCCGTTTGGCTTGTATCCCTTTTTATAGCGTCCCTCCCATCTGCCGTCCTTTCTTTTGCGGATATTCTCGCCTTTTTTTGACATGATAAACACTCCTTTCGTAACGTGGCATCTTTTGCCTCGTCCATATATATGATAGAATAATATTACATAAAATAATATATATATTCATAAAGTCTCCCGCATTGCCGAATACCCATTTTTTGACCCCTTATAAGAGGTTGACCGTCGTTTGAAAGCAAAAAAACGAGCTATTTAGCCGTTTTTCTTCACAATCTGCCCGTCTTTCGGGCCATAATGATTGACAAGCCTGTAGAAATATGGTACAATTAGTCAGTTATAGGAATTATGTAGCGCACTTAGAATAAGCAGTTCTACGCAAGAATTTACACTTTTAAATCAGGCATTAATTAATGATTATCATATATTTCACATAAAAAAAGAGAGCCCAGCTGCAAGTATGCAGCTGGGCTCTCTCTATTAATTTGATTCTTTCTTAACCATAAAAAACGCATCTTTCCGTTTGCGCGAAGGGCAACGTCGTTGATGCGAAGCATCACAACGTTTGTGGCTTGCCGTAACTTCATTTGCGCGAAGCGCAACCTCGTTCATTTGTGCCGAAGGAATGAGAAATGATGTTCTCGCGTTGCTCGAAATGATGTTGACCTTCGGTCAAAAGATGTTGTGCCTTGCGGCACAAATGAAAAATCCAAGTCGTAGCACTTGGATTTTTTTAGCACAGGATAGGATCTAAACTTAATAACTAATAAGTGAAAAGCGAAGAGTGAAGAGGTAAAAAGTAAAAAACCCGAACGCTTTCGCATTCGGGATTTTTTGAGTTACCCCAACAATTTCGAACTCTCTATCTATATCCAATTATTTTCCTTTTTTTACGTAAATACTGGCAGAATACGGAATGGCGTTAGATACATTCATTTCAATAAATTTTTCGATATAAAATCCGATTTTATTGAATTCATCAACATATTGATTTTTATCTTTTGCCCTCGCGGGAAGAAGAGGAACAAATATCTCCATTATACTGCCATTATCAGCATTTCTTACCTGACGTAATTGCGGTGTATTATAATCCTCGCCCGTTATCTGCGCCCATTCCTCAACAGAATTGACAATGCCGTTATAAGTTCCATCCTTACGATACGACTCCCTAAAGAATAGCATTGGCGA
>SVSB01000017.1 GCA_015064505.1 Oscillospiraceae bacterium
CGATCCGCGAGAGCGGATAGGTATGCGTGATCAGCGGCTCGGTATCGAGCTTGCCCTCGGCAATGAGCTTCAGCGTTTCCTCGCAGTCACAACCGTCAACGCCGCCGGTCTTGAAGGTCAGATTCTTGCCGTACATATCGGGCAGAGGCAGAGTCTGCGCCTTATCGTAAAGCGCCACCACCGTGACGATGGCATTCGGACGCGCGCACTGCCACGCAAGCTCGAAGGTGTTCTCTGCACCCGCAATCTCAAGCACCACATCCGCACCGCCATGATCGCTGTTCTCTCGAACAAAATCAAGGCATTCTTCAGGCGTAACCGTCAGCACGTCGGGATAGTGCTCATTGACAAACTTGATGCGGTTCTCGTCCTTCTCGCACATGATGATGCGTTTAGGCTTCTTCAGCATCACGCAAAGGAGCGTGCAGATTCCCGTGGGGCCTGCTCCGATGATGAGAACGGTATCGACCGTTGTGATCTCGGAGATCTTCGCCGCCCAATATCCCGTGGCAAGAACGTCGCCCACAAGCAGAGCTTGTCTATCAGTTACGGTATCGGGAATCTTGTTCAGCCCCTGATCCGCAAACGGCACGCGAACGTACTCTGCCTGACCGCCATCTATGCGGCAACCGAGCGCCCAACCGCCGTTTTTGTCGGTGCAGTTGTTGACAAATCCCTTCTTGCAGAAGAAGCACTCGCCACAGAAGGTTTCCACGTTGACCGTAACTCTGTCGCCGGACTTTACGTGTGTAACCGCCGCGCCGACCTCTTCCACGATGCCGACCATCTCGTGACCGACAGTGATCCCTTCCACCGCTCTCGGCACGCTGCCGTGCTTGATGTGCAAATCGCTCGAGCAGATGCTCGCAAGGGTGACCTTGACAATGGCATCCCTCTCGTGCTGTATCGTCGGCTTTGGCTTCTCAACCAAGCCGAATTTTCCTTTAGATATGTATGTGTAGCTTAGCATAGCTCTCCTTTGATTACTTACTGATATTTGAGAGTATCGTCGGATCCTTTATTTTGGAGTCCTCTGCGAATAAGAGGACCTTGGATATGATCTCAGCGGTTTTGGGATCGTCGTCCACGAAGGGAAGGAATATTTTTCCTCTATGCTGTGAATGGACGGGCAGGACGGGGATCATTGCGCCACCAAGCTGATGCACGACACCGCTTCCGAGATGAACGGAATATTCCGCAAGCTTGCCTTCCACTATGGCGTGACGTCCTTCCACTTTTACGTTTGCTATGCGGAACATGGGCAGAACGAAGGAAAGGATCGCGGCGCGCATTTCCGTTGTGGAATGGCTTGTTTCGGGATCCACACCGCCCGCGTGCGCTACGCTGACCGCAAGATCAACGTCACGCATAACCTCCGAGAATACGATATCGGGAATATCTGCGATCTTGATCTCTTTTCCCGTTTTTCTATCGGTAAAGCAGACCCATTCAAGAGTGGGCGCTTCGATGTCCGCGGGCGAGAACCAGTCGGCAAGCGCATAGATCTGCGCTACGATATTCTCCTTATAATACACCTTCTGCAAACCGTCCTCAATATCCGCTACCCATCGGCGACTCTTAAGCGCGCCGACGGTTTTTGCGGGCTGTATCTGATTGCCCGCATACCTGAGAGAATGGAGCATATCCATTTCCTCTTCGGTCTTAACGTACAGCTCGCGGAACACCTGACGGAACGGCTGTACTATCTTATTTTCGAAGAGGTACTTCTGATAGTTTCTCCAACAGCTCTTGCTATACAGATGGAACGGATGAGCAATCTTGATTTCTGCGTTATCTTCAATATTATGTATTACACCTGCATCGTTTACAAGACCTTTTTCTACATAGAATCCTACGGCATCGCCGCTGATCAGCACGAGATTTTTGAGCATGGGATAAACCACGGGATGTTCGGACAAGGCGGAAAGCTCACCAAAGGTAAAGGTTGTGCTGTCCTCCATTGCTCTTTCAAGCATCACTCGCGTGCGTCTGTACTGCTCGGTGAGCGTTTTCACCAAATTGGTAAGAGCCAAAACGGTTTCATGCTTTTTCAGCTTTGCGGGAACACTCTTAAGTGCCTTGCCCTCCTTTGCACAAGCAAGAGTTGCCTTGCCGTTTTCATCAAGGACTATCTTAAAGGATACGCCATCTACGATCTGTTCTTCAAGAAGCGCTCGACTGTCGTCGATCACCTTTGCTTCCATACGCAGGGTAAGGCGCATCGTATCGGAATATCCCGCGTTTATGGCAAGGTTGGTAAGCGCCATTTCCACGGCTTTGGCTTCACTTGCCGCGCGCTGTGAACCAAACTGTTTGCTTTCCTTGCGGAATCTTTGAATATAGAGATAACGGCGACAAAGATCGTCTTCGCCTTCAAGCGGTATGAGCGCATACGCCATCAAAAGATCCTTGTTTCTCTTGTCAGAAACCGTCTTTTCGGTCTCGTCTACTTCAAATTTTCCAAGTGTCGCATCCGCATACTTTCTCGCGCGGGAATGTTTTGCACCGTCGGAGATATACTTGGCAGCATCGTAGATCAGATCAAATTCCTTTTCTCCGATTGAATCGTAAGCACTGCGGAACCAATTCACGTCGAAGGCGCCGAGATTCAGCTCGTCGTCCGAAAGAGGCGTAAATCTTGCAATCATCGCCTTGCGCTTATCGTAGAACCTTTCGTTCATATGGGCCATAAAGTAATAGCACACCGATTCAAAGGACTCGATCTCAAGATATTTACCGATGATAGGTATCCACTCGGGCGAAAACAGCGCCGCTTCGATCAGGCGCTTGGTAGTGATCCTTTTCCCTGCAAGCGCCGCACGAAGCGTATCTGCTGAATCGCCGTCCGACGGAATGCACACGGAAAGAAGGTAGGAAAGAGATCCCTTGCGGTCACTTGCTTCTCCCCAGCCGTAATAGGCGGTTCTGTCAAGAGTATCGTTACCCAGGGCAGAAAGTATACCTGCCAGATTATTTGCGCCGTATACTCGAGCAATACCGTGAATGCCCTTGGTATAGGCAGCGGGACTATCGCCACGTCGGAGCTCGGAAGAAAGGACAACGGGGATGACGGTTTCGTAAATATGGGCAACGTACTTGACGAGCTTCATATCCTCCGCGCTCGGCTCGCCCTCCTTTCCAAGGAACTGCTTCACCCTGCGCGCATTGCGAATAACCTTATAGGTATCGTGAGCGGAGATCTGCTTTCCCTTTTCATAATAAGCGCTTGCAACGGCAGTTACCGTTTCCATCGATTCACGGAGATTATTGGCATTAAGCAAGAATTCAAATAACTGAGCCTCCGTGATAATACCCTGATACGCCGCAAACAAATATGCGCTCACGCCAACAAGGGGCTTGGAAACGGGGCTTCTGCTCTCATAGGGATCGCGAAGCGTTCTGCCGTGAATACTTCCCACGTAATGGTAATGGTTACCGACCTTCAGCATATCGGTATCCGGCAGCTTACGGGTTGCCGCCACACAGCGCTCTGCAGAGGCAACGGCAAGGGGGAAAATGTCTTTAAGATCGGGGGTATTCTTACAGTTCAGCCATCCGTAAACGAGATTCAGCTGCTCGTGCGCAAGCAAATGAGCCATCTCAAGCTGAACGGGCAATTCTTCCTGCGAGGGAGTGCGGATCATTACCATATCGTCGGGCACACACGAGATAAACCAAATCGCAACCGCCGATGCAAGCCGCGCGAGCTCATCCTTTGGCACCCACCCAAGCAGATGGTTAAGAACCGCGTGCATAACGGCAGAATGCGGAAACTCCTTGCCGTATTCAAAGCCCGTTCCGAAAACGGTTCTGATCGAATCGGCACAAGCTTCGGAGTAACGTATTTTTTGTTTATACGCGCGGAAAAGAACCAGCGCGTTTACAAGACGCTTGTTCGTTATACCGTTGGTTTTGATCCACTCCTGCCACAATTCATGGAAAGGCAGTTTTTCGTCTATCTCTGAGAGTTGATGTGCAAACCGAATATTCCCAAGCAGCATTTCCGCGCCGTTCCGGTAGTTAAAGGAATCGGTCTTATGCGCTTCGATAAGCTTTGATAGCGACATAAGATCCGTTGCGGCTACAACGGAAGACTTGCAGGCAACGTTATCGGTCAATACAGATCTGATCTTGCCGAAAAGGTTGAAGCCGCCCTTTTTGTCGCGGATAAGCTCCGGCAATTTTGATTCGGGAAAATAATCCGCAAAGGTCTTTGCGCAGAGCTCCGTATAGTCCGAATCAAACTCCGTTGGCAGATACTTGTCATCTGCAGAGAACAATGCGGCTTCGTCCATCTTTATTTCCGCCGCGTTGGGAACGAGAGATTCAAGCAGTATTTTTTCCTTTGAAGGAAGATTCTCCGATTTTGCTCTTGCGGCAAGAATGCTTACGAAGGAATCGGTTATCTTACTGCGCTTTGCGTCCTTTTTAAGCTGCAACAGCATATCAAGCCCGCCAAGGCGCACTTCTTCCCTGCCGCTTTCAAGAAGTCTGCCTATGCATTCGGCAAGCCCGGCATCGTCTTGCTTCAGCAAAAACTCCATAACGTATTTACGGATATCCGCACCCTTGAAGCGCAAATAATCCTCAATTGAGCGATATTCATCGTCGGACAGCTCCGTTTTTGAAAGAATTTTGTAAGCCGCATTGCGGGTAGAGGTTTCTCTATCCGCAAGACATTCAATCACGGTTTTGCGCTGGATCGCCGTTTTTGGGTCTCGTAGCAAAGCGGAAAAATAAAACCGTCTTTCATCGGAATTGCATTCCCTTACAAAGCCGCAGGCTTCATCGATCATTTCATTATCTCCGGACAAAGCCGCCAATGCGCAAAGAATTTCAGCAAAGTCACTTTTTTTGACAGTTGCCTCGTACCACGGGAAAACGCAGGGCGAAAAGTTTTTGGTCTTTCCCGAGAAGGCGGAATAGAGTTTCTTGATGAGCAAGTAATGCTCGTGTATCTCCTCCCTGCTGTCAAACCAGGTCTTGTATTCCGGCTCAGTACCGTATCTCACGGCGTTCCATAAATCAGCCTCTATCGAAGGCATAAAGCAAGGAAGCCAAACCGCAAGAACCTCGTCATTACCGTAATGCTTTTTCAGCACGAGCTTTGCTATTTTATTCGATACATAAGGCAGGTCGAGATTTGCGGCAAAATAGCCCGCCACGAGCAGTTGATGTATTGAACCGTTGTCTGCAATATCCATGATTTTTTGAACTGCATCATCAACATCTTCAAAACCGTAGCTCCAAAGCGCGATATATATCTTCATCGCATCCTCGGATGCAAGGTATTCCTTACGCGTGCTTTCGTTTTCAAGACAATCGATGATAAGACGTACGCTTTTTTCACTGACACGCTCAAGATCGCGGGATTCGCCCGTCAGTATACCCAGCCAAGTGCCCACGGCACGTTTAACGGACGAGAAGCGAATAAGGTTATTATCGGCAATTACCTTCAGTATGGCAAGAAAACCTGCTTTCGTGCCGCAATCGGCGTTTTCGCAGATGACCTGGCGGAGCCCCTCCTGGAGCCTTGCGGCAAGAAGCAGCTTCCCCAGAAGCTCGTGAAAATCGGATCTGTGGCTTAAAAGAACGCCGCGAACAAGCGCGTGCGTTACCATTCCCGAACCGTTTTCCTCGCCGATAATGCGGCGAACGGCTTTCTCCGCCTTGACGTTACGATGGTCAAGGGCGTACGCTACCCGCCAACCCGTGTATCCGCAGCCGCGCCAGGAATACTCGTCGAGAAAGGCCTTGGATTCTTCGGGGAGCTCTCCGTTCAAAATATTTTCAACGGGCTCGTGGATCATATTAAAATATAGCGAGCCATACCCGCAAATGATATTGGTAAGCTTAGAGGCATAAGCTCCGTTTTCTTTTGCTCTGAAGGATCTTCTCCCATAGGAATCCGAATAGGGATATTCCTGCAGTCTGTCCGCAAAATACAAAATAACGTCTTTTTCGCGGCTTGGAACAGCAAGATCAAAAAGCCAGCTCAATTCTTTTGATACGTATTCCGATGGCACGGTGCTTGGGTCTCTCATTGCCGTTACAAGATCGGAATATATGGTTCGATCAACGGATCGGCCCTGATTTCTGAAGAAATCGTATTGAGCTTTACTTAAATTCTCCTTAAGCCTTTCCTCGTGCTTTTCGGCAATTTCTGCATATTTTGCCGCAAGCTCTTTTTTTCTTGCCGCTTCCTCGTGCTTATCTGCCATTTCTACCACTCCTTCACCACATTCTGCCCGAAAGCATCGTAAGTTTTACGAAAGTAAAAACGTCACCTTCGGCTATTTTGATCTCGCCATCAAGCTCCGTAATTTCCTCATTTTCCTTGAACACACGCACAAGCCCGTCCGTTACCGCGTCTATCGCCGTTTGGATAGCTTTTTGCTCGTCCGTCCCGTTTTCGTTATAATGCACGCCAAAGGCAAATTTGCCTATCTCGCGCATCCCGTCAAGCTGCTCGTCCGTAAGCGGCATGGGATGCTTTGCACCGTTTGCGCGCGCCTTATATGCTAATATACACGATTTAACCGATTCCTCGATAAGCTCGCGAAAGGTGCGCGGCGTTTTGCCGAGTAAGAACGGGTATTCTTTTACCTTTTTCGTGACGTTGCCCGGGTGCTTCAGGGCAACTAATATTTGAACGCTCTTATTCTCCATATTTATCTCCGTACACTTCCTTGGGTTTTATATATCGTAACACATAATTTGTCCGATAAAAAGGACTTTCCGTTCTTTGACGCATTTGTTTTCAAACGGTTCATTCGCCCTGCTTATCTCGGATCACAGCCCGTGCCTTCCAATTCCAAAAGCTTGATCTTGGCACTTACGCCGCCCGAATAGCCGACCATGCTTCCGTTTGCGCCGATGACTCTATGGCACGGCACGATGATCGAGATGGGATTTCTGCCAACCGCACCGCCCACCGCCTGAGCCGACATGGCTTTTATACCTCTTTTTTCGGCGATCCTTTTGGCAAGATCCCCGTAGGTTATTACCTTACCGTAAGGGATCTCGGCAAGCATTTGCCAGACGAGAACGCGAAAATCGCTACCTATAAACTTGATAGACAGCTCGCTTATCTCAGGCTTTTCGCCGTCAAAATATCGATCAAGCCATCTTTTTGCAAGACGGATAACTTCGGTTTCCTTCTCTTCGCATTCTTTTCCTTGCAAAACGTCCATATAAAATCTTTGATGCGCAAGCCACAATCCAACGATGTTCCTTTCATCGCCTGCAACCGTCAGCCTCCCCACGGGAGAATCGTAATAATCATAATAAAACATAGCATTACCCTGTTGAGCGCAAAAATCAATCGGTGCAACACCGTTTTACCGAAAATATTTTTTCATAAATTCGATTCTGGCGGACAGTGCCGCCTTGGTGGTATCCGCCTTCTGCACGATGTCAAAGCCGTGCATCGTGCCTTTGGTCTCGTTGAGCGTGACCGTGGCACCCGCCTCGCGGAGCTTCTCGGCGTACAGAATCCCGTCATCGTGGAGGCAATCGAACTCCGCCGTTTCAATATAGGCAGGCGGCAGACCTTCAAAGCTTTCGGCTTCCACGGGCGAATAATAGACGAAATTCGGATTATTTCTATCCACCTTCGTCATTGGTGCGATACGGCTTGACAGCGTGGAGTTCCACATGGGCGTGTCGGTGAATTTCTTGCAGGACTCGCTGTTATTGCGCATATCAAGGAATGGATACGGAAGCATCTGAAAGGCGAACCTTACGGGATGCTTTCTATCCCTTGCCATCATGCACACGCCGACGGCAAGCGTTGAACCTGCGCTATCCCCGCCGATACCGATGCGAGCCGGGTTAATGCCGATGATCTCTGCATTTTCATAAGCCCAGCACGCGGCTGCATAGCAATCCTCAAAGAATACGGGATGGGGATTTTGCGGAGCAAGGCGGTAATTCACGAACAGCACCTTGCATCCAACCTCTTTAGCATATCGCATAGCGTTCTTATAGTGATACCCTGCCGCCGCAAGCACGAACCCTCCGCCGTGAACGTATATAAGGCAAGGGGCGTTATCTCCCAAGGATTTTGGGGACATCAGAAAGCACTCGATCCCTTCGCCGTCGTAGCTTTCGATCTCGTGACGGCTCACGTCAAACTCCTTGTCCTTGAATATATAATTCGGCGTTTTCATATGAGGCACGGCTATTTTCAGAAACCTTTCGCTGATTGGCGGTGCAAAATACGAAAACGGAAAGAACTCTCTTTTTATTTGATACTTTGCCATTACGTTTTTCTCCTATGATCCCGCGGCTGTTCTCCGCGCTTGTGTGATACGGTATACTGCAGGCGGGTCTGCTCAAATTGGAATTTATCAGACTACTCGCATATTTGATCGATCAACCGTTGCGCTTAAAGTCAATACCCGCTTTTCTTGCCTGAGCGCACAGATCCTTTGTTTGCAGCTTGTACTCCTTACCGCCCTTAATAAAGTGCGTTCCGCATTGTCTGAACTCAAAGGACACGTTTTTTCTTACGCACTGCTCTCTGATATCAAGCACCCAAGCGTAATCAAGCGGTCTTGCATTAGCATCCGATTCACCGCCGACCACCACAAGCTCAACACCGTCAAGATACCGTTCTATGTCAATGGCTTCAATAAGCGGCTGTGCAGTTATACATTTGTGCTTGATCGGAAGCTTTTCAAAGATCCCGAGCTTATGATCTGCGTTCTTTTGATTTTCTATCGTACAGCAAACCACCACGTTTTCATATCCTTCACCCCAATCATCGGGGATGCAGTCCATAAATCGATCAATTCGCTTTGTGAGAAATAGAAAGGTGCAATCCTCGCGTTCCTTTATCATCTGCCAGCATTCTTTGCGCCAAGCATCTGCTTCCTCAATCAGAAAATCGGTGGAAAAGCAGGTGTACACAATGCCGGATTTTATTTTGTAATTGCCGTTTTTTTGGCGTTCTACGGGCTTTGCAAAGTCCTTTGTCTTTTCAATAACGCTTGTATCAACTCCGCGCTTTGCATCTCCCTTATGGATATAGCAATAAAGGCAGCCGTCGCTGCACTTTTTGCAGCCTCTCCACGGATTCCACATTGCCATATTCTCACCTCGTTTAATACTTATTTTCGGTCAGCAAAATATTTTGCTATCTCATCCATCCTGCTCTCCTGCTTGACCGAGAAGGGGCAACGGCTCTCGCAATGACCGCAATGCAGACAAGCATCGGCATTGACCGACAGCTTTGTGTAATGATTGGCGGCGATATCATCCCCTGCCAGAGCAAGATCATAATACTTATTCACAAGCCCGATATCAATTCCGGCAGGGCAAGGCTGGCAATGGTTGCAATAGACGCAAGTACCCGTAACGGTATCCGCCGTAAAGCTTCCGATGATGGAATAGTCCTTTTCCCCTTCGGTGGCGGTAAGGAATTTCAAAAGTGTATCAAGGTGCTCCATCGTCTGAACACCGGGAACGGCAGTCAGAACACCGGGACGGTCTATAGCATATTGCAGGCATTGATTATGCGTCAGCGCAACACCAAAGGGCGACTGATCGGCAGTAAGTAGCTGACCTGCGAAAAATGGCTTCATAACCGAAATACCCACGCACTCACGCTCGCACCGCTTGAAAAGCTCAAAACGCTCACTTACAGAGCCGATGCCGTATTCATCCCCCTTTTCAAAATCGTAAGCGGGGTTTAGGGAGAACATCATCATATCCACAAGCCCCGTATCAAGGATGCGGTTTGCCACGCTCGGCGTATGGGAAGAAAAGCCGATGTGATGAACCACGCCCTGCGCTTTCAGCTCCTTCAGATAGTCAAGCACGCCGATCTCACAAAGGGTGTCAAAGTCCTCGTCATCGTCAACGCAGTGAAGAAATCCGAAGTCTACGTAGTCTGTGCCAAGCTGTCGGAGCTCCCAAAGGAAGGTCTTTTTGATGGTGTCAAAATCGCGGCACCAGCCGTATTCACCATTCTCATCATAAACTGCGCCGAAATGCACCTGTAAAAACACGTTCTCCCGGCAATCTTTGATTGCTCTGCCGATGGGTGCATAAGACGCCCCTGCCGTGCAAAGATCGAAAAAGTTGATGCCGTTGGCGATTGCCTTGCGTATAATTGCTTCGATCTCATCTACGGGCGTTTTTCCGATACCGCCCATTCCAAGACCGAGCACGCTGAATTTTTCATTTTCATTTCCGTGAGGAAGTTTTCTGTATTCCATTCCGTTCACCTCATAGTATGCCTTCACGATTCAGGCTTCGTTGACAAGCTTCCCCGTCATATATTCGATCTCAAGACAAAGAACGGCGGTATTACTTCCGTACTTTTCGATCTCGCTGTATATGTAATCCGTATCATCCGTAAAACGCTTACAAAAGTTCAACATCAATCCGTCAGGCCAATCTTCAACCGCGTGAATACGCCCGAATATGATCACACTGCTGATATTGAGCGACCAATGCCCGTCCTTATGATAACCCTTGTCATAAACGCAGAAAGAAACCTTATCGCTCTTTGCGATCGCATCAAGCTTATGCCCGAACTTTCCGCTGTGGAAATAAATTTTATTTCTCTTTTCGTCGTAATAAAAATTGATTGGCAGAGCGTAAGGATAGCCGCCGTCACCGTTAACTGCAAGCACGCCGCGCACCTCTCGTTTTAATATTTCCGCACACTCATCGGGCGAGAGCTTTTGCTTTTTTCTCGTTAATTCTCTGAACATATCTTCCCTCGTCAAATTCTTATTTGTTCATTCCATCAACCATCTCGCAGGGCTTTGCCATCATTTCCACCCACGCAGGACGGAAGCCGCTACGGAGTGCGTTACGAACCGATTTAATATTACACCAAGCGGCACAGTAAAACGGTACTTTTCCTCGATTCAAGACCTCGATGGCAAGACGGCTTGTAAGCGCAGAGGCAATTCCCTGCTTGCGATACTCGGGAAGCACGTCAATTCCTATCTGCCACATAGTATCGCAATCGGCACTGCAACCCGCAAGACCGATCAGCTTTTCTCCGTCATACGCGCCAACGCCCAGCACGTCAAGCTGCTTTCGTTTCTCGCACAGCGCATTGCTCCATTCGGGCAGGTACAAGTCTGCAAAGTCGGTCTGTGTCAAAAGCCGCATTTCGTAGGGACCGGCGTCCCCGACGGTCCGTTTTAAGGCGTCCCCGACGGTCCGTTTGCGCAAAATATCCACATCCGGCAAAAAATACTCCGCCATAAAGCAGATCTTCTGCCCTTTTTCCATCAACGCATCGTTGAGCACGTGCAGATGCGGTGTTTCAAACAGATGCTCCACGGGATATTTGTTTATGTAATTCTCCGCTATCTCGCGGAATTCGGGCGATACCGACGCCACCACGCCCGAGCCGTAGGACACGAGCTGGCAGAAAAACGGAAGCTTCAAATACCGCCTCGCTCCGTTATTCTCCCGGGACGTTACGACCACGTTCTCGCTTTTTTCAAAGTCCGACGGCTCGGCGCAAAGATCGACGGCGGATTGTGCAATAGCAATCTTCAAAATATCTTGGTTGGTCATTGTTTCTCCGATTTATCAAGTTATACGAGTACATTATACTTTTTTTCTCGCCAAGTTGCAACTGGATTTTCAAATGAATCAAAAGGGCTTGTTCATCCTTGCGATTTGGGATGAACAAGCCCTTTTTTGCTTTTATAATAACTCGTCAGTCTCCGAAGGAAATGCCGATATTGCGAGCGGTTTTAACTACGAATCCATCGGGGTCCACGTTATTGCTGCCGCCCTTGCTGGTCTCGCCTGTAGCGCCGCTGCCAAGCACCTTTTCAAGAGAAACGGTCTGAGGCGTTGCGTTATAGATGGTAACCATTTCTCCGCTCTTTCCCTCAAAAAGTGCATCAACCGCAAGAGAGCCGAGCTTGGTGCAAAGACTTCTGTCATACTGGCAGGTTTCGCCGCCGCGCTGGGTATGGCCGATGTTGGTAGCACGGACCTCCTTGCCCTCAAGCAGCTCTTCAAGCTGAGAGGCAAGCTGCTCGCCAACGCCGCCGAGACGAACGGTATCGGCGCTGTCGGCAACTATCTTCTTGATAACGACGTCGCCGCCCTTGGGCTTTGCACCCTCAGAAACAACGATTACGGTATCGTTAAGCCCCTTCGCGTCGCGTTCCTTGATAACCTCAACGATCTTGTTGATATCGTAAGGGATCTCGGGCAAAAGAATGATATCCGCACCGCCGGAAAGGCCGCCCTCAAGTGCAAGCCAGCCGCAGTTTCTGCCCATTACCTCAAGGATCTGAACTCTATCGTGGGAAAACGCCGTTGTTCTCACTCTGTCAACCGCCTCGCAAATTACACCGAGCGCGGTGGTGAATCCAAAGGTAATATCAGCATAGGACACGTCGTTATCTATGGTCTTGGGAACGCCGATAACCCGCACGCCCTTTCTTGCAAAGTCACGGGCGCTCGTAAGGGTACCGTCACCGCCGATAACCACCAGCGCGTCAATGTGAAGATCCTTAAGATTCTGGATCGCAACGTCGCTGACGTCCTTATGGCAGATTTCACCGTTTTCATCGCGATAAGCGTAGTTGAAAAGGTTATCCTTATTTGAGTTTTTCAGTATGGTTCCGCCCTGATTAAGGATGTGCTCCGTGTTCTCAGCGGAAAGATGCATATAGTTGTTGAAGTAAAGGCCCGCATAGCCCTTTTTAAAGCCTATGACCTCACAGCCGTACTTATTGATAGCGGTAAGCGTTACTGCTCTGACAACCGCATTAAGACCGGAGCAGTCTCCTCCGCCGGTCAGAACACCGATTCTTTTGATATCAGACATTTTTTAACTCCATTCTGCTTTTTTGCAACTCTTCTTTTGTAATAATCACAAGTCATCTTTTTTATTGTACCATAGTTATTTTCTTTTTACAATATATTTTTCAAATGTATAAAAAATATTTCCTTGAAGAATAAAAAAGGCGTTTTGCGGGCTCTCGCATTTTGTGCGGACTGATGTAATCTCACCTTTGCAATCGCATATATAAATATGAGCGGCACATTTGAAGTTTAATTCCAAACGTACCGCTCTTGATTCTTTATTTATTGAGAACATAATACCAAGTTACACGGCTATGCTCTCTATCGCCGCAATCAGACCCTTTATTATATCGTCAAGCTCCATTGAGGGGGCTTTTCCCTGCTCCTTGCAATAGGGGATATGGATAAAGCACACCTTTGTTTTCGTGCCTTTATAATGAGAGAGCAAGGAATAAAGAACGTCGTTGCAAACGTAGGCACCCGCCGAATAAGATACCTGCGACGGAACGCCCGCTTTGTTTATGTATTCCGCCATTTTCCTAACGGGCAGGGTGGAAAACAGCGCGTTTTCGCCTTTCTGCAGTATGGGCTCGTCGTGGGGCTCGTTGCCTTCGTTATCGGGGATACCCGCGTGGCGAAGATTTATACCCACAAGCTCGGGAGTTATCGCGCTTCTGCCACCTGCCTGACCAACGCAAATAACGGCATCGTACTTATCCTCTGCTACGTCTATTACTTTTTTGGCGGCAAGCTCAAACACAACGGGGATAAGCAGCTTCGTAATTTCAAAGCCGTTTATTTCATTCGGCAAACGAAGGACCGCCTCCCACGATGGGTTTATTTTTTCCCCGCCGAAGGGCTCAAAGCCCGTTATCAACAGTTTTTTCATAACGCACCTCGCCCTGAAAAATCAGCCAAGGAAAAACTTTTTGCGCAAGGACTCCTTAAGCGGCTTTACGATTGCGATCACGATCTGCAGCATACCGATAACGAAAAGCGTTGTAAAGGAGCAGGCAGACCAGAACACGGGAGAAACTATACCGAAGGTTACCCAGATAAGAAGCTCTATAAGGCACGTCCAAAGCCCGAGAGCAATGGTAGCACCGCCGAAAATATAAAGATATCCGCGGCGGATATAACAGCAAAGAGTAACGACGGCACAGCAAATAAGTCCCAGCGCTCCCGTTACGGGGAAAGCAAAGGAAAGAAACCATCCGCCGCCGTTCTGCAGATCAATATAGAGGAGATACAGCAGAACCGCCGCAAAATCACTTGCCACGAAGATTATGGGCGGCGCGTGCTTGAACCAGAAGGGCAAAATCAGAATTATGTACCCAAGAAGCACTCCTCCCGCAACGAGGCCGGACCAGGTGACCGTTGCATGCCACGCAAGCTCGAATATCACGGGAAGAGCGAGAGGAATGAACCACAGAATAGTGATAACGAACAAAAGACCGCGCCTGTTATATTCTTCCGATTGGAATTCCTTGTTTGGATAAGCGGGGAGCGCATCAGATTGAGGTATATCGGGATGATACACCCTTGTGTTACACACGGGACAGCGCTTTTGCCCATCGGAGAGCTGAACTCCGCAATTAACGCAATACATATTTACTCCTTTCCCCTTGAGTTGCTTTCCGCAATCGGCATTATGCCAAGCTCGCGGAGAACGTGGTATATCTCGTATTCAAGGACTGGCTCCGCAATATTGCGGATAATATTAAGCACCAGCTTGCCGTTATAGGTGATTGCGGAGGTGTTATACGGAGAGCTTGATTGGGAACCAAGCACAAAATCAAGCCTTTCCACGTACCGCATAAATTCCTCGGGCATTCTTTCCGCGCCGAGATTTGAAAAGCTGAAGCATGACTTGCGCTCACCAACGGCATTGAAGATCATCTTCATCACGATATCCTTGATGAAAAGCGGAACGAGCTTCATTGCAAGAGGCTTTTCGCTGTTTACGTTGGTGGCTATCATAGCCGCCATATTCTTTTCCGTGATCTGCAGCTTGAGCTGATGGTGGACTATATCGCAGATCTCGTCAAATTCATATTTGCCGAGGCGCGGATCAATGCCCGGCGTTGCGTAAAGCACGAAGTTGCGAAGGGTGCGCGAGGGAAAGAGCTTACGCAGATTCACGGGAACGCAAACCTTTATGGGCAGATACTTCTTCTTGTTAAGCACGCGTTTTTCCTGCACGCGCATTGCCGCGCACATCAGAACCGAGGTGAGATAAGCGGTAACGGTAACGCCCCTCTTTTTGGACTCCGCAACTATCTTATCCGCATCAAGAATAAAGCTCGTGTTGGTGCGGAAGCCGTCCACTTCCCTTTTGCCGTTTATGCGGAAGGAATCCGTATCGGCACGGGAGGCGGGCGTTGGTCCCGCGTACTTAAGAAAGCTGTCCTCAAGCTCCGCATCGCTCGGCTCTTCCAGACGGTCAAGCACGCCGTTGCCCGCAGGCACCTTGACTCCGTACTTCTGGTAAAGATATTCGGATACCAGTGTTTTTAAGAACACGAGTCCGCCGTTGCCGTCTGTCAGCGCGTGGAAAAACTCCACCGCTATGCGACGCTCGTAAACGATAACTCGGAAGGCACACTTGCTTATATCGTCAAAGGGCATTCGGGAAAGTGGATACGGCTTTTCTTCCAGAATTTCGGGCGCACGGGGCACCTCCTCAAGATAATACCAGAAAAGTCCGCGCCGAACGCGCATGGCAATAGACGGAAAGCGGCGCACGGTTACGTCAAGAGCCACTTTAAGGGTCGCAACGTCCACCCTTTCGTAAAGGGTTGCAGACAGGCGGAACAGATTAGTCCAGTTGCGGCTCATGGAAGCGGGAAAGATCTTTGCCGCGTTGTCAAGAGCAAGCCAACGGAGCTTTTTCTGACTGCAGATATGTGTCTTTATAAACTCGGATATCTTATCAAAATCCGATTCAAATTCCTTTAAGCAGTAAAGCACGTACCCGTGCCACATTCCGGGAGCTATAACAAGCTCGCTTTCCGAACCCTCTGCAAGAAGCTTTTTATGCAGCTCGGCGGAATCGTCAAGCATTATTTCATCACTGCCAACAAAGATAAGGGACGGGGGCATATCCGCAAGATCCCCGAAGAGAGGTGACATACGGGGATTTCTTTTGACTCTTGCATCATCGGCTACATCGTCGTTTGTTTTGGGATATACGTTCTTTCCGTCGGTAACGGAGCCGTAAGCATAGCAATCCGCAAAAAACTTGAGGCGCTCGGGAGTCATGGAAACGTCCTTCTTCAGATTTACCTTATAGGAGGCTCCCGACTGAGTCAGATCCGTCCATGGAGATATGGCGATGATTCCGGCAGGAAGACTTCTTCCCTTATCCTTCAGCTTGCCGCAAAGAGAATAGCAAAGCCCGCCCCCCGCGCTCTCGCCGCAGATTATAATTTGAGAGGGATCATAGCCGTTAGAAAGAAGATATCCGTACGCTTCAAGGCAATCCTCAAGAGCCGTGGGAAAAGGATGCTCGGGTGCAAGGCGGTAGGCACAGCAAAAGACCTTTATGCCGCATTTTGCCGCAAGCACGCTGCCAAAGCCCTTTGCGTACGCAAGATTACCGCATATATATCCGCCACCGTGCAGATAAAGAATAACGCCCGCAGAAAGCTCGTCTATAGGCGTTATCATAGAGCACTCCATATCCGCAACGCGGATATCCTCATACTCCACCTCGCTCTTCTGGAAGCTTGCAAGCAGGGCGCCAATGGCATCCTGCCCCTTGCGGACCGTGGAAAGGGAGCTTTTTTCGATAATGGGCTTAAAGATGCTCATCTGCGTGCGCATCAGATTTTTAATATATCGCATATTCCCTCTCCTTTCACCGCTTTAGCTTTTTATTAATTATATATTATTTGAGCGGGAAAATCAACTGCTTTGCTCTATATTTGCAGTTATCCCCCGCAATGCCACTCCCCGATGCCGCTAAGTTAAGAAAACACCACCGCCAAGATCCTTCAGCGAGCCTTGCCGTCATCCTTGAGAGAGCGAAGCGACCGAAGGATCTCAAGGCTCTGCGCTCTGGGATGACCGACGGCTTAACTGAGTGGCATTGATTTTACCGTCTTCCACGGTATAAATGTAATCTGCAACCATCCGCGGCTCTTCCCTGTGAGTTATAACTATGATAGTGCTATCCTTAAACCTTTCGGAAATTGAATGCATAACGCGTTTTTCCGTTTCCGGGTCAAGGGCACTTTTAGCCTCGTCAAGAATTACCGTTTTTGGCGAACGCAACAGCACTCTGGCAATGGCAAGTCTTTGTTTTTGCCCACCGGATAGCTTCACACCCCTTTCACCGATAACCGTATCAAGCTTTTCGGGTAAGGAATCGACAAATTCATCGAGACAAGCTTCCCTAAGCGCTTCCCGGATCCGATCTTCGTCCGCAGATGCATCAGCAAAAAGCATATTTTCCCTAATTGTCAGATTAAAGAACGAGCTTTCCTGCATTATCACACAAACGTTCTCGAAAAACGATTCTGTTTTGATTTTCTCAATGGGTATACCTCCAACAGTTACTTTCCCGCCATTTGCCGACTCAATTCCGATGATCAATTTTACAAGAGTTGATTTACCGCATCCGCTCTTACCTTTTATCAGGTATTTTTTACCGTTTTCAAACGAACACCTTACGTTATCAAAGATTTTTCCTGAGTTTGAAGATGGATAAGAAAAGCTAACGCTCTTAAGCTCTATGTGCGGATCGGTCGTTACTAATTGGTTGCGTGTTTCCTTTTTTAGATCAAAAGTACCGAACAACCGCTCAAATGAAGGCGCGCTCGCTTTGAGATCCGTATGTGATTTAATTATGCTGTCAATAGCCGCACTCATTTCCTCGGTATAACTCATAAACATCAGAAGCCCGCCCACTGTAAGCTGACCCCGAATAATTAAAATGCCACCCGCCATATACAGCAGCACTTTCATAACAAATCTATTTTTGGTTATATAAATAAAATCACGTAATGCATAGTACAGCATCCATTTGCTGTTCAGCTTTTTCTCGGGCTCAAGCATTTCCGCATACGATTTTGATATTACATCCTCCGCAGTATTCAGTTTGATCTGTTTCCATTTCTGCAAGGAGTCAAACATAAACGTTTTTGTTTTGGATTTCACTTTATATCGCTCTCTGTTGATTTTAGCAAATTTTGAACCTACAGTGTTTGATAATAATGCTATGATAACAAGCGGAATGATCGCAACCGGGGCAAGATACGGAGCTACAAGAAGCATCAGTGTAAGATATACCGTGCCTTTAATAACCGACACGGTAAACTTGACAATATGCTCGGAAAAGAATGTACCTACCGATGAGCAATCCTTTTCCAAAACAACGCTATATTTACCAATTTCATCCGTTTCGGAATCATTTATGTCTTTTTCCAGAATGTTGTAAAAAACCGCCAGCCTTGTATTAACAAGCGCTTCGTATGATACCTTTTTGGATAAGTATATTTCAATCGCTGACAACACGGCGCGCACAAACCATATCACCGCTATCGAAATTATAATGCTAATAAGCTTTTCGAAATTTCCACCCACGATCACATCGTCTACAAAGCCTTTCTTAACGTACGGTGCCGCAATCGACGTAACTGTCATAAATAAACCGATAAAGACAGAAGCAATCAAACGCAAAGTCGGTATTTGAATAAATCCCGATATTTTTTTCAATATCGTTTTTCTCGTATATTTCACAGCTTTACTCACCTCCGAAAAGGCGCCTGAACGACGGGACTTTCTCAAAAAGCTCATCTGCCGCTCCTACAGCCTCGATCGCGCCGTTATTTAGATAGATCACGCGGTCTGTCTGTCTTAAAACATCGTAATCGTGCGATATTACTATTACGGTTTTTCCATAGGTCAAAGACCATAACGTCTGCATTACCTCATCTTTTGACGATCTATCAAGGGAGCTTGTCGCTTCGTCCAGGATTACTATTTGAGGTTCGCGAAGCATAGTTCTTGCTATACACAGCCTTTGAATCTGACCGCCGGACAGCATTGTCCCACCGTTACCCAATAGCGTATCGAGCTTATCGGGGAGCTTATTAATCTCATCGTAAATTGCAGCCTTTTTCAGCATTTCCCAAATTATGCTCTCATCTATTTCTCTGCCTAAAGTAAGATTGTATCTTACAGTACCGTCAAAAATGATGTTTTCCTGATCTGCAACTCCTATTATTTTTCTTAAATTTTCATAGCCGATTTCTAAAATATTTACGTTATTTATCGATATTTTGCCTGCTTCAGGCTCAAAAAGGTGCAAAAAAAGAGAGGCTATCGTCGTCTTGCCCTCTCCCGAGGCTCCGGCAATTCCGATCACCTCTCCTGCTTTTACCGAAAAAGAAACATCGTTCAATATCTGCCTTTTTCCGTCATAAGAGAACGTTAACCCATCTACATCTATTTTTTCAATTTTTTCACCGAGCACGGCGTTTCCCGAAGTTTCCGTATCCGACTCTAAGATCTTCAGAACCCTTTCAATGCACACCTTTCTTTTTTGATACTCAACATTCCCGTTCATCACCTTTCTCACATTAAACACTATTATTGAATAGTATGCAGAAACAGCAACGTAATTGCCCGCAGTTAAATTCCCTTTTGCCGCAACAACTGCGCAGATTATGTAAAAACAAATGTCACAAACAAGATTTACCAAACCTATTATCTTATCTGTAGCAAAGGATATCGCATCCTGTTTGGCGTGCGCGGAGATCACCTCTTTGTTTTTTTCCGAATACTGATCGTATGCATATTTATCGGCACCAAGCAGCTTCACTTGAAGTTTTCCTTTCAAAACCTCCATAAGCCATGCGGAAAGCTCACCTTGCTTTTTTCTCAACGCTTCTGCCGAAGCTTTGATCCTATTTTCTATTGCACGCGAGACAAACAGCGAAAGCGGAACAAATAACGCCATAAAAAGTGCAATTTCAAGCCTTACCCTTGCAACCAGAACAAGTGATACAACTGTGCCCATACCCGCGTTCACGATGCGCATTGCATATCTTTGAACGAAATGGTGAACCTCATCACAATCGGAATCCAGTGTACGAAGCACGTCGCCGCTCTTTATGTTGCATAGCTTAGATGCTTTAAATCGAAACAATCTGTCGCAGCATTTTCGCCTTATATCGTAAATACAGCTATTATGCTCATACTGCCATATTTGCAGCTGTAAAAAGCCGCAAGCCGCATAAGCGCAAAAAACTGCTCCGTATACAAGCGCTATGCGTAAAAAAGCGTGAATGTCAGGAGCATATACGGCAACGTCTACAAGCCTACTCAAAATTTTAGGCAGCATCTGTTCAAAAACAAGCTCAGCAACTAAAACGCTATAGGTCAACACAAACAGCCATTTATACGGTGATATCAGCTCATATACTTTTCTGACTAATTTAGCATCAGACATTTTCTCCCTCCGAATACCCATATTTTTCAAGCAGAGCTTTTATACGATGCGTGTATCGCTCATCGCTTACCTTTTTCAATCTCTCAATCGTCTTTTCAACGTACCTACCAATCTCGTTAAGCAAACTTTCCTTGTCTTCCTGACGGTCATTATCGCAAAACATAAGGGAACGTGCATCGCCCGGTCCGCGAACAAAAGCATAATACTCCTTGTATCCATCGAACAGCATCTCTGCAAGATCTATCGCACGTTCCGTATACCCCAGACGCAAATACTTACTGCACATCCCGACAAGGAGAATATGCTTTTGGAATATCTGTCTGCAAGGAAGGTATTCCCCGCCCGATAAAAAAGCATTCAGAAGGCGGAGCATATACTCTTCGCGCTCTATCCTTATCTGCACTCCGTTCTTCTTGTCGCTTTTTTCTGCGATCTCTCCTGCCATACGAATACACCGTGAGATGTATCTCGCCTTTGCGGCAAAGCTCTTTTTGCAGAGATCAAGCGCCTTTTCGTATTCACCGTTAGCTTGCGCTACCTCTGCCTCCCAATACAATCTGTCCCCGAATGTAACGGGGATCTTATCGAGTATTCGATTTGCCTTTTCTCTGTCTCCGAGTGCAGAATATACCCTTGACATTATAAATCTCGACCTAAAAAGCTCGTCTGCATCAGTTGAGAACTTTTCTACGCAGGTTGAATACCGCTCGCATTCTGCGATCAGGTCGTCCTTTGTTCGGCGGGAGGCTTCGCCGGAGACGATAATATCAGCAAGACATTTAAGACATTGAGATGCTGCACGGCTATCCCTTGTATGCTCTGCAAAATAGGGTGCGAGATAAGAATAATTCTCCGTTGAATGCTTACTGTTGCGGAAGACCTCTTCGTGAACCAATGCTCTTCGCACTCTTTCAAATTCATCCTCTACAACATCGTTGTGATATCCAAACAAATCGTCTGTCGAAACGTTCAAAGCAACGGCAAGGGGAACTATAAGTGAAATATCCGGTGCTCCGCTGTCGGTCTCCCATTTTGATATAGCCTGCGTGGAAACACCGACCCTTTCCGCAAGCTCGCGTTGAGTATAGCCGTTGTTTTTTCGAAATATTTTAATATTAGTCCCTATTGACATTTCATACCCTCCTGCTTTTATTATCAACTGTATTCTAACACACGTTTTTATAAAAGTACACATACAGTTTCGATATATGGAATCTACGCTACGTTGACAAAAAGGCCCTTGCGCTTCATTCGCAAGAGCCTTTTTTTGTCATTTCAAACTGTATTCGATATTGTTGAAGAATGCGCCGCCCTTGAAAACGTTGATGCCGAGCTTGCCCTCGGAGTGCGAGGCGTCTGCCGCCTTGATCATCAGCTTGCCGTCAAGATATATCTCAATGATCTTTCCTTCCGCTTTTACGGTAAGCTTATAATCCTTATCGTATTCCAAGGGGGCGGAAACGGTACGCAGTACCGTGGTTTTTCCGTCCACGCGCTTCCAGAGCTTTACGATCCTTGCGCCCACATCCAAGGTCGCCGTATAGAAATTATTCTGCGAATAACGGAATACCAGCGCCGCCGCAGGGGTTCCCTTGGTTATTCTGACGTCTGCGGAATATTCAAAATCCGAGACTTTGACGTCTGACATTGCAAATCCGTCACCGGATGCGTAAGAGAGATAGAAGCCTTGCTCGCTCTTACCAACGATACCCGTTATCGGCGCATACGATGGGATCTGAGACGTGACGTTGATCTTGCTTTCCCCGTTTACTCTTACGTTGTTGAACAGTACGGGAGCTATGTACGTATTCAAGCCCAGGAGTCCCTCGGTATGAGTGGCGTTTATAATTGAGATAACTCGCTCCCCGTTTACGTACGCTTCGATCTTGTTTCCGACGCATTTAACGCGCAGATTATAGGTCTTGCCGCTTTCAAAGGGATAGCTTACTCCCTTCAGCGTGGACGATACGCCGCCGTTCTTCATCCAAATTTTTGCGGTTTTAGCGGCATAATCCGCAGTGAAGCAATAGAAATTACTCGTATCCTTTGCGCGGAACATCAGTGCCGCCGCTCTGGATTCCTTCACGGGGGTTATATCGGCAGAAAAATCAACATCCTTCTGATAAACGTCGCCCAACGCGAAGGCGTCACCGCCAGCGGAAGAGAGCAGGAGTCCGTCAGGTCTGCGCTCAAGGGTCGCCTTCGTAAGGGAGAAGCTCTCTATATCGCATACTATCGCGTTTTCCGGGTGGACCGTTACGGGAATGATAATATATCTATCCCCCGATGTGACCTTTATTTCGGTCACGCCCGCCGCCTTCGGATTAACGTAAAAGCCGTTTTTGTCCTTGGTAACCGTTGCAATACTTGCATCTGCCACCTCGGCGGTATAATCGTCCGTGCCGTCGAAGGCACAGGCGCAAACGAAAATGCCCTCGCTTGCGTCCGCGGAAGTAACAATATCCGTTTTGCTTACGTGAACGGCGTTTACCTTTTCGGTATCAATTCCGTGAATATTATTAAGCTCGGTTACGGTAAGCTCGTTAAATTTAACGGTACCCGACGAGCTTACTGCCATTCCGACAGATGACGTAAGGGGCTGAATGCGCGCGGCAAAGAGATATGCACCTCCGCAGGCGTACATTTCAAAGTTAGCAGTGTCTATAAAGACGTCAAACTCCAAAACTCCTTGTGAAACGTGTTGCTTGTTTATCGGTATGCTGTAGGTGCCGTAAGCGCCTTTAAACGCTTCGATAGCGGTATGAGCAGAGGATCTGTCAAAAACGAATTCCGATCTTGCAACGCTGTAAGTAAGCTTTACGCTCTCTCCGTCGCCCTTGCAGAATTCCACGGTAAAATCATCGGAAGCGTTCAGATCCACGGAAAAATGCGCCTTATACGCCGCGTTATTTACCCCGTCTATCTGCTTTGAACCGCTGACCGCAAGCTCCTTTTGCGAGTAGAGAACGCCTTTTTCCAGAACCGAATACTCATCTATCGGTTGCTGGATCATTAAATAGGAGGAGCCGCTTTTCGTCAATTTCATTTCAGAGACAAGGGTATTTGCGCCGCTCCAAAGTCCGTCGGGCGGATAAGTGTATGACCAATTGTTCATCCACGATATCATAAGGATCCTGCCGCTCGGCTCGTTTGATATTATAAGACCTGCGTAAGCATCGGGGCCGCAATTCAAGGTAATCTTATCCGTTTCCGGGACGAAGCGCGTTCCGTTCCATCTTCCCACGTAAAAATGCCTTCCCGCGCAGGTGAGCACCCATTTTGTTTCATTCGTTCCCTCAACCTTTATGGGAAAGAAATCCGGGCATTCGGTATTGATATTCTGATTTACGGAAACGCATTTCCAATTGCGGAGATCCTCGGATTGATAAAAACGAACCGTACCTCCCGCAATAACCACCGTCCACTTGCCGGATATTTCATCCCAGAATATCTTGGGATCGCGGAAATGCTGAACACCGGGGTTATCTATAACGATACCGAGCTTTTTATACGTATATCCATCGGCGGAATAAGCAATTCCAATCTTTTGCGTGCTTGTTGAATAGGCGGCAATTATGCCTCCGCCCTCAACGCCGTCAAAAAGCCCGGAGCGGTTTTCTTTATCCGAATATGCGGCGCCGGAAAACATGGTTCCCGTGCTGTCCGGATAAAGGGCAGGCTTATGCTCCTCAAAATGAACGAGGTCCGTGCTTGTGGCGTGTCCCCAATGCATATTACCGTTCAGATTGCTGTTGGGATTATTCTGATAATAGATATGGTACGTTCCGTTGTGATAAACCAGACCGTTCGGGTCGTTTATCCAGCTGTTCCTGGTGGTAAAATGATAATACGGTCTCCACTTTTCGGTATAAAGCGCGTTGCCTTCAAAATACTCCGTTATCACTTCTTTGTCCTCCTCTTTTTCGGTTGTTACCGACTGTGCAGGATCTGTTGCGGGTGCCGAAGTATCGGCAGGGGGAACATCGGAAGCGCAGGAAGCGAGCATTAAAGCTGACAGAAGCAGGATCAGAACTCTTTTATTCATCCTTTTTCCTCCAATGCAGTGCATATTTTGACAATGTTTTCGGTAAGGGAGGCTTTGCAAACGTTTACGGTGATATCCGCGTATTTTTCATAAAGCGGCTTTCTTTGGGCGTACATATCCGCAAGCGTGCCGCCGCCCGGCATTACCACACCGCGGTGAGAATAGTCCCCAAGGCGCGAGCACATCTCCTCGTACGAAAGCTCAAGATAAACCACCTTGCCGAGCTTTTTCAGGTTTTGCATAGCTTTATCGCCGTAGATCACACTTCCGCCCGTGGCGATAACTGCATTCGTTTCCGTAACCGATGAATTAACGCGCTCCTCGATGCGTATAAATTCATCTATTCCCTTTTCCGAGATTATCTCGTGGAGGAGCTTTCCCTCGCTCTCCTGAATAAGCAGATCCGTATCCATAAAACGGTAGCCGAGCTGCTTTGCAAGCAGCACGCCGAGGGTGCTTTTGCCGCAGGAGGGCATACCGATGAGTATTACTGACATTTTTTCTCCTTGTATTTTTCGCGGACCGTCCGGGAGGCCGGTCCCTACGATTTTCCTTTGGTTTAGGACCGTCCGGGAGGCCGGTCCCTACGATTTTCCTTTGGTTTAGGACCGTCCGGGAGGCCGGTTCCTACGATTATATTCCATTTAGTTACAGATCTTCAAACACAAGCTCGCCATTATCATCGGCTCTTGCCGCCTTGAAGGTCATAGAGCCGCCGTAACCGCCGAGCTTCTTGAAGCCGGCAAATATCAATCTTCCGTTCCACTCCGCTCCCTTGGGAACGCTTGAACACGGGATGATCGGATCATTCGGCATCTTAAAGCCATCAAACGGCTTATCCGATATCATATAACGCGCTCTGCCACCGAGGCTGAAGATAAGGTAGTACCTTCCGTTATAAAGGAGATAATCGGGGCATTCGGGCTGAGATGCGGTCTCGGATACGTAAATAGGTGCACCGTGATCCTTCCATTCCTCCATATCCTCGGAAACGTAATGGGCAAGACAGCCTTTTCCTTCTTTTACAAGGCTTGTGGTCAGAAACATATGGAAAAGTCCGTCCTCGCCTTTTACCACCTTCGGATCTCTTGCGCTCGCCGCATGGTATCTTTCAGAGACGGTGAAGCCAAAGCTCTCGTCCTTCTCGAAATGATAGCCGTCCCGCGAAACACTTCGGCGGATGGGCGCAGGGATGCCCCTGCCCATTCTTACTGTATAATACAAATATTCTTTTTCGTCGTTTTTTATCCAAGACCCCGTGCATATCGAGCCCTCGGCCGGATCCGTGATGGGAACCGCCATAGGATGTATCTGCCACCTCTTGAAATCGCGGGTAGAAATATGCTCCCATTGATGCGCGCCGAGTCCCCACTTGCTTTTATGATGGTGTCTGTCCTTCAGATAAAGCACGTGGTACTCTTCACCCCGTCTGTAGGGCATACAGTCACCGACGAATACACCGTTTCCGGGGTACCAACCTTCTGCATTTTCGAACTCGGATATTACGGAAGGCGCGGGGCTATCCTTCTCTTGATATTCTTCAACTTGAATCTCAAACATCGAGTTGATGGGATCCCCGAGCGCAAACAGTCTGCCGCCCGCAGGCCATTCCTCATCCGCAAGCACGCCGTTAATATACAGCTCGATACGGTGAGGCAATAGGATGAGGGTAACGGAATCGCGCGCACTCACCTTTCCGGAAAGCCGAAGGGGCAGCCTTGCATAATCGTACTGCACGTCGCAGGATACTTCCCCGTCAAAGGCTTGTATCTCCAGAGTTTTTCTTCCATTTTTATGGGAGATGGCAAAGCACGGCAGCTCTGCGAGTCTGAAAGATATCTTCACACCGTTCATTTTATATCCTCCCGTTCAACGTATTTTATAAAGTCGGGAAAACCGTTTTTGTATTCTATGAGATCAAGTGCATAAGCGGAATACAGCGCCGCTCCCGTCGCCGCCTCCTCTTTCACGGAGCATACCGATACGGTCATACAGAATCTGTCCTCAAGCACCTTTCGCAAAACACTGTTTTTTCTGATCGCGCCGCCGGATGCTACGATATGGCTCTTTTCTATACCCAAAGCACCGTATAATCCATAAAGCTCGTCACACATACCGCTTATAACACCAAGTATGAGCGCAGACGGAGTAAAGCTGTTAAGTTCTATATTTTCTATGGCTCCTCTGCACAGAGAATCACTCCGCTTACCGCAAAAGGCCGTATTTACGGAAAGCGGCTGTTCCCCGCTTTCGTATGCTTTTTTTGCCAGGGCGTTCAACGTTGAATACTGCGAAATATCGCCCATACCCGCGGCCTCTGCATAGCTTCTGAAAAAGCTTTCCATCAATGCGTATGCCGAACCGCCGCAAAGCGCCGCTCCGCACACGAGCTTTTCCCCGTTAATGAGAGGACGGCATTCTATATCATCGCCTAAGCTTCCCGAATCTCCGACAGCTAACACCTGCGAGCCGGTTCCGATATTTATCAAAAGACTTTCCCGATTGTTTTTTACAGAACCCAAAACGCTTGCCTGAGTATCTCCGATGGCAACGAAAACCGGTATACCGTTCCAGCTTCCGACTGTTTCGTTGCGGGCCGTGACTGAAGGCAAAAACGCTTTATCGACTCCGAGAAGCGCCAGCTTGTCAAGCTTAAAACATCCTTTATCAGCGTCAAAAAAGCCAAAGCTTGCCGCAACAGACGTATGGATCGGGGGCTTTTTCACATTGCACAGGCGCATTGCGAAATGATCCATAATACTGCAAAAGCCGACTGCGTTTTCCGGTACAAGCCCGTTAAGCATATTATAATAGTGCGTTGCAATTCCGTATCCGGTTGAAATGCTCTCGCCCGTAAGCTTTTTTATCAGCGCGCAGGTGTTCAGCCCGTCCCCGAGCGGTATGTCGGCGCGCTTATCCTGCCAATTTATCAGGTCGGATACCGCCTCACCGTCACCGTTTAAATACACAATACCGTGCATCTGCCCCGTAACGCCGATACTAACGATATTACTGTAGCTTCTGAATATAAGAGCGATAAGCCCTTCGGTCTTCTTCATTATAGCGGAAACGCTCTGCTCGGAGAATGACGAGCTTTGTGTGTAAGAATTATGCGGGATAGTGAATACCTCCAGCTGCTTCTTGCTTTCAATGTCGACCACCGCAGCACTTATTGTCGTAGTTCCGATATCCATACCGACGGCAAGGGCGCCGTGCTCGCGCACGCCCGTATCACAGTTTTCGGTAAACGGCTCATCGGCTACGGTATCCCCGTTTGCGATATGCTCAGCAAGCTTACCGCAAAATGTATATTGCTCAGAGCTTAATCCGCTTTCGGTCTCTATTTCCTTTTTGCGTTTTTCGACCAGATCATCAATGGAAAGCATTCCCGTAAAAAGCAGCTTTATATCGGTAAGGGAAACGCCTGCGGTTCTTAACAGCTTTATCTGCTTGAGAATCCCGATATCGTTATACGAATAATCCCTGTATCCGTTTTCACTACGGCTTACGGTTATAAGCCCTCGGTCTTCATATAGGCGGATAGCCTTTTTGGTAAGACCCGTGAGCTTTTCCACCTCGTTTATCTTCATTCTCTCGATCACCTCGTAACCGTTATAAAGCATGCCCCAAGGGGAATGTCAATACCTTTCGGCAAAAATTTTTCGCACCGCAGATAAATCAACCGAAAAAAGCAAAGAAAGTACGCCGATCCCGCATTTTCGGCAGGTCGGCATACTCAAAGCTACTATCCCCTTATCTCGTTTATCAGCGCCGCAAGCTCGGCGTCTCCGAGATATGCAAGATTCATATTTTTAACTCTTTCCTCATAAGTAAGCTCTTTGCCGAACCACGGGGGGACGGCAAACGCCGCCGCATCCTCCTTGCTTGCAAATTCCACTTCAACGGCAAAAAGCCCCTCAAGCTCGCCGTGATATTCGTCAAGCTCCGCAATGAGTCCGTTTTCAAGAGGCAGCTCCGTTCTGGTCTTTTTTATAACACGCGGAGAGGTAACGAAGGAGCAAAGCTCCTTATACTCCTCCTCCGATATGCTTATCTCCGTTTCCGCGCGGGAAAGATCTCCCTTGCCCTTGAAGGTTATAAAAAACTTATCACCCTTTCTGCGGATGCGTATCTCCGGATCTCGGCTTATATATCCCTGCTCTATCTCCCGCTTAACAAGTCCTTCCGTGCAGGGCAAGGAAGCCACCAAAAACTTTCTTTCTATTTCCATTTTGCAAGTTCCTTATCCAAAAATCCCCTGATTGGTGAAAGGCTGATACCCGTTCGAACAAGGGGGCATTTATTATTTTCATACAATTATATCACGCGCGCACGGAGTTGTCAACGGAGGCTCTGTTAAGACGTTTGCGAAAATACTCGATTTTTGCAATTTTATTTAAAACAAAATTGCATAAGTACTTGACAATACGGCACGCGGGTAGTATAATACAAAGGAATTTTATTGTGGAGGAGAAGTTATGTATTTCGGTAAAGCTTCAAACCGTAATACCAAAGATGCAAACGGCTTTGCACCTTCTTCTTTCTCTGCGCTGATATACGACTTTGCAGACATTGCCGGCGCAATGTCTGTTTTGTTTATGTGCATTATTATTGCGATAATTATGCTTTGCCCTCCCGTTGCGATAATTCCCCTTTCCATAATTATTCCCGCCATTATAATGCGCAAGAGATGCGCACTGCCAAGCAAAAAGTAACTTATTACCGATTGGAATCTGTAAGTTGACGGTTTTGCTGTGGCAAGACCGTTTTAGTTTTATAGGAGGCCTTATGGCAAACACGAAAATCGAAACGAAATGCGTGCAGGGCGGCTACGTTCCCGGCAACGGCGAGCCCCGCCAGGTACCCATAATCCAGAGCACCACCTTCAAATACGACACGAGCGAGGATATGGCAAAGCTCTTTGATCTTGAGGCAAGCGGATATTTTTACTCCCGCCTTCAGAATCCCACCAACGACTATGCCGCCGCAAAGATCTGCGAGCTTGAGGGAGGAAGCGCCGCAATGCTCACCTCCTCCGGTCAGGCCGCAAGCTTCTTCTCTATTTTCAATATCGCGTCCTGCGGAGATCACGTCGTTGCTTCCTCCTGCATATACGGAGGAACCTACAATCTTTTCGCCGTTACGCTTAAGAGAATGGGCATTGACTTTACCTTTATTTCTCCCGAATGCTCCGATGAGGAATTCAACGCCGCATTCCGCGAGAACACCAAGGCGGTCTTTGCCGAGACCATTGCAAACCCCGCCCTTACCGTGCTTGATATAGAGCGCTTTGCAAACATGGCGCACAGCCACGGCGTTCCCCTTATTATTGACAACACCTTTGCCACCCCCGTAAACTGCAGACCAATCGAGTGGGGCGCAGATATCGTCGTTCACTCCACCACGAAGTATATGGACGGACACGCATCGGGCGTTGGCGGCTGTATCGTCGACTCCGGAAAGTTCGACTGGACCAAATACCCCGATAAGTTCCCCGGACTCTGCACGCCCGACGCAAGCTATCACGGCATTACGTATACCGAGCGCTTCGGAATTGAGGGAGCTTACATAACCAAGGCAACGGCACAGCTTATGCGTGACCTTGGCGCCATCCAATCTCCCCAGAACGCGTTCATTCTTAACCTGGGACTTGAAAGCCTGCACGTAAGAATGAAGCGCCATTGCGAAAATGCGCAGGCGGTTGCCGAGTTCCTTGAGGCGCACGAAAAGATCGCAAGCGTTAACTACTGCGGACTTGAAAGCAGCAAGTATCACGAGCTTGCAAAGAAGTATCTGCCGAACGGCTCCTGCGGCGTTGTTACCTTTGAGATCAAGGGCACGAGAGCAGATGCGGAAAAGTTCATGAAGAAGCTGCGCGTTGCCATCATCGCTACTCACGTTGCGGATGCGCACACCTGCGTGCTTCACCCCGCAAGCGCTACCCACCGTCAGATGTCCGACAGCGAGCTTGCGGATTGCGGCATCTCCCCCAATACCATACGCTTCTCCTGCGGCCTTGAAAACGCGGACGACATCATCGCAGACCTGAAGCAAGCATTGGAGGACTGAAATGCCCATAAAGATTCCCGATGCCCTACCTGCGGTGAGGGTTCTGAATAACGAGAATATCTTCGTTATGACTGAGAAAAGAGCGATAACCCAGGACATCCGTCCTCTTAAGCTCTTGCTGCTCAACCTTATGCCGCTGAAGATAGACACCGAGACACAGCTCTCCCGCCTTCTTGGTAATACCCCCCTGCAGATAGAGCTTGAGTTTATCTGCACAAAGACCCACAACTCCAAAAACACTCCCCAAAGCCATCTGCAGACATTCTATAAGCACTTTGACGACGTGAAGGACCGCAAATTTGACGGAATGATAATCACGGGTGCGCCCGTTGAAAAGATGGAATTTGAGGACGTTGACCACTGGAAAGAGCTTTGCGAGATCATGGAATGGTCAAAGACCAACGTCCACAGCACCTTCCACATTTGCTGGGGTGCGCAAGCAGGTCTATACTACCACTTCGGCATCAAAAAGCATCCCCTTAAGGAAAAGCTTTCGGGCGTATACAAGCATCGCGTGGTCAGAAAGACTTCCATGCTGTTCCGAGGTGCAGACGACGAGTTCTTCGTTCCCCATTCCCGCTACACGGAGGTGAGATACGAGGACTGTGCCGCAGTTCCCGAGCTTCGCATCATTTCGCTCTCCGACAAAGCGGGCGTGTACGCTCTTGCGACGGATAACGGACGTCAGGTATTTATTACGGGTCACCCCGAATATGATGCCGACACCCTTAACAAGGAATACACGAGGGACGTAAACGCAGGCATCTCCCCGAACGTTCCCGAGAATTACTTCCCCGATGACGACCCCACCAAAGAACCCCTTTGCAGATGGAGAAGCCACGCAAGTCTGCTTTACTCCAACTGGCTCAATTACTACGTTTACCAAACCACACCTTATGATTTAAATGAACTGTAAGAAAGGATGTACGTTATGAATATTTCCATTACCAAAACCACCACCCCCATTGAGAAGCCCACGAAGGATCTTGGCTTCGGCAAATACTTTACCGACCATATGTTTATTATGGACTACGTTGCGGGAGAGGGCTGGAAGGACGCCAGAATAGTTCCCTTTGCTCCCATTTCCCTGCATCCCGCCGCAACCGTATTCCATTACGGCGCAGAGGTATTTGAGGGTCTTAAGGCTTACCGCCGCGAGGACGGCGAGATCCAGCTGTTCCGTCCCATCGAGAACGCTCGCCGCATCAATAATTCCGCAGAGAGAATACGTCTTCCCGAGATCCCCGAGGAGGATTTCATACAGGCTCTTACGGAGCTTGTTAAGCTTGATGCCGAGTGGGTACCCCACGGCGCGGGCGAATCTCTCTACCTTCGTCCCTTCCTTTTCGGCACCGATGACGCGCTCGGTCTTCACGCCATCAAGAAGGCGCGCTTCATGATCATCTGCTCCCCCAGCGGAAGCTACTACAAGGAGGGCATCAACCCCGTTAAGATCATGATCGAGAACGAGGACGTTCGTGCAGTACGTGGCGGTACCGGTTACGCAAAGTGCGGCGGAAACTACGCGGCATCCAACCGCGCAGGCGAGAAGGCAGCCGCAAAGGGCTTTACCCAGGTTCTGTGGCTTGACGGCGTTGACCGCAAGTACATAGAGGAGGTTGGCGCTATGAACGTTATGTTCAAGATAAACGGCGAGATCGTTACCCCCTCCCTTGAAGGCTCCATCCTTCCCGGTATCACCAGAAAGAGCTGCATTGAGCTTCTCCGCGCAAAGGGCTTTACCGTAACCGAAAGAAAGATCTCCATCGACGAGCTTTGCGAGGCTATGGAGAACGGCACACTTGAGGAAGCCTGGGGTTGCGGTACCGCTGCCGTAGTTTCCCCCATCGGTCAGCTTTACTACAACGAAAAGACCTACACCATCAACAACAACGAGATAGGCGAGGTCACCCAGCTTCTTTACGATAACCTTACCGGTATCCAGTGGGGCAGAATCGAGGACACCTTCGGATGGACCGTAAGGCTGTAAAGCGAGTTACCGTATTTGCCGGTCATTACGGCAGCGGGAAAACAAATATTGCCGTCAATTACGCCCTTGAGCAAAGAAAGCTCTTTGAGCGGGTCGCCATTGCGGATCTTGATATAGTCAATCCATATTTCCGCTCCAAGGATGCCATCGGCGTTCTTGAGGAGAACGGCATAAGACTTATATCATCTCCCTACGCAAACACAAACGTTGACACCCCCGCCCTTCCCGCAGAGGCTTATTCACTGGTTCACGACAGGGATTGCCGCTCGGTGATCGACGTGGGAGGTGACGACAGAGGAGCTCTTGCCCTTGGCAGATACGCCCCCGCTATTCTTGAAGAAAACGATTACGCGGCTCTGCTGGTTATAAACAAATACCGTCCTCTCACTGCAACCGCCGAGGATTGCATTGAGATAATGCGGGAGATAGAGGCAAGCTCGGGAATTCCCTTTACGGGGATAGTAAACAACTCCAATCTCGGCTCCGCTACCACTGCCGAAAACGTGCTTGACAGCGTTGAATACGCAAACGAGGTATCCCGCATTGCGGGAATTCCCGTTGTATTCACCTGCGCAAAGCCTGAGATCTGCAGAGAGCTTGACGGCAAGATCGAAAATTTGAAACCCATAAGACTGTACGTTCGTCAGTCTTTTGATAAAAAGGAGGAATGAAGATGCCAAAGGTATCATTCAACGAAAAGCTTTGTAAGGGCTGCGGTCTTTGCGTTACCGTATGTCCCAAGAAGATAGTTGCTCTTAAAAAGGAGCTTAACGAAAAGGGTTATCACCCTGCGGAAGTAACCGACAGCAGCAAGTGCATCGGCTGCGCATTCTGCGCCACCATTTGCCCCGACTGCGTTATCACCGTTGAAAAGTAAGGAGGAAAACGTAATGGCTAAAGTACTTATGAAGGGTAACGAGGCTATGGCAGAAGCCGCCATCATGGCAGGCTGCCGTCACTACTTCGGATATCCTATAACCCCCCAGACAGAGGTTGCCGCTTATATGGCAAAGAGGATGCCCAAGATCGACGGAGGCGTTTTCCTGCAGGCGGAAAGCGAGATAGCGGCTATAAATATGGTTATCGGCGTTGCTTCCACCGGTAAGCGCGTTATGACCTCCTCCTCCAGCCCCGGAATTTCTCTGAAGAGCGAGGGTCTTTCCTACCTTGCGGGCTGTGATCTTCCCGCCCTCGTTGTAAACGTACAGCGCGGCGGACCCGGACTTGGCGGTATTCAGCCCTCCCAGTCCGATTACTTCCAGGCAACCAGAGGCGGCGGACACGGCGATTACCACATGCTCGTGCTTGCTCCCTCCTCCATTCAGGAGATGGTGGACCTTACCGTAAAGGGCTTTGACCTTGCGGATAAGTACAGAATGACCGCAATGATCCTTGCGGACGGCACTATGGGTCAGATGATGGAGCCCGTTTCCCTTGACGTGGGCGAGGTAAAGACCTACGAGAAGCCTTGGGCACTTACGGGTACCAAGTGCGAAAGAAAGCCCAATATCGTAAACTCTCTGTTCCTTAAGCCGGACGAGCTTGAGGTATTCAATAACGCGAGATACGCAAAGTACGCGGAGATCTGCAAGACCGAGGCTATGCACGAGGAATACCGTATGGAGGATGCTGAGATCTGCATCGTTGCCTTCGGTATTGCCGCAAGAGTTGCACAGAACGCCATCGACGAGGCAAGAGCACGCGGCATCAAGGTCGGTATGATCCGCCCCATTACCGTATGGCCCTTCCCCAAGGAAGCACTCAACAAGGCGGCAGACAAGGTTAAGGCTTTCATTTCCGTTGAGCTTAACATGGGTCAGATGATCGAGGACGTTGAGCTTGCCATCCGTTGCAGAAAGCCCGTACTGTTCTGCGGACGCAGCGGCGGTATGATCCCCACTACCGAGGACATTGCAGTTAAGATCGCGGAAGCCGCACAGATCGGAGGTTAAGATAATGATCGTTTTTGAAAAACCTAAAGCACTTACGGATGCGCCCCTGCATTATTGCCCCGGCTGCACCCACGGTATTATTCACCGCCTTGTTGCTGAGGCGATAGACGAGCTTGGTGTACAGGGCAGAACAATCGGCGTTGCCTCTGTAGGATGCTCCGTATTTACTTACAACTACTTCAACGTTGATATGGTTCAGGCGGCTCACGGACGTGCTCCCGCCGTTGCAACGGGTCTTAAACGCTCGGATGCAAACAACATAGTATTCACCTATCAGGGCGACGGCGACCTTGCCGCAATCGGTACCGCAGAAACCGTACACAGCGCCGCAAGAGGCGAAAACATAACCGTTATTTTCGTTAACAACGCGATCTACGGTATGACGGGCGGTCAGATGGCGCCCACCTCCCTCCCCGGACAGATCACCCAGACCTCCCCCTACGGACGTGACGTTAACACAGTCGGTTACCCCGTTAAGGTCTGCGAGATGCTTTCTCAGCTTGACGGTGCCGCTTATCTTGAAAGAGTTGCCGTTAACAACATCAAGAACATCAAGGCGGCAAAGGCTGCCATCAAGAAGGCGTTCCGGAATCAGATAGAGGGCAAGGGCTTCTCTCTCGTTGAGGTTCTTTCCACCTGCCCCACCAACTGGGGCAAGACTCCCGCAGACGCGCTTAAGTGGCTTGAGGAGAATATGCTTCCCTACTATCCTCTCGGCGTTTATAAAGACAAAACAAAGGAGGAAAAGTAATGAACACCAAGATCCTTATTGCAGGCTTTGGCGGACAGGGTATTCTTTTTGCGGGCAAGTTCCTTGCATACGAAGGACTTATGTCCGGCAAGGAGGTAAGCTGGCTTCCCTCTTACGGCCCCGAGATGCGCGGCGGTACCGCAAACTGCAGCATTATCATCAGCGATACTCTTATCGGCTCTCCCATCGTTGACAAGCCCGATATTCTCGTTGCAATGAACGGCCCCTCCTTTGATAAGTACGAAAACGACGTACCCGCAGGCGGCGCTCTCTACCTTGACAGCTCTCTTATCGAGAGAAAGAGCACCCGCACCGATGCAGGCGTGCATTACATTCCCGCAACCGCAATGGCAGGCGATAACGGCCTTAACGGTCTTGCCAATATGATAATGCTGGGATGCGTTATCAGACACAGCAATATTATGACCATGGACTCCGCAAAGGCGGCAATGGAAAAGCTTGTTCCCGCAAAGAAGCAGGAGATGCTTGCCCTCAACATCCGCGCTCTCGAGCTTGGATATAATTACGAAGGAGATAAGTAATGAACGAGCAGATCAAAGATATCGGTATGCGCCTTCGTACCCTGCGCGAGGATATGGAGATCACCGCAGAGGAGATGGCGGCAAAGCTTGAGGTAGATATTGATACGTACCATTCCTACGAGGACGGCGAAAAGGACTTTTCCTTCAGCGTTATTTACAATGCGGCAGAGATCCTCGGGGTTGACGTACTTGACCTTATCAGCGGAACCGCCCCCACTCTTTCCATGTGCAGTATGGTAAAAAAGGGCAAGGGATACTCCGTTAAGCGCGAGCACGAGTACGACTACAAGCATCTTGCCTACACCTTCCGCAATAAGAAGGCAGAGCCCTTCCTCGTTACCATAAATCCTGACCCCAATCCCCCCGTTATGCACGGACACGACGGTCAGGAGTTCAACTATGTAATTTCCGGTAAGATGATGCTTTACATAGGTGATATCTCCTACGAGCTCTCCAAGGGCGACAGCGTATACTTTGACTCCAGCGTTCCCCACGCGGAGGTAGCGCTTGGCGATAAGCCCGCCGAATTCATCGCCGTTGTTATCAAGTAAGCGGAGGACCTTATGCCAATCTACGAAAAATTTGTCGGTGCGTCCCGTGACGATTTTCTTTCCCTTAAGGATGCACAGCATAATTACAATCTGACCTTCAAGGACAATTTCAACTTTGCATACGACGTTCTTGACGAGCTTGGCAAAACCAAGCCCGATAAGCTTGCTATGATCTGGGTAGGTGAGGACGGAACGGAAAAGCGCTTCACCTTCCGCGATATGATGCTTTATTCCAATAAGGCGGCAAACTACTTCAAATATCTGGGTATCAAAAAGGGCGATAAGGTAATGCTCGTTTTAAGACGCAGCTATTACTTCTGGTTCTGCTTTTTGGGTCTGCACAAGATCGGTGCCATTGCAATTCAGGCAACCGATATGCTTAAGGCAAAGGATTACATATACCGTTGCAACGCCGCAAAGGTAAAATGCGTTATAATCACAGGCCACGGCAACTGCACCGAGAATTTTGACGAAGGTGCAGACAAGTGCGAGACCGTTGAGATCAAGCTTGTGGGCGGAAGAAAGAACGCGGGCGAGAGCTGGTTTGACCTTGAGCAAGGCATTGCCATGGCAAGCGACAAGTGGCAGCGCCCCACGGGTAAGGAAGCAACCAAGGCAGACGATACCATGCTTCTTTCCTTCTCCTCAGGCACGAGCGGATACCCCAAGATGGTTTGCCACAACTTCAAATACCCCCTTGGTCATATTATGACGGGCGTGTTCTGGCACAGAGTTGTGGACGGAGGACTTCACTTCACCATTTCCGATACGGGCTGGCTTAAGTCCCTTTGGGGCAAGATGTACGGTCAGTGGTTTGGAGAAAGTGCGGTGCTGGTTTACGATTTTGACCGCTTCAACGCCGCAGATATCCTTTCCATAATGGAAAAATACAAGGTCACCACCTTCTGCGTACCTCCCACCATGTACCGTATGCTTCTTGAGGAAGGTATTGAAAAATACGATCTTTCTTCCCTTACCCATTGTTGCTCTGCGGGTGAGGCTCTTAATCCCGATATCTTCAACAAGTGGAAGGAGCTTACGGGCCATAAGATCTACGAGGGCTTCGGTCAGACGGAGACCTGCATCTGCATCGGTACACTTTATCCCTGGACGGAGCCGACCCCCGGTACTTTGGGTCTTCCCATCCCCGGTATGGACGTGCATATTCTTGATGCGGAAAGCCAGTCCTGCCCCCGAGGCAGCGTTGGCGAGATCTGCATCCGCGTTCTCTCCACCAAAAGAAAAGCGTGCGGCGTGCTTGACTCCTACAATATGAGCCCTGACGACACCGCAAAGGCGATGCACGACGGCTTCTACCACACGGGCGACCTTGCATACAGAGATGAGAAGGGTCTGTTCCGCTACGTTGGAAGAAACGACGACGTTATCAAGTCCTCGGGATATCGCATCGGCCCCTTTGAGATAGAAAGCGTTATGCTTGAGCATGATGCCGTTAAGGAGGTTGCCGTTACGGGCGTTCCCGATAAGGTGAGAGGCTTCGTTGTAAAGGCAACGGTAGTTCTTGCGGAAGGCTTTGAAGGAACTCCCGAGCTTACGAAGGAGCTTCAGGACTACGTTAAGAAGAACACCGCTCCCTACAAATACCCCCGTATAATCGAATACTGCTCCGAGCTTCCCAAGACCTTCAACGGTAAGATCAGAAGAAGCGAGATCAGAGCAAACGACGCTAAATAAAACAAAGAAAACCAAGTGCAATTATATTTGCTCTTGGTTTTCTCAATTATAAGGGATCCCGTAACATCAAACTCTCTCTCCGTGAAGTAAAAGTCGCTTCCAAATCGCCCTCCACGTTGCCTTTTGCTTTATGGAATATCTAAAACTTACCCGATGCCGTGCCGTGATATAGAACTTTCGGCTTGCTGCCTCTTCAACCTCTTTTCCGATTTTTTCGTCCGTCTTTCCTGCCGCCTTGCCCTCGCGGTATATTCTGTTGACCTCTGCGTTGAAATCGTTTATCAAGTTTATTTGCATCAATAAAGAAAAACTGCGCACTATAATACAAAAAGGAGTTAATATGACAGTTCTGTACGCCGTCTTGAAGGCGGTGGCGGTTTATTTCGGTTTGCTTGCGGCGATGAAGATACTCGGCAAAAGGCAAACGGGGGAGCTGCAGATATCGGAGCTTATTACAACGCTTCTTATCTCGGAGCTTGCAACGGTGCCCATAATCGACGACCGCATATCTCCTCTCATTCCCATTGCCGCCCTTGGGGCAATACTTCTCCTTGAGATCGCAACGTCCTTTCTGGCGCTGAAAATTCCCTTTGTGCGCGAGTTTCTTGAGGGGAAGCCAAGTGCTTTGATACACAACGGAAAGCCCGACAAAAAGGAATTACGCAGGGCAAGAGTAAGCATGGACGAGCTTCTTTCCGAGATTCGCCTGCAGGGCATATCCGAGCCCGAGCAGGTGCTGAACGCCACCCTTGAATCCAACGGCAAATTGAGCATAATTCTGAAATCCAAATACCGCCCCCTTTCCTTTGACGATCTTAATATGGAATGCGCCGAGGCGGGCGTTGCCCACGCCGTGGTAACCGCAGGAAGAGTTGACTCAAACGAGCTTAAAGCCTGCGGAAAGGATGAACGGTGGCTTGATAAACTGCTGAAAAAGAAGAACGCCCAAATAAAGGACGTTCTTCTTTTGACCGTTACCGACGGAGGGCGGGTTTTTTTGGTGCTTGAAGATGAATGATTCTCACGAATAAGAATACCCTGCTTATCCTCGTTTACTTTGACCGCTCAAGGATAATGCAGGGTATTTTTCGCTTATTTATTATTTTGCAAAGCTGACCTTATACCAGGTGGAATAATCGGAAAGATCGGTGCCCGAAAGCATATCGCGATCACTCTTCTTGCCGTTATCGGTGTTCTGGAGAAGAATATTGCAAACGAATCCATCGGAGGGGTTTCCTATCAGGGAAAGGGGCAAGGAAAGTTCTGCGGTATATCCCGCCTGAACGTCCTTTTTTCCATCCGCCTCGTTTACAAGAGATGCAAACTTTATGGCGCTTACGTCGATAACCGCGCTCTTGCCGTTCTCAAACTTTGCGGCACTGCGTACTCCGTCAGCACCAAAGGTGATAATATAATGCACCTTGGAGGAAGCGGAGGGGGCGATCATCACGGAAGTGGTATCCGCCTTTTCATCGGCGCTGTAATCAAGTCTTTCGCAAAGGATGGCAAGCTCGTTTCCGTTTACCGCAAAGCGGGTGGCGGTTTGAGCCTGAGAAACGCTTCCTACGAACAGCGCGTCCGTATTATTTTCCCATTCCTTTGCATCTCCGTCAACGGTTACCGTATGCGCCTTTGCATCAATGCGGTGGTTAAGATACAGTCTGCCGCTGACGATGAAGTTAAGCTCGCTCTCACCCGTTTTGTTGCGGTATTCACCTGCAGTTATAAGAGAGTGGGTGCCGATGATGTCAAAGCATCCCCAATAGTTTGTGGAAACGCCTGCATAGGGAGCGTGCTCCTTGCCGAATTTTTCCGCATTCTCATCACCGAGGATAAAGGTAAGATTGCTCTTACGGTTATAAGAAACCACCGTTTCTCCCGATTCAAACTGACCGATATAGGGGCCTGCGCCTATGCAGTAATTGGAGAGCTTTTTTGCGGGACCCACGTCCTTGAAGGGTTCAAGAGCCGTTGCCCAGTTATCGTCGGAAAGAGATATGGAAAGTCTGAAATTTGGAACTCGGTCCAGCCTTGTTTCAAGGGCAAGGGCTATTCTGCCGCTGTGAAGCTCCACAGCAACGGGCATCTGATCGGAGAACATCTGCACGCCCTTGATGTTTTCGGTTTTGGATTGGGAAACTATCTGTCCGCTCCACGCCTTATTAACGTCACCCGTCCAGGTAACGCCGTTATCAAGGGAGCGAACGATTGCGGTACCCGTGGAGGTAAAGGTTCCCTCCGGGGTCTTAAGTCCCGTGGTATTGGTCCAATATACCTGTATCTCTCCGCTCTTAAGCTGAAGTATGGAGGGCTCCCAGTTACAGCCGCGGAAGATCACCTGCTCTTCTCCCCACGTTTTTCCGTTATCCGTGGAGCGTCTGATGGAAATACCGCACTGCATGGGATACTGCAAATAATTCGTTGCGGCTCTGAAAGTAACCACCGCAAGAATATCTCCGTTCTGCAGAACTACCGCGTCGCAGGTTGAATAAAGCTTTGAAGCCGTACCCTTAAAGAGCACCTGCGGCTCCTCGTATTCAAGACCGTCCTCGGAAAGGCAGTAATAAATATCGGGGCCGTGATTTCCGTTCTGATAGAACAGTATAAAGCCGCCGCCGTTCATCTGCTTTATACGGGGATAAAAGGCAACCGAGGTCTTTAAAAAGCTGGGCTTTATGGATACGTACTCTCTGAAGTTGCTTTCAAGCCCAGCACTTGCATAGTCAGCGCCGTGACTGTCTCTTACAGCTTCTTTATTAAGCTCCGAAATACTGTGAATATACGTATTCTTCACGGGCTCGTCCTCCGCAGGCTGCGTTCCGCCCGTCTGCTCCGTATCGGATACGGGCTCCGTCGTTTGAGCGGCATCCGTCGTATCGCTTACAACGGGGGTGGGTGCTTGCTCCCCGCAGGAAACAAGCACCGAACTTAATAAAAGAATAATTAAAAGCTTTCTCATTCTTTTCCTATTACCTGAGCATCCTCAAAGCTCTTATTTATGGTGTCTACCTTCTTCTGAGCCGCGTTCTTATAGGTATTGTAGCGGGAGGTGAAATTGTTGGTGCCGGAGGTAATGATTCCCGTAAGATGAGCGGCAAAGGTCTGCGCGCCGCCGATCTTATAATAGATACCAACGTCAAATACGCGGGAAGCAAAGATAATATCAAGCATTCCGTAGCTTTCGTCATCGGGCATAAGTCTGCTCTTAAGAGTCTGCTCGTAATACGCGGGAGTGATCTTCTGCTTGCCGATATAAGCAAAATCCTCAAGGATAGAGCCAACGCATTCAAGATCATCCGCAAATACCTCAACGGCAACAACGCAGGCGTGAGTTGCGCTTACGTAATGTCCGTAGTCCGCCTGATTCTCATCAAGCTTCGGATAAGGCACTATACCGAACTTTACGCTGGAGTCAAGATGCTTCGGAACAGTGGTGAACAGAGTGAAATAGAACAGCGCGCGGTTCTCATCGAACATAGTCTTGCGGCAAACGTCCCAGTCCGTGGTCTTGGTCTGATAATTGAACACGTTTTTGGTGTTGTTCATGGTCATATACTTATCAATTATAGACACGGTCCTGTCGTTATAGAGAGTAAGAGAAATATATCCGTCGTCGTCTATGGTGCAAACTCTTTCTCTGCCGCTTGCAAGGGATGCAAGAATGGTATCGTTCCAGGTAAGCAGGCCGAAGGTATCGTTGCGGTCAAGCACGTCGTTACCGTCAACGTCCACGGAGACCTTGGATACCATTTCCGCAAGCTTATCAATGGTCCACTTGTTTTCTTCAACGAGGGTTATGGGATTCTCGGTAAAATTATGAGTCTTGAGCATATCCTTATTGAACATTATCATATGCGTGGCAATGTTATCAATAAAGCTGATATCGCCCGTGGAGTAATACATTATGCCGTTTATCTCAAGGTCCTCATTTGCCTTCTGATCCCACCAGGAGCGCTGAAGATCAACGTAGGGCAAAGAGTTAAGATCGTAAAGATAACCGTTGAGACCAAGCTGTGCCGCATCGTAGATACCTATCTCGCAGATATCGTAGGAGGAATCGTTTACGATATAATCCTCGGAAACGCGACGGAAGCCGGGGCCGTCGCCAAAGGAGGTTCCCTTCTCGTATACCGTCTCAATGGTAACGTCGTACTTGTCCTCGATCTCGGAATTGCGGCGGAAGATCTGCTCGTTTACAAGATCGTAGCCCGTGGTGTTTTTCTCACCGTCGAAGTCGCTGTTGGCAAGTCCAAAGGCGGTAAGTATGGTAAACTCGTATCCGTCGTAGGTCTCGCCCGAAAGCTTTGGAAGCTCTGCGGTCTCTGCAGGCTCGGTATCAGCCGCATCCGTGGTGACCGCAGGAGTAGTATCTCCCGTTACAGGAGGCTTTTCTCCACAGGAAAAGAGGCAAGCTCCAAGCATAAGGATAGCTAACAATAATGCAACTGTTTTTTTCATAACGCACTCCTCGCTTCTTTGTTTTAAAGATATTATACTATGCATTCTGTGCATAAGCAAGACAACGCAAAATCAAATATGGACAAATGTTGCGGTCTTTTCCTTTATATTGTACATCAGGAGGCAAAAATCGGTCAAGAAAATAAAAACTTATGTTAAATACACAAACATTATGTTAAATGAAAAGCTCATTTAACGTCCGTTACGAGTGTCACTATAATATCGGTTATCTTTTCCATAGCTTCAACGCAGATATATTCAAAGCGGGAGTGGAAATTCTCGCCGCCCGTGCAGATATTGGGGCAGGGCAATCCCTCAAAGGAAAGACGGGCGCCGTCGGTGCCTCCTCTTATGGGAATAATACGCGGCTCAACTCCGCAGGCGCGCATTGCCTTTTCCGCTCTTTCAACGGTATATTTATGCTCTTCTATGATCTCGCGCATATTATAATAGGAATCACGCATCTCCACGGAAACGAGATCACTGCCGTATTTTGCGTTTATTTCCTCTGCCGCCTTAAGCATATAGGCCTTGCGCCGCTCGAATACTTCCCTGCTGTGGTCGCGCACGATATAGGTCATCACGGTCTTCTCGATATCACCCGCAATATCGCAAAGATGGTGGAAGCCCTCATACCCCTCTGTCATTTCCGGCACGTCCATGGGAGGAAGCATGGAATTGTACTCCATTGCGATTGTGATGGCGTTCATCATCTTGTTTTTTGCGGAGCCGGGATGGATGGAAACTCCGTTTACGGTAACGCGGGCGGATGCGGCGTTGAAATTCTCATACTCAAGCTCGCCGAGAGCCCCGCCGTCTATGGTATAAGCGTAATCTGCTCCAAATGCGGAAATATCAAATTTGTCAGCCCCTCTGCCGATCTCCTCATCGGGAGTAAATCCGATGCAGATATCCCCGTGCTCTGCGCCGCTTTCAATTATTTTTTCAATGGCAGTCATTATCTCAGCAATGCCCGCCTTATCGTCGGCACCCAAAAGAGTCGTTCCGTCCGTCACGATAAGGTGCTTACCAACGTAATTGTCAAGGGAGGGATATTCCTCACGGGTAAGGTAAATTCCCTTCTCCCCGTTAAGAAGCACGGGTTCCCCCTTATACCCAACGACGGATGCGGCAATGGGAGAATCCGCTGCGGCGGGAGAAGTATCCATATGGGCGATAAGACCGATGGCGGGAAGCTTTTTTTCGGAATTGGAAGGAAGCTTTCCGTATACGTAGCCGTATTCGTCCATTCTTGCATCGCTTATGCCGAGAGAGATAAGCTCATTTACAAGCGCAACACCCAGCACCTTCTGCTTTTCCGTTGAGGGGATGGTCGCGCTGTTTTCATCGGACATAGTGGGATATGATACGTATTTTAAAAATCTTTCACTGACTTTCATAACAACCTCGAACAGTTTTTTTCTATTTTAACACACGTGTATAAAAATAACAATAACAAAGATAAAAATAACGGCTCCGCGTGTGATCACGGAGCCGATAAAATTTAAATATCAGTCATTGTTTGCCTTCAGAGCGTCAACCTGAGTGTTGATGTTCTTGATCTGGGCGTCTGCGGAGTTCTTGAACTTCTCATACATAGAAGCGAAGCCGTCAGGCTGCTTGTTGTTAAGAAGTGCGGCAAGCTGAGAGTAGTAAGAACCAACGGAGAAGTAGTCGCCAAGGTCAACTACCTTGGTATCAAAGCAGATCTTAATGGAGCCTGCGGACTCTTCGTCACGGATGTGAGTACCGTTAAGGGTCTTATCATAGTATGCGGGAGTAAGAGTGGACTTGCCGAGATAGCCGAGAAGCTCAGCAATAGCGCCCGTTCTACCTGCATCCTCCTGAAGGGTGGGAACGGCAAAGAAGCATGCGTGGGTGCTTACGATTGAGCTGTAATAGCTCTCCTGATCCGCAAAGGACTTAGGCTGAGGAAGAATACCGTAATCGGTATCAAGGTTACGGAAATAATCAAGAGAGTTGAAGGAGGACATGGTGAAGAGAGCCTGCTTGTTGATAAAGATGGTCTTCCAGTCTACGCCGCCCTTCATGCCGACCATGTTAAGAACGTAGTCGTGCATACAGATCTCGATGAACTTGGAAACACCGGTCATATTGCGCTCGGTGTTCAGGGTAAGGGTGAGATATCCGTCCTCGTCAAGAGAAACTACCTTACCGCCGGAGCCGTGCACGGTTGCGATAACGCGGCTATCCCAAACGGTAAGACCGTACTTATCGCGGGAGTCGAGAACCTCGTCGTTATTAAGATCCTCGGAAACGTATGCAGAGTACTCGTTGAGCTTATCAAGGGTCCATTCGCCGTTATCAACAAGCTGATAAAGAACCTGGGTATCCTGGCCGATAGCTTCCTTGAACATCTCCTTGTTGAAGGCGATGCAGCAAACGAAATCGTTTACGAGCGTGGAGATATCACCGGATGCGAAGTAAAGAGAGCCTGCGATAGTGGAATCCTTAACAACGGTCTGGTCCCACCAAGGCTTGGAGGGATCAAGATTATCAAGCTCCATAAGGTCGTAAAGGTGACCGTTTACGGTCAGCTTGGAAACGTCGTAGCTACGGGCAATGGTGAAATCGTAGTTGGTATCACCAGCAGAATACTCTCTTGCAAGAGTGGTGTTTGCGGAGAAACCACCCGTAAAGTGCTCCTCGGTCGAAAACAGAACGCCGTAATCCTCCTCCATCTTGAGGGCGCGGAGGTATATAGCATTGCTGAATACGCTTGAGGACTCCTCGGTCTTGAACTCGTTTCTGCCGAGAGTGGTAAGACCAAGCAGAATATTGCATTCGTAATCTTCAAAATCAGCTCCCTCATATACCTCGGGGAGTATCTCGGTGGTTACGGGCTCGGTTGTCACGGGGGCTTCGGTGGTTACGTCGCCGTTATCGGTGGTCACGTCGGTATTTGCGGGAGGATTCTTTTCGCCGCAAGACGCAAAAGCAAAAACCGATACGAGCATAAGAGCTGCCATAAGCAGGGCAACTATCTTTTTGCCGGAAAACTTTCTCATTTTATACCTCCATAAATGTTGACGGATAAATTGTTTCCTGATCAAATCTTATCACAAAACAACCGCAAACACACAACACCTTTGTTGTACGTAATTGACTTTTTGTTCGGTTTTGCGCATTGTCACAAATAGCCGAAGGCAAACAAAAGGCCAAATCGGCATTATGCACAAAGAAGGCGCAGTATTATTGTGATTTGTACACAACGGAGATCACTCGGGTTTTGTAACGATGTTGCCCTTATCCGCCATTTCGGTGCGCAGCTTCTCCACGTTAAGCTCAGGAAGGAGCACCCCTGCCTTAACCGCCTGTGCAGCCGCAATACCGCAAGCCTCCCCCGTAAGTACCGCAACGGGAATAACTCGGCTTGCGTTCCACGCTTCACCGGTGGAGGAGATTATTCTTCCCGCCGCAAGCATATTGGGGAACTTGGAGGAGTAGAGCGTTCTGTAGGGGATCTCGTACCACTGGGTTCTTCTGGAGGGACGGAAATCCGCAAATGCGCCGATGGCATCGTCGTATCTCGTGTACATATTCTCTTCCGTCAGCGTGAAATCACCAACGATACGGCGGATCGTGCGGAACTGAGGCATCATGGGAAGAGCGGTAAGCTCGCCTGCCTGTCTGTCCATTGTCTGAAGCTGGGAAATAAGTATTCTCTGACCCGTCTGTATATGCTTATTTACCTCGTCGCTGGTAACGCCCGCAATAGGATCAAATCCCTCGGGCTGACCCTTGCCCGTCATTCCGGAGCCGGATACCTTCCAGCGGCGCATTGCAAGCATCTCGGGTCTCAGCTCTTCTCCGTACTTATAGTAGTGAGAAACGAAGCTCATCCAGTTCTTTCCGTTCTCGCACTCACAGCCTGCACGGGCAAATATCTCCGCATCGCCCGTTGCATCAATAATATACTTGCAAGGGTAGTATTCACAGCCGCTTTTCGTTTCCGCAAGAATGCCTTTGCATATTCCGCCCTCCATCTGGGGATGGGTTGCAAGCGTATCGTATCTCACGGTAACGCCCGCGTTGTCGAGCAGCTCAAAAAGAGCGATAGCAAAAGCGTTGGGGGAAAAGTGAGTGGTGTAGCGCTTGGAAACTCCGTCACTCTCTCCCTTCTCTCTCCAATCCTTGGGAAGAGTATCCTGGCAATACTTTATAGATGCGTGCAAAAACTCCTCGCTGATTCCGCCGATAAGCTTTTTACCGTTACCGTCGCAGAGAGGCTCGTACCAGTTAATAAGTCCAATGGTGGCAAGTCCGCCGAGAAGCGCAGCCTTTTCAAGCAGAATTACCTTAACGCCTGCACGTGCGGCCGCAAGTGCGGCACCGGCACCGGCAACACCGCCGCCAATTACGGCAACGTCATATTCCTGCTTTACCTCGGGGGTAGGAAACTTAAAATTCAGCATAATTTCTCCTTTAATCAAAACAGAGGTGCGGCGCACCTCTGTTATTATTTCTATTCAAGTGCTTTAATCCGCTACGGTATAGGTTATTAGAGTCCACATATGATAATATCTGTAGTACAGCTCCTTATAGGACGTAGACTCTTCAAAGGGAACGTTGTTGCCGTCCTCGGGGTTATAGGCTGCGGGATCGCAAACGAGGAATTGATAATCGTTGGGATTCTCCGCATCGGGATTTATGCACTCGGTAACAACAATATAATGACTGCCTCTGTAGCTGCTCTCCATACCGATGATAACACCCTCGGGATGCTTATCAAGCTGTTCCTTTATCATCTGCTTGGTAACGTAATAGTAGGTAGTGGGAGTAACAGCCTTGCCGTCAACCTTAAAGCGAGAGGTGATAAGAGACATTGCGGTATAGATAGGATCGTAGTTAAGCACGCCCTTTCCGGTGCGGCTTCCCTCGTTATATGTATTAGCAAGAGCACAGGTATAAGGGTCGGACTCAAGATTACCGGACTGACCGCTGCGGAAATCGTAGCCTTCGGTCATTCTTGCATCAAGATTACGAAGCACCATAGCTGCACAGCAAAGAGCGCAGCCCTCGTCCATCCAGTCGGTCTTGCTGTTGAAGCCGTCTATCATAAACAGCTTGTAAACGCCGTTTGCGTAGAAATAAAGATCCTTAACGGCAACTGCGTTCCAACCGCCGGTATACATATTGCACTGGCTGTACCAGGTAAATGCGTCCTTATCGGAAACGGTAACGGTACAGGAATCGGTCTTGCCCGCTACGGTTGCGGTTATTACCGCATCTCCCTCGGAAAACGCACAGTAAGAGCCGCTATCGTCCACAATAGCTACCTTCTTGTCGGAGGAGCTCCATTCTACCTTATCGGAATATGCAGCGGGAGTAACTACTGCGTAAAGATCGTTAACACTGTACTGTTTAACCGTATCGTAGTGCTTGTTAAGCTCAATGCTGATCTCGATCTTCTTATCGGTGAGTTCCAGCTTCCAGCGCTGTGCATCGTCAAGGGAATGCTTCTGAAGCTCGCAAAGACTGTAATAATAATGGGCAAAATTGGTCTTGGATTCGGCAAGAGAAAAGGAAGCGGCGTTGACGGGACGAAGTCTGAAGGTTCCGTCGGGATTCTTGGATATAAAGAATCTGTTGCTTTGGTCGTTTGCATTCGACTTATAGATGGAAGCGCCCTCGCCGGTACCCGCGCGGTATTCCATCATATACTCCCCCTCGTCATTCTGGGGGCAGATGGAATAGGTTCCGTCGCTGTGGGAAACGATGGCAAAATCCTGAGCGGGCACGTTACGGCGCACGTCAAGATGCATCCTTCCCTGATAATCAAATTTGTAATCAAACGCCTCAAGCAGCTTACCGCTGGATGCGTTTACGATATTGTAGATGCCGTCTGTCACAAGAGGCTCTTCCTCCTGTGCGTAGGCAACGCCCGCAAAAGGCAACACCGCCAGCATAACGGCAAGACAAAGTGCCGTAAAGCCGCTGAATTTCTTTAATAAATTCATTATAACACCATTTTTCGGCATAGTTATACTTTTAATATTCAGCCAATTATATAACAGAATCATCCCATCTGTCAAGGCTTTTCATGTATTTTATTGCTCACATACGCCGAAAACGGGGCAAAAACACGTATTCTTAACCTTTTTTTGGCAAAACGACCCGAAGCGGACGTACGCTTCGGGTCGAAAAAATTAACCGATAAGTCCTTTATCCCACATTGCGGGAGCTTCGTAGCCAAGGAGATTAACAACGGTTGCGGCAACGGCGGAAAGACCGTAGCTTCCGTCATCCTCGTTTACCTTGTAATCCTCTCTGCCGCTCTTATCGTAGATATAACAAGGCACGCGGTTAAGGGTGTGGCTGGTCTTTGCCTTGTAGCTTCCGTTCTTTGAAACCTTGGGCTCGCCCGTCTTCTTGTCAAGCTCGTACATCTCGTCCGCATTACCGTGGTCCGCAGTAATGATGGCAACGCCGCCAACCTCGTCAACGACCGCAAGAAGTCTTGCAAGCTGAAGGTCAAGTGCTTCAACGGAAACGATCGTGGCATCGATATTTCCCGTGTGACCCACCATATCGCCGTTGGGGTAGTTTACGCGGAGGAACTTATACTTGCCGCTTCTGAGAGCTTCAATAAGCTTATCGGTGATCTCGGCGCACTTCATCCAGGGGCGCTGCTCAAAGGGAACGACGTCACTCTGGACCTCTATATAAGTTTCAAGCTCGTCGGAGAACTTTCCGCTTCTGTTACCGTTCCAGAAATAAGTTACGTGGCCGTACTTCTGAGTCTCGGATATAGCAAGCACGTTCACGCCGCTTCCCGCAAGGTACTCTCCCATAGTATTGGTTATCTCGGGGGGAGCAACGAGATATCTGGAGGGGATATGAAGATCGCCGTCGTATTCAAGCATACCGGCGTATACAACCTTGGGTACGCGAACGCGGTCAAACTTGTCAAAATCGTCGCCGCTTTCAAATGCGCGGGATATCTCAAGAGAGCGGTCACCGCGGAAGTTGTAGAAAACAACGCTGTCGCCGTCGTTTATCGTACCTACGGGCTTGCCGTTCTCTGCAATAACGAACGCAGGAAGATCCTGATCTATTACGCCCGTTTCCTTGCGGTAGGTCTCTATTGCTTCCTTTGCGGATGCAAACTGTCTGCCGTCGCCGAGCACGTGAGTATGCCATCCTCTTTCAACCATACTCCAATCAGCCTCGTAGCGGTCCATGGTGATGTTCATTCTTCCGCCGCCGGACGCAATGCGTGCGTCAAAGCCGCCGTCGCAAAGAGAAGCAAGGAATTCTTCAAAAGGCTCCGTATAATCAAGGGCAGACGTCTCCCCTACGTCACGGCCGTCAAGAAGAATATGGAAGCGCACGGTCTTTACGCCTTCCTTCTTTGCCTGCTCGGTCATTGCCTTCAGGTGATCGATATGAGAGTGAACGTTACCGTCGGAGAAAAGACCGATGAAGTGCAAAACCGCACCCTCGTTCTTTGCGTTTGCGGCAATCTCCTGCCAAGCCTTGTCGGCAAACATCTTACCGGACTCAATGGAATTGGAAACGAGCTTTGCGCCCTGTGCAAATACCTGACCTGCACCGAGTGCGTTGTGTCCTACCTCGGAGTTACCCATATCGTCGTCGGAAGGCAGACCAACGGCAGTGCCGTGTGCCTTAAGCTCCACGCAGGGGCAGGTCTTCTTCAGCATATCGAGAGTGGGGGTGTTTGCTCTCTCAACTGCGTTACCGGCATTCTTACCGCCAACGCCGATACCGTCCATAACTACACAAAGGACGGGGCCCTTTGCGCTTTCGAATTTTTCCGATTTTTTAAGTGTCAGCATTATTAAACCTCTTCATTTTTATTATTATCAGCGAACATCTCTTCGACGTCCTCTTTTGTAAACACGTAATTGTTGCCGCAGAATCTGCAACCAACCTCAATAACGGGTTCTTTACCCTCGGCTACCGCTTCCTCAATCAGTGACAGCGCCTCTTTTTTACCGATGCTGTGTACCGCGTTGCCCGTTCTCTCGCGTGAGCAGGTGCATTTGTATTCAACCTCTATTTCGTCAAACAGATCGTACTCTATACCGTCAAGAGCAATATCCGCAACGAAGAGATTTGCCTTATCCGATTCCGCATAACGGGAGAAAATACCCGAAATATCCGTAAGACGCTCTGCGTTCTTTTCAAGCTTTGAGATAATGGATTCATCCGCAAAAGGAAGCAGCTGTACGATGATTCCTCCCGCACCGATGCAGTCCGCGTTCTTCCCTATCAGCACGCCGAGAGCACACAGAGTAGGGATCTGCTCGCTTTGGGCGAAATAAGCGGCAACGTCCTCCGCAATTTCTCCCGACACAAGCTCAACGGAGCCGATATGGGGCTCATTTCCGCCGCAATCGCGTATAACGCGCATCATACCGCTTCCAACAGCGGCACCCACGTCAAGCTTTCCGTTTGGTTTTGCGGGCGGATCGGCAAGCGGGTTCTCTATATATCCGCGAACGTTGCCGAGCCAGTCGGAGGAAACGATAAGCTTGCCCGCTTCCCCGTCGCCGTCAAGGGTAAGCGTAAGGGCATCGGTTTTTTCGCCAAGCATACAACCTATCATTGAGCCAACGGTAAGCAGTCTGCCGAGAGCGGCAGATGCAGTTGGAGCCGTGCCGTGAATACGGATAGCCTCGTTGACTATATCGCGGGATTCTATTATATGCACGCGGGCGCTTCCGTCGCGCGTCATTATTCTCGTTATCTTGGATCTCATAGGAGCTCTTCTCCCTCCTCGGGTCGTTTTGCAAAATAGTAAAGCCGCTCGTCGGTATCAGCGGGGTCAGAAAAATCCGTATTTCCGAACACGCCGCAAAACTGAAGTCCGGCTTCCTTCAGCGCACGTTTTACGGTGCGCGTGGAAAAATATTTCTCTCGCTGGATCGCATCACTGCGCTCGTAGCTACCGTCCTCGCATTCCTCAAAAACCGAAAGTCGGAATTCGGCGATACCGCGCTTCGGATCGTAAAAATTCTGCCAACCGCAGTACATTCCGTCCTCTTCAAGAATATACGCATTATCACCGTAAACATTCTCGTATTTATATTTTGAATTCAGATCAAAATACAGGATCCCGCCGTATTCAAGATAATTCCTTGCAAGAGAAAAAACGCGAACGAGCTCCTTCGTGCTTGAAAGATGGTTAAGCGAATCAAGGCAGCAGGTTATGGCGTCTACGGTTCCGTAAAGCTCAAACTCCCGCATGTCCTGGCAAAGAAGCAAAACGTCCGAAAAGCCCTCGGCAGTTACACGCTCCCTTGCAGTATTCAGCATATTTGGCGAAATATCCGCGCCCTGCATATCAAGTCCGCGGCGCGCAAGCTCAAGGAGCATACTGCCCGTTCCGCAGCAAAGGTCAAGGGCGGTCTTCGGACGGCGCGAAAAGCGCTCTGCGCCCCGAAGGAAAAAATCTGCCATAGCCCCGTGATCAACGGAGGAGTTGATATCGTCGTATCTGCTTGCAAGAATATCGTAAATATCGCCCATTATTTCTTTTCCATTCTGCCGAGAACGGTATTATAACCGCCGTTGCCGTATTTTATGGATCGGCTGACGCGGCTGATGGTTGCGGTGGAAAGCCCCGTTTCCGATGCTATTTGTGAGTAGATGCAATTATCGTAAAGCATCTTCGCCGCCAGCATTCTGCGGGAAAGCTCTCTTAATTCTTCGGCGGTACAAAGATCCTCAAAAAAGCGGTAGCACTCGTCGCTGTCCTTCAAGCTGAGTATTGCCTCAAAGAGGTAATCCGTCTGCCCGTTTTTCTCAAAGCCCATAATGCGCCCTCCCGTTTGAAGTCGTTCCTGTATATTTTAATACATTCGCAAACTAAAGTAAAGAGGTTTGGATAATTTTGCTGTAAAATTAAAGGTACGGAAAGAAAAACGGGTCGACAGAGGGTGTGTTCCAATAAGACAGTATAATAAGTTTTGGGTAAACGGCATGATTCGTCATGCCGTTTCAGTCTGTCGAAAAACGCCCATCACGCGAGAGCGATGGTGGGCGTTTTTGTGTATTTGAAGCAAAAAAGGGAAAGAAAAGCAAAGAAATCGAAGGGATGGTTATCTCTCCATTTTCTTTTAGCGAA